>JAAYAR010000007.1 GCA_012719235.1 Clostridiales bacterium
GGCAACAAGTTCGAATTCAGGATGCCCGGTTCATCGATATCGGTCTCAGGGCCTGTGATCGTGCTGAACACGATCGTGGCGGACGCGCTGTCGCAGTTTTCGGACGTCCTTGAAAAGTCGACCGACTTCAACTCCGATCTTTCGAACCTGATCATGACCACAGTGAAGGAGCACAAGAGGATAATATTCAACGGCAACAACTACGATCCCGAGTGGGTCTCGGAAGCCGCGAGAAGAGGGATACCAAACTTAAAGAACACCCCGGAGGCACTGCCCTTGTTCACAAGCGAAAAGAGTATAAACCTTTTCACAAAGCACCGGGTCCTGTCAGAGACCGAAATTCGCTCGCGCTGCGACATCATGCTGGAGAGCTATTGCAAGATCCTGCATATCGAGGCGCTCGCGATGCTCGACCTTATTAACAAGTACGTTGTTCCGGCTGCGCTCGACTATCAGAGGGAACTGGCGGATACTATCAGGAAAAAGCTCGAGGTGAACGGCGCGCTGGCCTGTTCTCTCGAAAAAAAGCTTCTTGAGAAAATATCCAGTCTGTCGGACAGCCTCTGTGAAAAAATCGACGGTCTGACCGCAGCGGTCGTCAGCGTCAAAAATAAAAGTATGACCTTATCTGAGGAGGCCGCGCTGTACCGCCGCGAAGTTTTCACCGCGATGGCCGAGCTCCGTGAGTGTTCGGACGAGCTTGAGCTCATAATCGGCAGGAAACACTGGCCGCTCCCCACATACGACGAGATACTGACAAGCGTCAGGTAAGGAGTGATCTGCACGGCGATACCCGCCCCCCGATACGACCCGGGAGCGGCTGTGATCACAGAGATAATACAGGTCAGTATTGCCGCAGGAAAGATAAATGACGACAAATAAAACAAATCACCGGTCCAAACCCACCCGCCAGATACTCAATGACCTCACGACCGGCAGTATAACCGGAAAACTGATATCATTCTCGCTCCCCTTTTTCATTACGAGCGCTCTTCAGGCCATGTACGGCGCAGTGGATCTTTTTGTGGTGGGCAGATACACCGGCACCTCCGCAGTCTCCGCTGTGAATATCGGCACTCAGGTCATGCAGCTCATTACGTCAATACTGATAGGTATATCCGTCGGGACAACCGTTACCCTGGGCCGCCATATCGGCGAGAAGGATCCCCGCGGCTGCGCCGAGAGCGTCGGCAGTTCAATCGCTGTTTTTGCGCTCATGGCGGCTGTTTTTACGCCTCTCCTTCTTCTCACTGCCGGAAACCTTGTTATAGCCGTTCAGACTCCGCCCGAGGCAGTCAAAGAGGCCGCGAGCTATATCACGATATGCGCTTTGGGGATCCCTTTTATAGCCGCCTACAACGTCGGCAGCGGCATATTCAGAGGTCTGGGCGACTCAAAGACGCCCATGTATATTATCGCCCTGGCGTGCACCGTGAATATCGCTTTTGATTTTCTCTTTGTCAGGGCATTCGGCTGGGGAGCCGCGGGCGCCGCTGCCGCAACCACTCTGGCGCAGGCCGTCGCATCGGTCACACAGATACTGTATTTTCTGAAAAACAAACTGCCGTTCTCTTTCGGAAGGTCATTTCTAAAGCCCGTAAAGAGAGCCGTGACGGGAGTATTGCGGGTCGGAGTCCCCCTCGCCGTGCAGGATCTTCTGATATGCTGCGCTTTTCTTGCGCTGACGATCATCGCAAATCGTAGGGGACTGGTGTCGTCCTCCGCCGTCGGTGTCGGCGAAAGAATAATAATGTTTATGTTCCTCGTGCCCAGCGCTATGATGTCGGCGCTCTCCGCGATAACGGCGCAGAACGTCGGCGCCGGGAAACACGACAGGGCGGTCAGAAGCACCGTCACGGGCATGATCATTACATTCGTCTTCGGAGTGATCTCCTGCGGGGCCGCCCAGCTGGCTCCCGGGGCTCTTGTGGGGCTTTTCACGGATGACCCCCGGGTCATTGAGGCGGGTATCGGGTATATCCGCTCCTACTCGCTCGACTGTATACTTGTAGCCGCCACCTTCTGCTTAAACGGCTACCTCTCGGGGTGCGACAGAGCGGCAATAGTCTTCATCCACAACACCCTGTCGATATTCATTATCAGGATCCCGCTCGCGTACATCCTGAGCGCCCGGTTTCCCGGTTCTCTGTTTCCGATGGGGCTTGCCTCCCCGTTGGGCACCGTTTTTTCTACACTGTTCCTCTGCGTCTACTTTCTGCGGCAGAGGGCAAAAAAGCGGGAACCTCTCCCAAGAGGCCATATAGAATAAGAATCGGAAAAAGATATAAAAAAGGTGTGATCTCATTCACACCTTTTTTGCGCCATTTATGCCGGGCAACGCCCGGACCGCTCTTTACGTCCTGTTCGGTATGGTGTAGAGCCAGACCCCTTTCTTGACGAGGATGTAGCCCGCGACAGCCTTCGTTATTTCCGAATACTGGCAGATCGCAAAGATCACCACGACCGAAAGCGACGTGGCCTTTGTCAGTATGTAGACCAGCGGCACAGCGATGACCCACACATAGCCTCCGTCAAACGCGCAGGTCAGCAGCGTCTTCCCTCCCGAGCGGAGAGTGAAATAGCACGCGTTTACAAAAGCGATTATCGGAAAGCATATGGCGACAATAATGATAAAGCTTTTCGCCATATCCTTTATCTCGGCCGTCGTGTTATAGATATTCGCGAAAGGACCGGCCAGCGCCGCCATGATCGCGCCGCAGACCGCACAGCTGACGACTGCGAAAAACATCAGTTTCCTTGCGGTGTCCATCGCGTCATCATGGCGCCTCGCTCCGAGCTGGTGCCCCACCATGATCGCTATCGCATTACCGAGGGACAGGGCGACCACCATGAACACGTTGAAGATCGTCGAGGAGATATTATAGGCTGCGACCACGATAAGACCTCGAACAGAAAAGCACTGCGCCAGAATGGCCGTGCCCAGAGCCCACAAGGCTTCGTTAACAAGAAGGGGCATACCTTTGACCATTATGTATTTCACCAGGGTCTTCGGGATCCTCAGGCTCCTGTATATACCGGTAAAGAACGGGTATTTCTCTTTTTTCCTGTGGGTCATGAATATGATCAGGAAGGCCTCGACGAACCTCGACAGAACTGTCGCTATTGCCGCGCCGTCGACACCCAGCTTCGGGAAACCGAGCTTTCCGTATATGAGAACATAGTTGAATGCAAGATTGATCGCTACGGCCGTAAACCCGCATTTCATAGGCAGGAGAGTATCACCGGTCTCGCGCAGCGTTCCCGCATAGACCTGAGTGATCGAAAACGCGACTATCCCGATGAGCATTATCAGCATATAGCTTCTGGCATAGTGCAGGGTGGCCTCCGCGTCGCCCTTGACACCCTGCCCCTTGAGATACAGCGCTATAAGGTTCTCCCCGAAGAGCAAAAAAACGGCGATGCCCGCAACGCAGAATATGCCGACGGCGATCAACTTAAACCGGATCGTCGAGCGCATCCCCTCTACGTCCCCTCTGCCGTAATACTGGGTCGTAAATATCCCCGCGCCCGCGGTGACCCCGAATACGCACAGATTGAACACAAAGAAGAGCTGATTCGCAATGGCGACGGCGCTCATCTGCTGTGTACCGACCCGCCCCACCATGATATTATCGAGCATGCTCACGAAATTGGTTATGCCGTTTTGCAGCAGGATCGGGATCGTGACGGCGAGGACCGCTTTGTAAAATGCGGCATTTCCGATGAATTTTCTGTAAAAGGGTTGAGTCATCCTGGTGTATATACCTCCATCGTCGTGGTGCGTGCCTCCCTGCGGCAAGATAAAATCGCAGCAACTACCGTCGCCACGATTCATTGCGCCTTATATAGGCATAGCACAAGTATCGCGATTATAGCACCGTTTACACAGAATATCAATACGGAATCCGTATGATCCGAACTCCGCCGACACCGAGTCAAAGAACAAGTGTTCATTGACTCTCCCGATCCTGCCGGGCTGTACTATGCCGGACTGTTTAAGGGTTATGCGGAACCGATGACGGCACACCCTACGATCCTGTCGAGGGTCCGGACGCTTGCGCCGCTTCTTGCAATACAGCCGGGTCTTTTTTCACGATCGCCCTGTTCTTCCACTTTCCGCTCGCATAATGTATAAGCGAGACCGCGAGAGCGACGAGCCAGGCGTACGTATTTGCTTTCCAGCACGCGCTGTATCCGACGTCAAAGGTGTATACCATGATATATGCGATCGCGACCTTGGTGCTGAGCGCTATCAGCGAGATCAGCATGGAGGCGACAGGGTTCCCCGCACCCTGGAACAGCCCGTTGAACGGCATATACAGAGCGAATATGGGGAATATGAACGCCACGTATTTCAGATACTCGGTCGCCTGTTCAAGGGTTTTCCCGTCCACACCGAAGAGTTTTGCGCACGGTTCGGCAAGAATGTATATCAAAGCGCAGAGGATGACGACCGCGGTCAGATTCATGCCCAGCGTTGCCACGATGCCCCGCTTTATCCTGTCGGTCCTGCCGGCCCCCGTGTTCTGACCGGTAAAACTGGCCATTGCGTTCAAAAACCCCATGGAGGGCAGCGAGAGGTAGTGGTCGAAGCGGCTGCCGACGGTATAGGCGGCCATCGTCACGCTTCCGAAGCTGTTTATAAGGCGCTGCAGCAGGATGTGCCCTGACGAGACGACAAGCTGCTGCAGAGTGGACGGCACACCCATTTTTACGCACAGCCTGAACTTTTCTTTGTCGAAAACGTATTCTCCGGGCCTGAATCGGAAATCCTCGTATTTTTTGTACATATAATACAGGCTTGCGCACATACAGGCTATCTGCGATATGACTGTTGCGACAGCCGCGCCAGTGATCCCCCAGCGAAAGAAAACCACAAATACGACGTCCAGGATCATGTTCGCGACCGTAGATATTATCAGAAAGTAGAGAGTCGCTCTGCTGTCTCCCACGGCCCTGAGCACACCGGCGACCGCGTTATATATGAACTGAAATATGAGCCCCGCCGCATAGATCCTGAAATAGAGCGCGGCATTTTTGCATATCTGAGGGTCCTCGATATTGAGTATATTCTTCATTATAAACCCGGCCGAGGCGATCCCCAGTACAGTGAAAAAAATTCCGAGCACGGAAAGCATTATCATCGCGGTCGACGCGGTCCTTCTCATCTCGGTCTTTTTTCCCGCTCCGAAAAGCTGAGCTATCACAACGCCGGAGCCGTTTGACATGCCGGTGGCCATTGCGAGAAACGCTATCGTCAGCGGCGTAGAGCTCCCCACCGCAGCTAGCGCGTCGGAATCTATGAAGTTGCCGACGACGATACCGTCGACAGTATTATACATTTGCTGAAGGAACATGCCCGCCATTATCGGCAGACCGAACAGCAGTATGTGTTTCCACTCGGGGCCGCTTGTCATATTTCTTGCCACGCCGAACCCTGCTTTCACAATGTATTGCCGCTGCGCCGCGGTCTGAAATAGCTTCCCGGTCACTCCGCGCGGCCGCAGTTACCTCGTCTTCACAGCCTTAAGAGCCCGCCCGCCGATATCATTCCGGTAAAACATATTTTCAAAGGAGATAGTCTTGATAAGCCCGTAAGCGCCGGAAACAGCCGCTTCCAGTGTCCCGCCGGTCGATACTGCCCCCAGGACCCTGCCCCCCGACGTTACCAGCTTACCGTCCGAGAGTTTCGCGCCCGCAAAATATATCTCCGTGCCGGGCGCTCTGTAATCGGGCAGAGTAATTTCAAAACCCTTCTCGTACTTCTCCGGATACCCTTTGGACGCCGCTATCACGCAGCAGGCATGGCCGCCGGAAAACTTTACCTCCGTTTGCTCAAGAGTTCCGTTATGTACGGCGATCATAATTTCAAGCAGATCGCTCTCAAGCAGCGGCAGCACCACCTGAGCTTCGGGGTCTCCGAAGCGGCAGTTATATTCTATCACCTTCGGCCCCCGGTCCGTCAACATCAGCCCGAAATAGAGGCACCCGCGAAAAGTCCTCCCCTCGGCATTCATCGCCCGGACCGTCGGAACGAAGATCTCCTCCGTGCACCGGGCGGCGATCTCCTCCGTATAGTACGGGTTCGGAGCGATCGTACCCATGCCCCCCGTGTTGAGTCCCCGATCGCCGTCGAGCGCACGCTTGTGGTCCATCGACGAGACCATGGGCTTTATGGTTTTTCCGTCGGTGAAAGCGAGTACGGACACCTCCGGGCCCTCGAGATATTCCTCGATCACCACTCTTTTTCCGCTCCCGCCGAACAGCCCGCCCTCCATCATGTCGTGAACGGCCTTCTTCGCTTCTTCCCGGGTCTGCGCGATGATGACGCCTTTTCCGAGGGCTAGGCCGTCGGCTTTCACTACGATAGGGGCGTCGGCATTATCGATATAAGCGTCCGCCGCGTCGACACTGTCAAAAGTCGCGTATCCCGCGGTAGGGATACCGTATTTTTTCATCAGGTCCTTCGCGAATATTTTGCTGCCTTCTATTATCGCCGCTTTTTTATCCGGCCCGAAACAGGGGATACCGGCGGCACTCAGCTCGTCCACGGCGCCCGCCACAAGCGGATCGTCCGGAGCTACGACAGCGAAATCGACCCGCTCTTTTACGGCGAATGCGGTGATGCCGCCGATATCCGCAGCGTCTATCGGAACACATTCGGCGTCCGCAGCAATCCCGCCGTTTCCGGGGAGGGCGAATATCTTACCGACCTTTTTATTCTGAGCGATCTTGCGGATGATCGCGTGTTCCCGACCGCCCGCGCCGACAACCATTATCCTCACTTGCCTGACCCCCGACTCAGTGGTGAAACAGTCTGGCCCCCGTGAAGGCCATAACTATCCCGTATTTGTTGCACGCTTCAATGACGTTATCGTCCCTGATAGATCCGCCGGGCTGCGCGATATATTTGACGCCGCTCTTTCTTGCGCGCTCGACGTTGTCGCCGAACGGAAAGAAGGCGTCCGAAGCACAGGCTACGCCGCTCTGCCGGGCGAGCCAGGCTCTTTTCTCCTCGCGCGCAAAAACAGCCGGCTTTGAGCTGAAGATCTTCTGCCACTCTCCCTCGGCCAGCACGTCCTCATGATCGTCCGATATATAAACGTCTATCGCGTTATCCCTGTCCGGCCGGCGCAGCCCGTCGACAAACGGCAGGCCGAGCACAGCCGGGTGCTGCCTGAGGAGCCAGGCGTCCGCCTTGGACGCCGCGAGCCGGGTGCAGTGTATGCGGCTCTGTTGACCGGCCCCCACGCCGATAGTCTGCCCGTTCTTTACAAAACAGACCGAATTAGACTGGGTGTATTTCAAAGTGAGCATCGCTACGACAAGATCCGTTATGGCGGCCGCGGGGAGCTTTTTTTCGACCGTGACAATGTTTCTCAGCAGTTCCCCGCCGATCTTCAGGTTGTTCCTCCCCTGCTCGAACGTCACGCCGAAAATATCGCGGCTCTCCCGCTCCGGTGCGGTATAATCCGGATCCACCGCTACGATATTGTAATTCCCCTTCTTCTTTGTCTTCAGTATCTCCAGCGCCTCATCCGTGTATCCGGGGGCGATAACACCGTCCGATACCTCTTCCTTGAGGTACAGCGCCGTCGGCGCGTCGCAGACATCGGAGAGTGCCGCCCAGTCGCCGTACGAGCAGAGGCGGTCCGCACCGCGGGCTCTAATATACGCGCAGGCAAGGGGGGTAAGCCCGATGTTCTCCGGGACGAAGTAGAGCTTTTTTTCCGTTTCGGTAAGGGAATATCCGATCGCGGCTCCGGCCGGGGAGACGTGTTTGAACGACGCGGCCGAGGGCATGCCCGTCGCCTCGCGCAGTTCCTTCACAAGCTGCCAGCCGTTGAGCGCGTCCATAAAATTGATATATCCGGGCCGTCCGCAGAGCACCCTGACCGGCAGTTCGCGGCCGTTTTTCATGTATATGCGCGCGGGCTTCTGATTCGGATTCGTCCCGTATTTCAGCTCAAGCTCTCTCATGATCCTCTCACTCCCGCTCATGTGCGTTAATGATCACAGTTTCGGCGCTTCCTGTCCCGAGATCCGAATACCGTACAAAAAGGGCCACCCGGTTTTCCGGGTTCAGGCTGTTCCAGACGTCGTCCGCAAACGCTTGGGCGTTCGCCTCTCCTATCGCGACGCTCTCGGGTTCGCCCTTAAACGACGGCAGGGGGCTGCCGTCGTCGCTGTACGTGTGTATATAGTCGCCGAAACCGGCTGCAGGATTCTCGTACTCAAAGAAAAAACGGCAGCAGCGGGACGGGTCGCCGTCTTTCGCTTTCAATATCGAGAGACTATAGCTGCCGTCCGGCTCCATTATGCCGGAGATCCTCGGCGTATAGTTGGGAGCGTCCGGCTCGAATGTCCTAGTGCGCAGCGCGTCGGCAAAAGTCCTGCCCCGGGCCAGATACTCGAGCACCGTGTCCGTCTGGTCACCGTTTGTAACTATGGTTTTTCCTCCCCACGTGCGCACAGGGCGGTATATTATGAGACTGGGGTCGATCATCAGTGCAGCGTCGTACGCCTGAGTGCGTATCCCGTCTTCCGTTGCGACAAAGACACGGTTTCGGCTGTTTACGCTCCTGCCCATGATGAAATAAGCTATTACGGCGTGTCTGTTGTCTGCGCTGCGCCCGAAGATGATGCCCCTGCCGGGGTAAGTGCTGCCTTTCAGCACGTCGCAGATGTCAATCGTCACAATGCCGCCACCTCTTTTCGATAACGGTTTTTGAGATCTCCTCGACGGCCCGGGGCAGGAGCACCCATTCCGCCTGCTCCATCACTCTTCTTTGCAGCGACTCGGGAGTATCGCCCTCGTATACGCAGACAGCCTTCTGGGCGATGATCTTCCCCCCGTCCGGGATCTCGTTTACAAAGTGGACCGTAGCGCCGGTTATCTTCACGCCCCTCTCAAGGGCTTCTTTGTGGACCCGCAGGCCGTAGTACCCCGCGCCGCAAAAAGCCGGGATCAGCGACGGGTGCACGTTGATTATCCGCTCAGGCCAGCGGGAGACAAAATCCGGGCTCAAAATGCTCATATACCCCGCCAGTACGATCAGCTCTATCCTGTGTTCCTCAAGGTGTGCGCTGATCTTATCTTCCAGCGCTGCGCGGGAACCGCATTCGTCAAGACTGCACACGACCGCGGGGATGCCGCGTGCTCGCGCCCTCTCAAGCGCGTACGCGCCGTCGCGGCTCGAGATCACGAGTTTGATCTCGCCCGAAACGATCCGGCGGTTTGCGCATGCGTCAAACAGCGCCTGCAGGTTTGTCCCTCCCCCGGAAACAAATACAGCAATTCTTGCCTTTACCGTAAAATCACCTCCGGTACCGTTCAACAGAGAATAACCCCCTGATCAGACTCGACCACTTCGCCAAGAATATAGGCTTCCTCTCCGGCAGATCGCAGGATCCCGAGCGCGGAGTCCGCCTGCGCCGCGTCGACCACGAGCGTCATGCCGACCCCCATATTGAAAGTATTGAACATGTCGCGCTCCGATATGTTACCCGTTTTCGCGATCAGGTCAAAGATCCGCGGGGAGGCGATCGCTTTTTTTTCGATCTTCGCGGAGAGGCCTTCAGGCAGGCTGCGCGGGATATTCTCATAGAAACCGCCGCCCGTGATATGCGAAACCGACTTTACACATACCCGCTCCAGAACTTTCAGCACGGGTCTTACATATATCTTCGTCGGAGTCAACAGCGTCTCCCCTATCGAGGCGCCGCCGAGCTCGGCGCAGGGCGTGCCGTACCCCGCTCTATCGGGATCGAACACCTTTCGGACCAGCGAAAAACCGTTTGAGTGCACCCCGCTGGAAGGCAGCGCTATAACGGCGTCGCCGCTGCGCACGTTTTCTTTGTCAAGTATCTTCTCTTTGTCCACGATACCGACCGCAAACCCGGCGATATCGTATTCGTCGGGGGCATAGAATCCCGGCATCTCGGCAGTCTCCCCGCCTATCAGCGCCGCCCCGGACTGTACGCAGCCCTCTGCGACGCCGGAGACGATCGAGGCAATCCTCTCCGGGACATTCTTACCGCAGGCGATATAATCAAGGAAAAACAGCGGCTTCGCCCCGCAGGCGATGATATCGTTGACGCACATGGCCACACAGTCGATGCCGATCGTGTCATGTTTATCCATAATATGGGCAATCTTCAGCTTGGTGCCGACGCCGTCCGTCCCCGAGACCAGAACGGGCCTCTTTATACCGGTGACGTCAAGCTCGAAAAGTCCGCCGAAACCGCCGATACCCCCCAGCACCCCGGGTATAACGGTGCGCGCGATATGCTGCTTCATCAGCTCGACAGCTCTGTATCCGGCAGTGATATCGACGCCCGCCGCGGCGTAGCTTTCGCTGTGGCTTTTCATTTTTTTCCCCTCATCTCGCTGATCTTGCGCTCAAAGCGGCCTTTATCGGTCTCGCTCGGAATGCTCGTGGGGTAGACGGCGTCAAAACAGGCGCTGCAATAACCCTCGGGGCGCTCATACCCCAGCAGCTTCGGAAGATCCTCAAGCGCAAGATACCCAAGGGAATCCACGTCTACGATCCTGGCGATCTCTTCGATAGTGTTTTTCCCTGCTATCAGATGCTCACGCGAGTCGATGTCGGTGCCGTAATAACACGGGTTCAGGAACGGAGGCGAGGAGACGCGCATATGCACCTGTGTGGCCCCAGCGTCCCTGAGAAGCTTGACTATTCGCGCTACCGTCGTGCCGCGGACGATGGAGTCGTCTATCATCACCACCCGCTTCCCTCTGACGACAGAAGCAATGGGATTGAGCTTTATCCTGACGAGGTTTCGCCGCGAGGACTGCCCCGGCTCAATGAACGTTCTTCCTATATACCGGTTCTTAATGAAGCCCACACCGTATGGCAGCCCGGACTCCCTCGCGTAGCCGATAGCCGCGTCAATGCCGGAATCCGGCACGCCGATAACGACGTCGGCGTCCGCAGGAAACCTGCGTGCAAGGCAGGCGCCCGCTCTCAGCCTGGCCTCGTGGACGCTTATGCCGTCGATCACGGAGTCGGGGCGGGCGAAATATATGTATTCAAAAATGCAGGTAGTTTTTTTTGCTTTTCCGCAATGGTCTCTTATCGAGCGCATGCCGTCTTTGTCGAATATCACTATCTCGCCGGGCTCCACGTCCCGCAGGAATTCTGCTTCGATGGACTCGAGCGCGCAGCTCTCGGATGCGACAACGTAGGTCCCGTCTGCCCGAACGCCGATACACAGCGGCCGGAAACCGTTCTCATCGCGCACAGCGATCAGCTTTGACGGGGACATGACCACGAGGGAGTAGGCGCCCTTTATCTTACGGATCGCCCTGTTGATGGCCTCTTCCGTCGACGGGGCGTTGAGGCGCTCTTTGATGATCATATATGAGATAACTTCCGTGTCGCTGGTCGTGTGGAAAATGGAGCCCTGCAGCTCCAGTTCACGCCGCAGCTCGTATGAGTTGACAAGGTTGCCGTTGTGGGCGATGGCGATGCGGCCTTTGACGTGGTTCACGACGAGGGGCTGGCTGTTGCTGCGGTCGTTCGAGCCCGTTGTGCCGTACCGCACATGCCCGACGCCCATGTTCCCATCCGGAAACAATCTCATGACGTCGTGCGTGAAGACGTTGCCGACAAGCCCGACGTCACGGTAGTGTGTAAAAAGGCCGTCGTCACATACGACTATGCCGCAGCTCTCCTGTCCGCGGTGCTGCAGGGCAAAAAGCCCGTAATATACGAGCGATGCGATGTCTGTCTGATCGGGGCTGAACACACCGAACAGGCCGCACTCTTCTTGAAGCTTATCAGGGAACAAAACCGTCACTCCATTCTTACTGTCTGAAATCACTGTGCGGATGAGCGGGTGTTGAATCTCAGCTGTACCGACTCGTTCTTTTCTAGCACTTTTTTCGCAGCTTCCGACCGCGCGCTCTCGAGCTTTTGAGCGAGGTCGGCGTCTTCCACCGCAAGTATCTCCGCAGCGAGCAGCGCTGCATTCGCCGCGCCGTCGATAGCGACGGTCGCTACGGGTATCCCGGACGGCATCTGGACCGTTGATAACAGGGCGTCGATGCCGTCAAGCGTTTTTGAGCTTACAGGTATGCCGATGACCGGAAGAGTCGTCTGCGCGGCGACAGCGCCTGCCAGGTGGGCCGCTTTTCCGGCTGCGGCTATGATCACTCCGAAACCGTTATCCCGCGCGCCGCGTGTGAACTCGCTGACCTGCTCATAGGTCCTGTGCGCGGAATAGACATGGACCTCTCTGGGGATCTGCAGCTCATCGAGCGTTTCGATCGCCTTTTCAACTGTCGGAAGGTCGCTGTCGCTGCCCATAATGACCGCAACTTTTTTCATTTTATCCCCCATATAACGCAATAATCCCCGAATAATAAATCCGGGCAGTCCTGTCACATGCAGAGCTGCCCGGGCGTTCGGCATTTTGATGTGCACTGGTCCCACCGCGCAAAAAACGCTCCGTCAGTCACCATTGCATCTGTACACATTAAACCACTGACGGAACAAAATATCAATGGCTTTTTTGTGTAATATGCATATCGTCGTGATTTTCGGCTGACGGTACAAATGAGCGAAACCCAGGCTGTCCCGACTTGGAGTATATGACAACTCCCATTCGGATCAACATGCCGATACATAAAAACGCTGCTCAACCGGCACAACGATCGCATGATCCCGATCAAACGCCGCCGCTTCAACAGAGGCATCACAAGCGGCAAACGGCGCTTATCCGTGTCGCTGCGTGGATTTTTCTATACTACATGTTCGTATGCCGTTTAGCAAGCCTGTTCCTCCATATTTCATGCTCTGTTTTTCCGCTCCCGCGCAACGCACTGCCGGCGGCATACGTCAGGTTTCCGGTTGAGTTTTTTCAGCCGATGCGCTATATTTTTCAATATCTCCTTCCGGGAGGTCATTATGGCCGAAAAGACGAACGTGATACGGTGCCTTGAACAAAAGGGCATACCGTTTCAGGTGCACAACTATATCCCGACAGGCGCTGTCAGCGGTGCCGAAGCGGCGTCCGCCCTCTCACAATCTCCTGACAGAGTTTTTAAAACGCTCGTCTGCGTCGGGCGGACAGGCGCCCACTACGTATTTGTCGTACCTGTTTCCGGTGAACTCGACCTGAAAAAAGCCGCGAGATCCTGCGGCGAAAAATATGTGGAAATGGTGAAGTCCAAGGAGCTCCTCCCTCTCACGGGATACGTCCACGGGGGCTGCTCGCCGATCGGGATGAAGAAGCTCTTCAAGACGGCCGTTGACGAGTCAGCGCTCGAGTTTGAGACGATCTTCCTGAGCGCGGGCAGGATAGGGCATCAGGTGGAGCTGTCCCCTCTCGCTCTGGAGAGCGTGATACCTTTAACATTTGAAGACCTGAGGGCCTGTCCGTAACTGACAGAAAACAGGATAATATTATAACTTTCGTCCTTCCGCAACGCGGCAATATTTCAAAGATCGTGCGCGTGTGAGTGACCGGTTTTTGAGATTTGCCGCCCGCCTCCCCTCCAAGGTGAAGGCTGTTTTCCGCCGCAGCGGCGAGGTCTTTACCCGGTCCGTTTCAAAGAACAGGCGTTCTCGGAAACGATAACGAACCGCGGGGTCATTTTGTGCCCCGCGGTTCGTTATGTTTATTGCGCTTAATCGAAGTCGATGGCAAAAAGCCCGCCGGCGCCTCCGGTAAAGAGGAATAAGATGTTCTCCTCTTGTTCAAGGCTGCCGCTTCTCACCATTTCGATCAGACCCGCAAATGCCTTGCCCGTATATACGGGATCAAGAAATATTCCTTCACAACGCGCCATGAGGCGTATCGCTTCGCTCCCCTCATCTGAAGGTAGCGCATAGCCCGGGCCGTACGCGGGACGAAGGCCGACCTCGCAGTCTGTCTTTGCCTCAAGCCCGAGAAGTTCCGCCGTTCCCCTCATTATCCCGGGTACGATCCTGTCAAATTCCTGCGTATCGACAGCCATTCCCGTTACTTTCGTGCCGGGCATGTACAGCATTGCGCCAAGAGCCAGCCCCGCGTGTGTGCCGCCCGAGCCGGTGGCGCAGACGATCCTGTCAATGTGTACGCCGCGCTCAGCGGCCTGAACGGACATTTCATGCACGCAGTCTACGTATCCGAGGGCACCGAGCGGGACCGAACCGCCGACAGGTATCGTGTAGTACGGCTCGCCTGTCTTTCTGCCGATCTCGTCCATCATGGCGTTTATCTCCTCAAAGGAGTCTGTATCGACAAATCTGACGTCGGTGCCCATGAGCCGGCTGAGGAGAAGGTTGCCGCGCCGGTCTGAAACACCTCTTTTCTTCAGCAGCAGGACAGGCTTCAGCCCCAGACGCATGCAGCAGGCTGCGGTCAGCATAGCGTGGTTTGACTGCGCGCCGCCGGTGGTGAGCACCGTTTTCGCGCCTTTCCTGACGGCGTCAGCAAGGAGAAATTCCAGTTTTCGCACTTTGTTTCCGCCCAGCGCGACACCGGTCATATCATCCCGCTTGATCCAGATATTTTTGCCCAGGACCCTGCTCACGTTTTCCAGCTTGTACATCGGGGTCGGCCCGGCCATAAGTTTTACTCTGCAGAAATCTTCCGTCGTTTTCATGAACACTCCCGTCCGCCGGTGCCTATTTTGCGGCCGCCCCCGTATTCCTGCTCAGCTCGGCAAGTTTTTTCCCCAGCTCGAACGCCTTTTTCCTGTCTTCGGGAAACACTTTCTCCCGGCGCTCTTTGCGGGCGGGGACGTCGAACATGTCGGCGGCGTACAGGGAGTAGTCTGTGAACTGCAGCGTCTCCGACGCGTCCACGTACTCCGTATGCCCCAGCAGCCTCTCGCTTGTCGCGCAGACCTCAGGGTATAACTTGGCGTAAGTGCCGGCCGGCGCGTTCGTGGTGAAAAACCACCCCACCTGCCTTTTCTTCGGGTAAAGCTGCTCCCGGGATTTGTTGTAGGTGATGTCGGGGAAATAGAGGCGCTCGAGGAAAGAGCGCATCTCCCCCGTCACGTCGTTAAAATAGATCGGTGAACCGAGAAGCAGGATATCCGAATCGATTGCCTCCTCGAGAATTTCCGTCAGGTCGTCTCTCATGGCGCATCGCCCGAACGACGGACCTCCCAGGAGCTTGCATCCGAAGCAGCTGGTGCAGCCCTTGTAATCAAGCTCGTACAGGTCTACTCTTCTGCCCGCGGCACCGGCGCTCTTCGCGCCGTCCAGAGCCGAGTCCAGCAGCATGGCGGTGTTCCAGTTTTTGCGGGGGCTTCCGTTGACTGCGAGTACTTTCATATTCATACCTTCCTTTCAGTATTTATTACGGCATATCCGCCGTTACAGATTTTGTCCGGGGTTCAGCAGTCAGCCGCGGGGTCGTATTGCCCGCGATATGTATCCTGCATCAGCCGAACAAGCCGCCACACGGTCTCGTTATAGGGGCAGTCGATCCCGTATTTCTTTCCTTCGCGCACAACGGCGCCGTTAATATAATCGATCTCGGTCATATTTCTCCTGTAAGAGTCGAGGACCGCGGACACGAAGTGCAGCTTTCCCCCGGGCGTACGCGCGACAGGCCCGCCGTGAGCCTTCCAAAAAGCTTCGGGCTCCATATCAAACCCTTTAGCGGAGCCGACCAGGCAGACCTCCCGCCCAATGTTCTCCATCAGCGCAAGGCCGTCAGGATGAGTTGAGCTCACCTCGTTCGGGAGGCGGAGCAGCGCGCCGATGCCGTTAAACAGGCAGTTGTTATAAAGCTTTCCCCACACTGTCTCCTCCGTGTTCTCCGCGCACTGCGTGGGCATCCCACCCGCGTTGAGATATTTCTCCAGAGCAAGAAAACTTTCCAGATACGGGGTGTCCATCTTCAGCGGACGGTAGTATATGCCCTTCGGGCTGTCAGGGAAGCGCGGCCTGCCGTATATCCTGCCGGGCGCGTACTGCAGAGCGGAGGCTTTCATGAGGCCGAAGCCGATATTGTCGTCGCTGAAATGCTCTTTGAGCAGTTCCTGTGTGCCCACACCGTTCTGGAGCGTCACCACGGCGGTCTTCTCCCCGAAAAGAGAGAGGTTCGATACTATAGCGTCGTGCGTCGAGTAACACTTTACGAGTATGATCACGGCGTCGCAGACCCCGATGCTGCGCGAATCACAGGTTGCGCTGTCGAAGCGTACCGCTCGGCTGTATGCGCCGTGGTCCGGCCCCGCTTCTATCTCCATATGAAGGCCGTTTTCCTCTATCGCGGCCATATGCTCTTTATTGACATCGATAAGGTGGACGGCAGCGCCGCCGATTTTCAGGTGCGCGCCCACCAGGCACCCCATGGCTCCCGCGCCCAGTATCCCGATCTTCAAACGCGTTTCCTCCGTTTCATGTATAAATATCCAGAGCTATACTTTCGGCAGCACCGCGTTGATCACCGCACAGCGCCCCGACTCCACGGCTTCTTTTCCCTCCCGGAGGGCATCGAGCAGCTCGGAAGGTCTTTCAACCGTGCACGCAAACGCGCCCCCCGCCGCTTCGGCCACAATATCGAGCCTTGACGACGGATCGAAACTCGTCCAGAAACAGTCCGTCCGGGCCGCATACCCCTCCGGATGCTGCTTCTTCGTCACGGTCTTCGGCGCGCACCAGCCAGAGTTGTTGAAGATCACCGTCATGAAAGGCGCGTTATATTTCCTTGCCATCCAGTACACGGCTGTCGGGCAGGAGAAAACGTACGTGCCGTCGCTCGTGAGCGCGACGACGTTTTTTTCGGGGCAGGCGAGTTTCATTCCCACCGCGGCTCCCCCGAACCAGCCCAGGGAACTGCCGCCGCTGAAGAAATACGTGCCCGGCTTCGTTCTTGGTATCTGGCGGGTGACCGCGGCGCCGTCGCTGATAACTTCGTTGAGCAGGACCGTGTCGTCGTCTATTATCTCCCGCACACAAGCCGCCACGAAATCCGGTGTAAGCTCCTCTCCGGGAGAAGACATGATTGCCGCTCTCTCTGCCCGCAGAGCGTGCAGCCGGGCGGCCCATTCCCGCCTAGACGCCGCCGCACCCTCCGCGATGCCCATTGTCTCGAGCTTCGAATTTATCTGCCTGAGAGCTTCAAAAGAGTCTGCCCGCATTGAGCGTTCCGAGCGGACGTGCCAGAGAGGTATGCTGTCCTTTACGGGATCGATATCGATATAGAAGACCCGGCAGGACGGCTCCGGCGCCATCGTGTTTGGCCACGGGAGATCGCAATCGATCGCAAGGATCATATCGGCTTTTGTTACGATCCCGACCTCGTCGCCCAGATACAGCTCGTCGTCGGCGGGGTAATTCATATATGAGGGGGTGGATTCGACGACGGGGACGGCGAGTAGACGGCACAGCTTCACGAGCTCGGCCACGGCTTCTTTGTTCCTTCCCAGATAGGACGTCACGACGACAGGGCGCTCCGAATGCATAAGAGCCGAAACGACGGCTTCGACTGAGGCGTCGGACAACCCCTGGGGGACGACCGGCAGCCAGTTTTCCGGCCCCTCGGCAGCCTGCCACGCCTCCTCTTCGAGGACCTCGCGGGCCGCCGTCATGTATACCGGCCCTTTCGGATCGCTGCACGCTATCTGCAGCGAGCGGTACACCATCTGCTGCGTGTTGCGGCCTGTCCTGAGTTCGCTGCAGAGCTTGGCATAATTTCTGACGATCCCCGCCTGGTCGGGCACATTCTGTATAAACTGGATATACATGTCCCGGCTGCCTTTCAGTTCACCCTCCATCGTATACGGGGATATGCCGGCGAGTATGAAGACGGGCACCCTGCAGCGGTATGCGTTGTGCAGCGCGCCGCCCATATTCTGCGTTCCGACGTCCACGTGAACGAAAACGGCCTGCGCCTTTCCGGTGATCTGCGCAAAGCCCTGCGCGGCGCTGACCGCAACGTACTCATGCGGGGCGATGATCACGCTCGGCATTTCCATGCCCTCCGCCCTGTGTTTTGCCCAGCTTTCGATGATGGGGGGGTAATCGGTACCCAGGTTCACGAATACGTGGGTGACCCCGGCTTTGGTGAGCGCATCGTTCAGAGCGTCCGCCGCCGAATAGAAGTTTTTGTCTCCGGCCATATTTTACCCCTTTATGATTTACTTTACGGTTATACCGATATAATACTCGCCGAGCCGCGTAATTTCAAGGCACGGTTGATCATGATCCCCCTATCGGCGTTCATTTTGCCCTCTCCGTACCGGCCTGTCTGTCCCGGCGGCAGGATCACGGCATTGACATCGGTTTCACGCCGGGATATAGTGGAAAATATCGCGAATCCCGCAGAATTATTTCTATATGACGGAGGCACAGAATATTATGAACAACGCGTCAGACCCTTTTTTTGAGAACGTAAAGCAGTTATTCACCGTGGAACAGCACATGTTCTCCCGCCGGGGAGCCTGGCTCGCTCTGCAGGCGACCTCAGCGAAGTACGGCCGGGGCGCCCTCTATCTGATGACAAATCACGGCTCGAGATGTCACAGCGGAAACAAGGAATACAGCCGCCTGTACAGGCTCTATCCGACTTTCGAAGGCCGCTGCGTACCTTTTGCCATCGAGACCGCGGCGGCGGAGTATACGCTGCACACGCGCCACGGTGACGTCCGCTTCACCTGGGCTGACACGACAAAGCTTATCGCGCAGGGTGACAAAAACATGGGGCTCTTCGTGGAGCGCAACGCCGAGCCGTTCGAAGTCCTTAAACCCCGCAAAGACGGCGCCTGGGAGTCGCCGATCCGCGGCAACCCCCTGCTTTTCAAAGGGCTCGAGGGCTCTGCCATCACGTTTGACGATACGTACAATTTCCATAAATTCATGTGTCCCGAGATCCGGGGCCGCACTCACCCGAACTCCGACGGCATTTTCACACTCGTCATCGAGGATTTCCCGTACTGCGTGTGGGTCCGGGACAAATATCCGTCCTATGAGGAAGCAAAGGCCTCCATGCAGGCGGACTGGGATGAGTTCCTCGCGAAGTTCCCCCACTTTACAGAGCCTTATGAGCAAAAGCGCGAGGAGACGGCGTATATCCTCTGGTCCCACCTTGTAGCTCCCACGGTAAGGACTCCGACCTGGATGATAATGATGTTCCCCGGCGTAATAGGCTCCCAGTGGCAGCACGTTAAAAACGCCGTGGCTCTGCAGGATCATACCGATCTGTCCCTCGATCTCCTCCTCGCCTACCTGTACGCCCAGGATCCCGAGAAAGGCCAGCTGCCCGAATCATATGACGACGACATCCTCTCAACCCATTCCATCAAGCCCCCCATATTCGGCTGGGCGCTCAAGGATATAATGAGCCGCCGCGATATCACCAAGGTCTGGCCGCGGGACAAGATCGAGTTCCTCTATGAAGGCGCCGGTCGGTGGGCAAACTGGTTCATGGAATGCCGCGACGACGACGGCGACGGCCTCCCCCTGTTTTCCGGCGGGGAGGAAAACGGGCTGGACGAGTCCACCATCTGGGCAGACCAGATCAACATGGTCTCGCCCGACCTGAGCTCCTACCTGGTGCTGTCTTTTGAGGCCCAGGGCGATCTTGCGAAGATCCTGGGGAAACCGAAGGAGGAGGTCGAGGCCTGGTACAAAAAATCAAAGGATCTGCTGGAGCTCATGATCGAAAAGATGTGGGACGGGGAGCATTTTGTCGCCCTGCGCGAGTACACGCATGAGCCCGTATTCACGGGGACGCTGACCCATTATATCCCGTTTATTCTCGGGAATCGCCTGCCCCCCGAAATAATCGACAAGATGGCTGCGGACCTGTCCGTCGAGGGCGGGCTGGTCAGTAAATACGGCCTTGCCACGGAGCGCATGGACAGCGACTTTTTCGAGGTACAGGATCTGCAGATGGGCTGCGGCGCCATCGACCCGCCCGCCGAGGTGTTCATTATCACCGGAATGTGGGAGGCCGGAAAGAAGGACCTCGCCAGAGATCTCGTTTCACGATATTGCGGAAGGCTGATGGACCGGGGATTCAGCCACATAATCGACCCGATATCGGGCGACGGCAGCCCCTTCTGGGGTACCTGGTCGAGATGCGTGTTCACGATCCTCTGCCGCATGGTCTCCGAAGGCTGAGCAAATAACGGCATATATGCAGTACGGGCTCAAAGCTTTTATTGAGGCTGTGAGCCCGACATATCGGTGTGCGGGATCCTGGACCGCGCGCTGCAATTGACTTCTTTTCAGCCTGTCTTTATAATGGAAATAATCAATATTCCGGCATTAAATTTTACCAACAGGAGGCGCAGCAAATGAGCAATTCAAGAGATCCCTTCTTCCGGGACGTAAAACAGTTTTACCCGGTCGAGCAGCATATGTTCTCCCGCCGGGGCGCATGGATGGCTCTGCAGGCGGACTCTCCCGATTACGGCAGAGGCGCGCTCTATCTGATGACTAACAGGGGGGGCAGAAACCACACCGGAAACAAGGGGTACAGCCGTCTGTACAGGATATATCCGACTTTTGAAGGCCGAAGGGTCCCTTTCGCAATTGAGACCGCAGCCGCAGAATTTACGCTCCACACGCGCCACGGGGACGTCCGCTTCACCTGGGCCGATTATACGAAGCTCATAGCTGAGGGCGACAAGGGGATGGGTCTTCTATTCGAACGCGACGGCGAGCCTTACGAGTTCGTCAAGCCGCGCCGCGACGGCGCGTGGGAATCCCCCGTCCGCCAGGCAAACCCGCTGCTGTTCAAGGGACTTGACGGTTCTTCGTTCACGTTCGACAACACCTGGGATTTCTATAAATTCAAAAGCCCCGAGCTGCGCGGCCGCACTTACCCCAACTGTGAAGGCAAATTCACGCTGGTGGTCGAAGAGTTCCCCTATGGGGCGTGGGTCCGCGACGAGTGGCCCTCTTATGCCGAAGCGAAAGCCTCCATGCAGGCCGACTGGGAAGAATTTCTTGAAAAGATGCCCCATTTTGTCGAGCCGTATGAAAGCAAGAGAGAAGAGACAGCCTATATCCTCTGGTCCCACCTCGTCGCTCCGAGCCAGCTGACCCCTAACTGGATGATAATGATGTTCCCAAGTGTGATCGGCTCCCAGTGGCAGCACGTCCAGAACGCTGTCGCGCTGCAGGAGCACACCGACCTGTCTCTTGAACTCCTTCTGGCATATCTCAACCGCCAGGATCCCGAGAAGGGCCAGCTCGCCGACTCGTATGACGAATTCCAGCTCGCCACCACCGGCATCAAGCCCCCGGTATACGGCTGGGCGCTCAAGAACATCATGAGCCACCGCGATATATCCAAGGTATGGCCCCGCGATAAGATCGAACGGCTCTACGAGGGGGCCGGCCGCTGGGCCGAATGGTTTATGAAATGCCGCGACGACGACGGCGACGGGCTGCCCTGCTTTGAGGGCGGCACCGAAAACGGCCTGGACGAGGCCACAGTCTGGTTCGATCAGATCAATATGGAGTCGCCGGACGTCAGCGCCTTCACTGTCCTGAATTTCGAAGCCCAGGGCGATCTGGCGAAGGTCCTCGGCAAACCCGAAGAAGAAGTGAACGCGTGGTACAAAAAAGCTGACGACCTGCTGAAGCTCATGATCGAAAGGCTCTGGGACGGCGAGCACTTCGTAGCCCTCCGGGAGTACACCCACGAACCGGTATTCACGGGGTCGATCACCCACTACATCCCGTTTGTGCTCGGCAACCGCCTGCCCGGGGAGATCATCGAAAAGATGGCCGCGGACCTCAGCGTTGAAGGGGGCCTGCTCAGCGAGTACGGCCTTGCCACCGAGCGTATGGACAGCGATCTGTTCGAGGTTCAGGGCGTGCAGATGGGGCGCGGAGCCATCGATCCCCCCGCCGAGCTGTTCATCATTACGGGAATATGGGACGCGGGCAAAAAAGATCTCGCCCGCGATCTGGTCCGGCGCTACTGCGGCAGACTGATTGACAGGGGCTTCAGCCACATTATCGACCCGATCAGCGGCAAGGGGAGCCCGTTCTGGGGGACCTGGTCCCGCTGCGTATACACAATACTTTGCCGCATGATCTCCGAGGGCTGAAAATCTGCTTCTTAGCCTGAGATAATACGATTCACGCATCACCGGAAATTTGCATACGCGCAGATTTCCGGTGAACCATATTCCCCCGGGATGCGGGACAGGCACTTTCGGCATCCGGTGCCCCACATTAATATACGTTTTTCTTGCAAAACCGGCTGCCTGTACGTATACTTTCCAGAGAGGTGATGGATAATGATTTCTCTGCACTCAGGCGGAGTATATTGGGTGAACGGCGCTCCGAGTGAAACGGGCGGCGACCGGAAAACAGCAAAAGAGGGGACCATCGCGTACCGGATCATGCGCGGCCACAGTTCATCAAAAGACGGCTCGCAGCTGTCCGTCAAATTTGACAGTCTCATCTCACACGACATTACCTATGTGAGCATAATCCAGACCGCGGTCGCGTCGGGTCTCGAGTCTTTCCCGGTACCGTACGTTCTGACAAACTGCCATAACAGCCTGTGCGCCGTCGGCGGCACGATAAACGAAGACGACCATATGTTCGGCCTGAGCGCCGCAAAGAGGTTCGGGGGCATATACGTTCCCGCCAATATAGCCGTTATCCATCAGTACGCGCGCGAGGAGATGGCGTTTTGCGGCGGCATGATACTCGGCAGCGACAGCCACACCCGCTACGGGGCCCTCGGCTGTATGGGCGTCGGCGAGGGCGGACCCGAGATCGTGCGCCAGCTGCTGGGCGACACCTGGGACGCGCCCGCGCCGGAGGTCGTTCTCGTATACCTCACGGGCAGCTTAAGGCGCGGGGTCGGCCCCCACGACGTCGCTCTCGCACTGTGCGGAGCCGTATATAAAAACGGTTTCGTCAAGAACAAGGTCCTCGAATTCGCCGGCCCCGGACTCGCGGGGCTGTCCGCGGATTACCGTATAGGGATTGACGTTATGACAACCGAGACCGCCTGTTTATCCTCAATCTGGGCCACAGACGAAATAATAAATGAATATTATGTAAACCACAACAGGCCGGAGTCGTACGCTGCTCTGTCCCCGCTTGAGGGCGCGTACTACGACAGCATGGTCACGATAGACCTTTCCAGAGTCGAGCCCATGGCGGCAATGCCCTATCATCCGTCGGAAGTTTACACTGTCCGCGAGCTTATCGAGAACGCGTCGGACATCCTGCCCAAATACGGCCTTGAGGACAAGCTCGTAAACGGTGAGATCCGTATCGACCAGGGGATCATCGCCGGCTGCGCCGGAGGCATGTATTCAAATCTCGCCGAGGCCGCGGCGATCCTTAGCGGCGGGAGCTGCGGCAGCGGCGCTTTCTCACTGTCTGTCTATCCGCCGAGCATCCCCGTTCAGCAGGAGATATACAGGAGCGGCGCTGCGGAAGCGCTCACGGCGGCCGGCGCGGTCTTCAAGCCCTGTTTCTGCGGACCATGCTTCGGCGCCGGCGACGTTCCGGCAAACGGCGCCCTCTCCGCGCGGCATACGACGCGGAATTTCCCCAACCGCGAGGGCTCCCGCCCCGCAGACGGCCAGAGGGTCTCCGTTATGCTGCTTGACGCCCGCTCGATAGCCGCGTCCGCCGCCCGGGGCGGTATTCTGACTTCGGCGCTGGATGTCGGGTACGACATGCCGCCGCAGAGCACGGGGTATGACAGGCGCGCTTATGACAGCCGGGTGTACTCGGGCTTCGGTGACCCGAAACGCGACGAACCGCTCGTGTACGGGCCGAACATTCAGCCATGGCCCGAGTTCCCTCCCCTGCCGGACGATCTGGAGATGGAGCTTGCCGCCGTCCTCCATGATGAGGTGACGACGACCGACGAACTGATACCCTCCGGAGAGACCTCAAGCTACCGCTCAAACCCCGTAAAGCTCGCGCAGTTCGCGCTCTCCCGCCGCGAGCCCATGTATGTTCCGAGGGCCAACGCCATCCGCGAGAGAGGGCTCGTCTCTTGTATATTTGCCGAGTGCCCGGGCGACGGGTCGGCCAGGGAGCAGGCCGCCTCATGCCAGCGAGTTCTCGGCGGCGGCGCCAATATAGCAAGGAAATACGCGACAAAGCGATATCGCTCCAACCTTATAAACTGGGGCATACTCCCCTTCACTATCGACAGCGGCGTACCTTTTCCTTACGAGCCGGGCGACCGCGTATTTGTCCCCGGGATAAGAAGGGCGATAATCGAAGGAAAAAGCACCGTTCAAGGTTTTATAAGGGGCGATGAGATCGCTCTGCACCTCGGAGACCTCACCGGGCAGGAGCGGGAGATACTCCTTGAAGGCTGCCTGATGAACTGGTACAAAAGAAGAACCTGATCTGTGTAAAGAGGAAGGACAGTATGGCCAGAATAAAAATGAACCCGATCGTTGAGATGGACGGCGACGAGATGACGCGAGTCATCTGGTCCATGATCAAGGAGATACTGCTTGAGCCGTTCGTGGAACTGAATACGGAATACTACGACCTCGGGCTTGTCCACCGCGACGAGACGGACGACCGCGTGACACATGACGCCGCCGCCGCAATAAAGCGGCTGCGCGTCGGAGTGAAGTGCGCCACGATCACGCCGAACGCCCAGCGGGTCGAAGAATACGGCCTTCGCAGGATGTACAAGAGCCCGAACGGCACGATACGCGACGCTCTTGACGGGACCATATTCCGCACACCGATTACCGCTCCCGGCATCGAGCCCATAGTGCGCCCCTGGAAAAAACCGATCACCGTCGCGCGCCACTCATACGGCGACATTTACAGCGCGGCGGAGTTCAGGGCGAGCGGCTCCTGCACCGCGGAGCTGATCTGCGGGGACGAGCGGAAAACGGTCTGCGAGTTCAGGGGCCCCGGCATACTGCTCGGCCAGTATAACAACGACGAATCGATAGAGCGCTTCGCCAGGACCTGCTTCGGGTATGCGCTGGAGCGCGGCGAGGACCTGTGGTTTTCCTGCAAAGACACGATAGCGAAGGTATATGACGGTACGTTCCGCGCGATATTCGAGCGCGTATATCGGGACGAGTTCGAGTCCCGGTACCGCTCGGCCGGGATCTCGTACTTCTACACGCTCATAGACGACGCCGTGGCGCGCGTTATGCGCTCGGAGGGCGGCTTTGTATGGGCTCTGAAGAACTACGACGGAGACGTCATGAGCGACATGATCTCGGCCGCGTTCGGCGCGATGTCGATGATGACCAGCGTCCTTGTAACCCCCGACGGCTGCTTTGAGTACGAGGCCGCCCACGGCACCGTCACGCGCCACTATTATAAATGGCGGCAGGGCGAAAAAACGTCTACAAACCCGATTGCGACCATATACGCCTGGACGGGCGCGCTGCATAAGCGCGGCGAGCTGGACGGCAACGCCGATCTGTCCCTGTTTGCCCGGAAGCTGGAAGACGCCTGCATGGGTGCTGTCGCGGACAACGTCATGACGGGCGACCTTGCGGCTCTCCGGAGCGGCGTGACAGGCGTAGACACGGCCGCGTTCCTTGAAGCCGTGCGTGACAGGCTCTAAAGACTGAGCGGGGACGATCTCCGAAAAAGAATGCGAACAACGGTATAAGCGCCGGACGACGTGTGTCATCCGGCGCTATACTTGTATTGCGGGTATTGTGTTCTTGTCCGATGTTCCCGGCCACGCCGGGAGCGGCTCTGTCCCCTAAACTATTTAAGCTTAACGCGGATCACGTTCCAGGAGGCTTTCGGGAGCGTGATATCCGAAATATCGCAGGCGCCGCGCGTCGAGGGAGCTATCTTCTGCGACTCGGGCGTATTTATATCATAAAGACCGAAGCCCTCGAGCGTATGCCACTCCGTGATATCGCCCCGCAGCCCGTCCAGCTGCAGGCGCAGGTCCTCTTCAAGGTTCCTGTTTACCAGAAAGAGCGTGACCAGATCGCCGCTCTTTGACAGCACGGCCGCGGCGCTCAGATAAGGCACGGTCCCGTACGAGCACTCATATGACGGCGACCCGATCTCAACCGACAGAGCGTCCCCCCTGCCGTACCGGCAGGCGTGCAGGAAAGGCCAGTAGGTAGTCTCGACCCAAGCGGGGCCGCCCGGCACGGTCATGATCGGCGCGAGAACGTTGACCAACTGTGCAAGGCAGGCGATCTTTACGGTGTCCGCGTTATTGATGAGGGTATTGATCAGGCACCCGACTGCCAGCGCGTCCAGGAAGTTGTACTCCTCTTCCTCGATCGGGCGCGCGACGATCCATTTCTCGGGGTCCTGCTTATCCATCCTGAAATGATACCAGACGTTCCACTCGTCAAAGGACAGGTATATATCCTTGCTGCTGCCCAATTCGCCTTTGACTTCACGGCAGATCTGCGCGACCTCTTTTATAAAACCGTCCATCTGCTCGCCGCAGGACAAAAACGAGTACGGGTCTTTATCGAGGTCTTTATAATATGAGTGCAGCGACAGATATTCGACGTCCTCATAGCAGTGCCGCAGGACAGTGCGCTCCCAGGAGCCGAATGTGGGCATCTGGCGGTGCGAGCTCCCGCAGGCGACAAGCTCGACGGTCTCGTCCATCCACTTCATCATCTTGGCTGTCTCATGGGCTAAGCGCCCGTATTCCTCGGCAGTCTTTCCGCAGATCTGCCAGGGCCCGTCCATCTCGTTTCCGAGGCACCAGAGCTTTATGCCGTGAGGCTTCTCGTATCCGTGTGAGCGCCGCAGGTCCGACAGCTCCGTGCCCCCCTCCACATTGCAGTATTCAAGCAGTTCCGCGGCATCCTTCGCGGTTCCGGTACCGAGATTGACGGCCATCATGGGCTCCGAACCGACGCTTCTGCACCAGGTGACAAACTCGTTTACACCCACCTGATTCGGCTCGAGAGCGAACCACGCCAGGTCGCGCCTGACCGGGCGCTTGTCTTTATCGCCTATCCCGTCGCGCCAGTTGTAACCCGACACAAAATTACCGCCCGGATACCGTATATACGCGAGTCCCAGGGGCCTTACAAGCTCCCTGACATCCTCTCTGAAGCCGTCGGGGTCCGCTGTCGGATGGCCGGGCTCGTATATGCCGGTGTACACCGCGCGGCCCATATGCTCTACAAATGAACTGAAAAGCCTGTCGTCGATCTTTGAAAGAACACCGTCCGGTGTGACGTGAATTTTCGCTTGCACTGTGACACCAATCCTCTCTTGACTTCGGTTGTAAACAGGGGCGGCACAATTATTCCCTGTCCAGGCAAGTATACCATCCTCCGCACTCAGCTTCAAGAGCGCGCGTATTCTGACAATTGCGGCTTTATGCGCCGTTCCCGGTTTTTTTACGATAACACATTTTATTCTTGACAACCGCGCGTCTTTGTATAAAATGGACTCAATAAGTAAAAGGCGTTGACCGGGAACAAACAGAACGTTGAAAGACCCGCAGAGAGCTGCCGGCCGGTGTAAGGCAGCGGCAAGTATGCGTTCGAATTACCTCCCGAGAGCCGCTCGCTGAACCACAGATTCTGTGCAGTAGGATGTGACGGGGGCGACCGTTATATCGCGTGGGCAATGATTGTTGCCTGTTGAGGCCGTCAGCCGTGAGGCGGCGGCAAACTGAGGTGGTACCGCGGAGTTCATTCTCCGTCCTCTGGCTGGAGGACGGAGAATTTTTTTACTTCTTCCTCCTTATAAAACACAAGAAAGGAAGAAAGGTTAAAATGTTAGTCAAGATCCTGTTGCTGATAATCTTTTTCGGTATCATGGTGACGGTCGGAGTACTCTGCCGCAAATACGCGAAAAACGTAAACAGCTTCGTAATCGGCGGCCGCAGCGTAGGGCCATGGCTCTCCGCTTTCGCTTACGGGACAACGTATTTTTCCGCAGTCATCTTCGTCGGCTATGCCGGCCAGTTCGGCTGGAAGTTCGGAATGTCGGCCACCTGGATAGGCATCGGAAACGCGATGATCGGTTCCTTTTTAGCCTGGATCATTCTCGGGAGGCGGACAAGGCTGATCACGCAGCACCTCTCATCTGCGACAATGCCCGAATTCTTTGAAAAACGGTATCTGAACAGATCCCTGCGTATCGGAGCTTCTTTTATCATCTTTATATTCCTGATACCGTATACGGCTTCCCTGTACAACGGTCTGAGCAGGCTGTTTTCAATGGCCTTCAACATAGACTATACCGTATGTATAATTGCGATGTCCGTCCTCACGGCCGTGTACGTAATTCTGGGAGGATACATGGCTTCGGCGATTAACGACTTTATACAGGGCATCATCATGCTGGGCGGCATAATCGCGGTCATAACCGCCGTACTCAATCTGAACGGGGGCTTCAGCGCGTCATATTTACTGCTCTCTCAAGCCGAGGATGCCGCGGTGAATATGCCCGGCGCTTTCGCATCGTTCTTCGGGCCTTCACCGAAAGATCTGCTGTTCGTCGTCATTCTTACGAGCCTCGGTACCTGGGGCCTTCCTCAGATGGTGCATAAGTTTTACGCGATCCGCAACGAAAACGACATCCGAAAAGGGACGATCATCTCGACTGTTTTCGCCATCGTCGTAGCCGGGGGCTGTTATTTCCTGGGCGGTTTCGGAAGGTTGTTCCCGGGCATCGACGTCGCCTCGAACGGCTATGACTCCATCATACCCGCAATGCTTGAAAAGCTGCCCGACATCCTTATCGGTATCGTCGTAATCCTCGTGCTCTCCGCCTCCATGTCCACGCTCTCCTCGCTCGTAATGACTTCATCCTCGACCCTGACACTCGATTTTATAAAGATAAAGATCGCAAAGAACGCAGGCGAAAAAACGCTGCTCCTGATGATCAGGATACTTATCGCGGTATTCATCGCTGTCTCCGCCGTCATCGCGATCGTGCAGTTCCGCAGCAAGGTTTCATTTATAGCGCAGCTCATGGGCATATCCTGGGGAGCGCTGGCGGGGGCGTTCCTTGCTCCGTTCCTTTACGGCCTCTACTGGAAACGCGCCACGGCAGCCTCCGTATGGACCACCTTCATATTCGGCGCCGCCCTGATGGCTGCCAACTTCCTTTTCAACGGTTCGTTCCCCGCCCTGCTCCGGTCACCGATCAACTGCGGCGCGTTCGCGATGATCGCGGGCCTTGTACTGGTGCCTGTTGTCAGTGTTTTCACAAAACCTCCGAAGAAAAATCTTGTCGACGAAATGTTTTCCTGTTATGATACCCGTGTGAGTGTTAAGATTAACAAGTACATGGGTGAGTAAGACGCCGGAAAGGAAAGACGAATGATGATCTGTATTCGCTGCTGCCGTACCGACACCGCTTCCGTATCCGTGCACAGACGAGCCGGTCTCTTCTCGCTTTCCGTTTCCGCACGGAGCCGATAATAATCCGGCGCTATCCGGTACGAATCTGAGCGGCAGGAAGAAATCGCTTCCTGCCGCTCTTTCGGAAAAGGGGGAACAA
>JAAYAR010000002.1 GCA_012719235.1 Clostridiales bacterium
CTCAATAAAACGAACGCGGGCCCCGGCGACTTCGTGCTGTTTTGCGCCGATAAACTGAAAACCGCCCGAAACGTGCTCGGCAGGCTCCGTCTTGATATAGCCGATATGTTCTCTTTGCGGCGGGAGGACGACTACCGTTTTCTTTTCGTAACTGATTTCCCGGCTTTCGAGTATTCGGAGGAGGAGAAACGGTTCGTTTCGTCACATCACCCGTTCACCCAGCCTTATCCCGAGGACGTTGAGAAACTCGAATCCGATCCGGGTTCAGTTCGCGCGCAGGCTTATGACGTCGTGCTTAACGGAGTCGAGCTTGGCAGCGGCAGCGTGCGTATCCACGACAGCGGCCTCCAGCAGAGGGTCTTCAGAGCTCTGGGTTTTACGGAGAGCGAGGTTGAAGAACGCTTCGGGTTCATGGTACGCGCATTCCGTTACGGCACGCCGCCCCACGCCGGGTTTGCATTCGGCCTTGACAGGTTCGTTATGCTCCTTCTTGGCGCGCCCTCCCTCAGGGAGGTCATCGCTTTCCCCAAGATCAAGGATGCGTCCTGTCCGTTGACCGCCGCCCCCTCTGTAGTGGACTCGGAGCAGCTCGATGTCCTCGGTATTTCTCCGGGGGGCGGCGGGCATGCTGTTCCTGCCGAGCGCAAAACGGAAAAAAAGCAGCAGATCGATCTGCAGCGTATATCAAAACTCGCCCTGCTCGATCTTCCGGCGGAAGAAGCCGAAAAAGCGGAGAGCGACATGGCCGAGATCATCGAATTCTTCGGCCAGCTCAACAAGATAGATACCGGTTCAGCCGAGCCAGCGGACCATGCGCCGGAGATGCAAAACGTCATGCGAAAAGATGAGGTCGTAAAGCCGATGGACCGTGACGAGCTCCTCAAAAGCGCATCCGGTTCGCGCGGCGGCTTCATCCTCGTTCCCAGGATCGTAGAGTAAAGGAGGCCTTGAAAAATGATCGCTATCACCGACATGACTGCCCTGGAGCTCTCCCGCGCACTGGAAGCGCGCGAGATCTCTTCCACGGAGATCACGAGGGCTTACCTCGACCGCATTGACGTAAAAAACGGAGAGATTGGCGCATATCTTACAGTAACATATGACGAGGCCCTGAAGAGCGCTTCTTTGAGCGACTCCCGCCGCGCCCGCGGCGAAGCTCTTTCGGCTATGGACGGGGTGCCCGTCGGAATAAAAGACAACATCTGCACGAAAGGTGTCGCCACGACGTGCGCGAGCCTCATGCTGAAAGACTATGTGCCCCCATATTCCGCGACGGTTATAGAGAAGCTCGAGTCCTCTGGGGCCGTTATCCTCGGCAAGCTCAATATGGACGAGTTCGCTATGGGCTCCAGCACCGAAAACTCCGCTCTGGGCAAGACCCGCAACCCCGTCGACACATCCCGGGTACCCGGCGGCAGCTCCGGGGGCTCAGCCGCCGCCGTGGCGGCGCGTATGGCGCCCTATGCGCTGGGCTCCGATACCGGCGGCTCCGTCCGCCAGCCCGCGTCTTTCTGCGGTGTCGTAGGGCTTAAGCCCACGTACGGCCGCGTGTCGCGGTACGGTGTCGTGGCCTTTGCGTCCTCTCTCGATCAGATCGGCCCGATAACACGCGACGTGCGCGACTGCGCTGCGGCGCTGCAGCTCATCTCGGGCTTCGACGGCCGCGACAGCGTGTGCTCGCGCGAGGAGCCCCCCGATTTTTCGGGCTGCCTCGGTCTGGGTATTGAGGGCATGAAGATCGCTCTGCCGGAACAGTTCCTGGTCGAAGCGGTCGCGCCCGACGTGAGGTCATCCGTTCTTCACGCCGCGGAGATCTGTGAAAAGCTCGGAGCCAGAGTCGACGTCGTGTCTATGCCGTCTCTTGAGAACGCATTGCCCACGTACTTCATAATATCGAGCGCCGAGGCGTCTTCAAATCTTGCGAGGTTTGACGGGATCGGTTACGGCTCGAGCGCCCCCGGTATCGATAGCGTCGACGAGCTGTACAGAAAAACGCGCTCGATGTACTTCGGGCCCGAGGTCAAGCGCAGGATCATGCTCGGCACGTTCGTGCTGAGCTCCGGATACTACGACGCCTACTATAAAAAAGCGGTCAGGGTACGGACTCTGATAATGCGTGAGTTCAACAGCTTTTTTGAAAGGTACGATATCGTCATGACTCCGACCACTCCCGACACCGCGTGGCGCTTCGGAGAACGCAAGAGCCCGATGGCGGTATACCTCGGCGACGTATGCACCGTTCCGGCAAACATCGCCGGGATACCGGCCATATCTATCCCCTGCGGCGCGGACGCCGGCGGGCTTCCGATAGGCCTGCAGCTTTTTGCGAAGGCATACAACGAGTGCGGCCTGCTGCGCGCGGCCTGCGCTCTCGAAGACGAGTTTGGAGGCAGTGGTGAATGAGCAGGATCTATGAAGCCGTTATAGGCCTTGAAGTACACATCGAGCTTAAGACCGGGACTAAGATATTCTGCGCCTGTCCCACGGATTTCGGAGCGGAACCGAACACCCAGTGCTGCCCGGTATGCGCGGGCCTGCCGGGGACGCTCCCGATGCTCAACGAAAAAGTCGTGGAATATGCCGTCAAAGCGGGTCTTGCGACCAACTGTGAGATAGCCCGCTATGCAAGATTCGATCGAAAAAACTATTTCTATCCCGACCTGCCGAAAGCATATCAGATATCCCAGTATGACATGCCCCTGTGCGAGCGCGGGCACATCCTCATCGCGACGGGCGACGGTGAAAAGCGTATCGGGATCACACGCATCCATATAGAAGAGGACGCGGCCAAACTCGTCCACGACGACAGGTACGGCACGCTTATCGACCTGAACCGCGCTGGGATACCGCTTATCGAGGTCGTCTCGGAACCTGATATGCGCAGCGCCGCTGAGGCCGTCGCTTATCTGAAAAAGCTGCGGAGCATCGTGCTCTACGCGGGGATATCGGACGCTAAAATGAACGAAGGTTCTATGAGGTGCGACGTGAATATTTCCGTACGAGTTGCGGGCGAAGATAAACTGGGTACCCGGATCGAGATAAAGAACCTGAACTCTTTCGTTTCCGTTCAAAGGGCGGTGGAGTACGAGTTTCGCAGACAGGTCGCGGCTCTTGAGGCAGGCGAGAGCCTCATACAGGAGACACGCCGCTTTGAGCCGTCGACCGGCAGGACTTTCTCCATGCGCGTAAAAGAGGACGCGGACGATTACCGCTATTTCCCGGAACCTGACATCCCCCCCATTATCCTCGACAACGCAGCGATCAAGCGGATCTCCGCATCTATCCCGCCGCTGCCGGACGAGCGCAGGCGGACCTATATGGAGAAATTCGGCCTGTCGGCATACCACAGCGAACAGCTTGTTCTCGAGCGCTCAGTCTCAGATTTTTTCGACGCTGCCGCAGCGCTTACAGAGCATCGTCAGATTCTTGCCTCTTTCATACTATCCGAGGTACTGCGCTACATGGGCGAGGGCGACGCGATATCCGTTTCCCCCGCGCAGATCGCGGCGATCGCCGATATGCTCGGCAGCTCCCGGATAAACGGCAGCGGCGCGAAAAAGCTTCTCGGCGCGCTGTGGGATACCGAAGGCGACCCCGCAGAACTCATATCCGCTCTGGACCTTGAGCAGCTTAGCGACCGCGCTGCCCTTGCGGAGCTTGCAAAACGCACGATAGCACAGCACCCGAACATGGTAAGAGATTATAAAATCGGCAAACAATCCGCTCTGAAAGCTCTCATGGGGCGCGCCATGAGCATCTCCGGCGGCAAAGCCAATCCCGAGATCCTGCGCGAGCTCATCGTCCTCGAGCTGGAAGGGCAATAAACTGCCGGGTTTAGTGTACAAAAAGCGGGCGGAAATTCCGCCCGCACATATCTATATTTTGAGCACGTCCTCTCCCTGAGCGTACAGCTCGTCTGCACCGATTCGAGTCTACCGGGGTTTCGGGTCTTCACCAGTCTATCTCGACTCCGAGGTATTTTTTGAAAGCACCGCGAAATTCCTCGCTGCTGCTCAGCGGTATCCGGGTGACCTTGTCCTTTTCCGTGATCTTTACGCCTTCGTTTGTGATAGAGACCCTGCCGTTCTCGTTCGGCAGCGTGCACATGATCATTTTTCTGAACCCCGACTCCGGATGAGTTGATGTGAAGTAATTTCCGATCTCAAAGTCCTGCTCGTTTGCTTCGACATCGTGCACCGCCATGTAACTGCGGAACTCTCCGTCGATCATCCACTGCACGATATATCCGTGTTTATCGTCTTTTATGACTCTGTATGTACCGCATTTCAATTCCTGCACGGTACCAGGTTCCAGCCTGAGAGGCTCGACAAATCCTCCCCCTCCGTATCCGACGTCGGCGATATAGCGCGCAGTCCCCGCGTCGACGATAGCGGCGCAATGGGCGTAACCTCCGAAATCCGCCCCGTTGTGCGCAAGGCGCGCGCTGACGCGTTTGACCTTAAATCCCAATGCGCGAAGCGCCATGGCAAGCATGGAGTTCAGCTCAAAGCAATAGCCTCCCCTGCGGCGAACGACGAGTTTGTTGAATACATCCTCCGGCTTGAGGGATATGCCGAGACCTTTGTAGACGTCGAGATTTTCAAACGGAATGTGTGTGGCCTGCATAAAGTGGATCTTCCTGAGGATCTCCTCCGGCGCTTCGTCGGAGGGCGTATACCCGATCCGGTCAAAATATTGCTCAAGCTGATTTTGAGTCATAAACCTACTCCTATCGCTTTTTTTGTAGTATACTCGTACCAATATAACAAACGCGCTCACAGATGTAAATGTCATTAAATGTTATCACTGTTTTGTGCGCACCCCGGAGGAAAACTGTAATGAAGAGGATCTTTGTAACTATACCTGTCAAGGAACATCACAGGACGCTGCTGCAAAACGCCGCGCCGGGCTGTGAGTTTATTTACGCCGGAGAAGACGGCATTTCTCCGGAAGACGTTGCCGATGCCGATATAATTGTTGGCAAAGTGCCCATACCGATGCTGAAGCAATGTAAGCACCTTGAATTTCTGCAGCTGAACAGCGCGGGTGCTTCCGAGTTCACCGCGGAGGGCGTGCTGCCCGAAGGTACCGCGCTGGCTTGCGCAACGGGCGCTTACGGGCTCGCCATATCAGAATATCTGCTCGGCGCGCTGCTCGCCATGATGAAAAAACTCCACCTCTATCATGACAATCAGGTGCGCCGCGAGTGGAAGAGCGAGGGTTCAGTCCGGGCGATATACGGTTCAAAGTTTCTCATTGTCGGCGCCGGAGACATAGGGAGCGAATTCGCTCGCAGGGTCAAAGCACTGGGCGGATATACGGCGGGTATCCGCCGCACCGTGTCCGGATGCCCGGATTGTTTTGACGAGATGCACACCATGGATAAACTTGACGCCCTGCTGCCCGGGGCGGACGTGGTATCGCTCAGCCTGCCCGCAACACCCGAGACGTACCGCGTCATTGACAGCCGCCGCCTCTCTCTTATGAAGAAAGGGGCATACCTTCTGAACGTCGGCAGGGGGACCGCGATCGATACCGACGCTCTGTGCCGCGCCATGGAGGAGGGCCGCCTTGCGGGAGCCGCTCTGGACGTTACGGACCCCGAGCCCCTGCCAAAAGACCACCCGCTCTGGAGAGCTCCGAACGTCTATATCACGCCGC
>JAAYAR010000087.1 GCA_012719235.1 Clostridiales bacterium
GATAGTGCGGGCCCTCCCCGTCCTGTACCCAGCTCATCACTTCAACAAGTTCTCCGTTATCGCTGTATCTGTACTTGTCTGCGATGCCGCTGCCTTCATGGTCATCAAGATCTACCACAAATTTGTAATCCACGTGTACGCCTCCTTATTTTTTCTGGTTCTGAAAGTATAGGGCATAGTGCTGTTTTGTCTTGCATTGGTTCCGGGATCCGCCACCGACAGGTTTGCATATCACCTTCTCTTTTTGCTGTATTGTGAACGAATGTGCGGATTCACAAGCGCAAATGCGATATCTGTTATTAATATCATTATACTGAAGGTGATCGACATGTACAGTGTAACTCCCTGTAAAGCGGTCAGATCTCTCATAAATATCGACGAAAAGGAGTAGACACCGAGCCCCGGCAGGGAAAATATCCATTCGACGATGAAAACGCCGCTTAACGATATGCCGATTATGGTGCCGACCGTCAGGATAATGGGGATCAGGGCGTTCTTCAGGGCATGCCGGCATATGATCTTGCTTTCGGATTGTCCTTTGGCGCGAGCGGTCAATATGTAATCCTGCCTGAGCTCCTCCAGCATACTCGAGCGTGTCTGCCGCGCGATAGAAGCCGTACATCCGAGCGAAAGCGATACTATCGGCAGTATCCAGCCTTTCCAGTTCTCGATGCCGAAGACCGGCAGCCAGCGCAGCTTTACGCCGAAAATCTGAATGAGCGCGAGTGCGAACAAGAAATCCGGGATTGATATGAAGAGCAGTGAAGAGACAACGCAGAACCGGTCTTTCCACGTGTGACAGCGGGTCGCGGAGTAGATCCCGAGCGGCACACCGATAATGACCGCAAGTATTACGCTCAGCGTCACGATAAACAATGTGTACGGAAACCTTATGGCAATATCTCTGGCGACGGAATTGCCTGACGCCATAGAGCTCCCCAGATCTCCGGCCGCGGCGCGGAAGATAAATCTGAGGCCTTGCCCGAGCAGGGGCCGGCCGTCTCCGGCAGGTCCCACCGGCATACCCGGAGTAAAGCTGCAGATTATCAGAACGATCAGAGAAACGCCGAAAGCGATGGGAATAAGCCAGAGTATCCTCTTCAGAGCGAATCTTGCCATTATGTGCCTCTTATCTCTGTGCTAAGCTGCCCGGATATGTCCGGTCGTACCTTTTCCCGGCCGGTATAGCGCCTGAGCCCTATTGCAAAACATCTGTACGGCGGACGGGATGTTGTCTTGAAGCCGAAGGCAGCGCTGCGCCCGCATGGTGGGGCAATGGAATAATGAACTCTTCTTATTATACAGGAAATGGTCGGCTCAGACCAGATGCTTATGATGCGAATTTAAAATCCTGGATGCGTATCTGTTGTGAAGCCCTGTACAGGAAAGGCCCCTGCAGATCTTTCGAATAGGCTGTCGAGAATACCAAATTGCATATCGCCAGGCGCAGGCAGGCGTTTTCCCAAATCTGCATCAGCTCAGCCCGCCCGTTATAGACCAGATCGACTATTGCCTGCCTGTCGATGGCATAGCTGACCGCAAACCGTGCATCCTGGTTCTGAAAGATGGAGTTTTCCGTAATATTGAACCCCGCAGCCGCCCGGACTGCGGGGATCAAAAGCTTCATAGGAGTTAAATTAAACATATTGCTTGCGAATTAATGTTGAATTTTCGGCAGAATTGCGGTATTATTACATATATTTGAATACGCAGGGCCCGGGGCGTACGGCGGTCCGCATCCGCGTCTGTGACCGCCCGTAGGCAGAAAGAGAGGGAGGTACGTTCCCGCGGCAGCGTTTGGGAAGCAGTTACTATATTTGGGAGGTGCGAAAGTGAAAAAGAAATTCATAGCAGCGTTTGCCCTTATCCTGGTACTTGTTCTCACACTGGCTCCGTTCGCGTCGGCGGAGGCAGGCCCGAAGCCGAATAAACCGACCAATCTGGCGGGCACCACATCGGACGCCGGAGTCACGCTCACATGGACCGACAACTCGACCATCGAAGATGCGTACCTCATCTACCGCAAGCTCTCCACCGAAAGCTCCTGGACCTATATCGGCGCCACGGACGCAAACGTCACCACGTACGTTGACACGGACGTAGTCAAAGGAAATACATACGAATACAAAGTAAAAGCCTCCAACATTTTGATAAGCGGGGGAGACCTGCGGATATATACCTCCGACGATTCAAATATTGTCAGTGTGTTTGTGCCCCTGACCCTGATCATAATCCCTCCGATAGTGATCGGCACGGCGCCCGCGGCCCCGACGAATCTGTCGCTGCCGGCGGGATATACAGCCAAGCCCGACGCCGTGAGCCTGACGTGGACCGACAACGCCAATGACGAGGCCGGGTTCATCATCGAGCGCCGCCTCCCCGGCAGTTTCTGGCTGGAGCTGGACCGTGTGACCGCGAACGTTCAGATGTATGTGGACGATAGCGTGGCAGCGAACACCGCGTACGAATACAGGGTCTGCGCTTACAAGTACGCGCTGCTGAGCAACATTCTGAAATCCGATTACACGAACGTACTTACTGTGACCACGGCGGCCGCCCCGGTCGAGACCCCGGGCAATTACCCCGGCGCCAGCTCCTGGGCCGTGGCTGAGATCGACAAGGCGGTGAAAGCCGGGCTGACGACGCCCGATATACTCAGCAGCTTCCAGAAGAGCATCACGCGCGAGGAGTTCTGCGAGATAGTTGTAAAGCTGTATGAAGCTCTCTCAGGGAAGACGGCGGTGCCCGTCAACCCGAACCCCTTCACCGATACATCGAATCCCGAGATACTCAAAGCCTATAACCTCGGCATAGTGAACGGTATTGGCGGCGGCAAATTCGCGCCGAACAACAACGTCACCCGCCAGGAGATATGCGTGATGCTGCTCAGGTGCATCAAAGTCGTTCACCCCGGGGCGGATTATTCAACAGTCGGCGTCGGCCCCTTCTCAGACGAGAATCTGATCGCATCCTGGGCGATAGACGCAGTGCGCTATATGAATAAAGTCGGGATAATGAAGGGCGTCGGAGGCGGCGCGATCGACCCGTTGGGCAACACGACGCGCGAGCAGGCGATACTCCTCGTGTATCGGACCTACGAAGCCAACTGATCCCC
>JAAYAR010000088.1 GCA_012719235.1 Clostridiales bacterium
CTGTTTTGCAGAATGCGCGTAACTCGGTGGTTAAGCAGGATAGGCACGCCGTGTTCCGAGCACCAGGTTTCAAATTGTCTTATCATCTCAAATCCGTATGAGGGCTTTCCGGTCGGGTCCATCGGGAACAGCGTTCGTCCACGGATGCCCTTGTTTTCCGGAAGAGTTTCCTGATAGTCGACCGACGGCTGCCCCGTCCATCCGATGTCCATTATGCTGAACAAAGAGCCGTTCTTTTCATGAAACTCGGACATTTCATCAGCTTTGTCACAATACGCTTCAAGAAGGTTATACTCGTTCTCGGGCAGGCCGAGCCTCGGGTCGTCGGGGTTGAACAGCTGGGGATAAGAGTACCGCGCCATATATCGCAGCGCGTCTTCCTTATTGTCTTCGACCCCGGCTTTGCGCTGGAAACGGTTGTTCGGTACCCAGTAACCCCCGCCGGACCGTATTGTCGTTCCGCCTGCCGAGGCGGCTTTTTCCAGGATTATCACGCTCGCGCCATATGCTTTTGCCGTTATTGCTGCCGAAAAGGCGGCGGCGCCGCTCCCGACAACCAGCACGTCAGCCCAGACACCTTCAGGTAAAGTGCCGCCGGCCGGTATTGCCGCTGATGCTGCCGTATCTCCATCAGTCAGCAGATAGAATTTTTCTCTCGGCGCACCGCACATAGGACACCGCTCAGGCGGCTCGCTGCCCTCGTGGATATATCCACAGACACTGCATCTCCACTTTTTCATAATATCCCCCTTTCTTTCTCCCTTTCTTGCTTCTGCTTTTATGTATGCGGCAGCCCGTAATCTGACCTGACCGAACAGGCAGACCGTACATATGATATATTCTATTGGCAATTCAACAATTAATCAACATATTTTTACAATCGCTCGTGTTTTTATGACTTATTTCGCCGCGGTAATCTATGCGGCGCGGCAATAACAGAACGGTGAAAAGCTGCATTTTTAATGTCATTGATTTGGGTATTGCCGGCATGGTATAATCTGCACATCTGCAGCGCTCTCGCGAGAAGCCGCGACTTGGGACTTTGCAACAGCATTTTCTATAAAAATGAAATGTCAGGAGGCAAGTAAATGGCACAGGAAGCGCAAAAGAAATACGATGAAAAGTGGCAGAGAATATGCGACGCCATAGCTCTCAAAGAACCTGACCGCGTACCCATGAATCCCCATCCGGAACTGTTCCCCATATTTAACGCAGGGTATACCGTGGCGGAGGTCGTCTATGACTCCACTCTCGAAAAGATGAGAACGGCAATAAAAAAATACCTGAATGAGTTTGATCCGGACACAGGCGGCGGGACGACTTTCATCTATGCGGGCGAGGGCCCGGGCATGGAAATGTCCCGTCCGAAGAATATGCTGTGGGCGGGTATGCCCGGTGACAGAATAGATAAGAACTCCCTTCAGCAGTTCATAGAGTACCCCACTCTTGAGGATGAGGAATTTGAAGAGTTTTTCTCGGACCGCACCGGTTGGGCGCTCAAATCTCTTGCCAAGACGTCGGGCCTGCTGGAGCCGCTTTCAACGTTTAAGCCGGCTGCCCAGATGGGCAACGCGCGCATCGTAGCGGCTCAGTTTTCAACTCCGGAATTCAAAGCTATGATAAAAGAGCTCTGGCGTATCGATGAGTTCTATAAGGAGCATGCCCGGCGCTCCGAGGCGCTTCAGCAGGAGATCCGTGAAATGGGCTACCCCATACCAATGGCGGGAGGGGCCGCGGTCCCCTACGACATGTGGAGCGACACGCTTCGCGGGACTATCAAGTCCATGATGGACTTTTATGATAACGCCGAGTATATGGAGCGCTATATGGAGGAGGTTTTTGAGCAGCAGATCGCCCGGATAAGAGCGACCAAGGGCATCAATGAGGGCAGCCACGTGTTTATGGCACTCCATAAAGGCATGGACGGCTTCATGTCTGACGAGCAGTATCGTAAGTATTACTGGAAGCACCTTCAGGCGATCATACTCGAAATAATCGATTCGGGCCACGTGCCGTACATATATACCGAGGGCAGATATAACTCACGTCTCGACTGCCTTACCGAAGTCCCTCCGGGGAAGGTGTTCTATCATTTTGAGACCGTTGACATGGCCGAAGCAAAAAAGAAACTGGGCGGAATAGCCTGTATTTCGGGTGGTTTTGACTCTTCCCTTCTGGATTGGGGAACACCTGAGCAGGTCCGCGACGAGTGCAAGAGGCTAATAGACATCTGCGCCCCTGGCGGAGGATTTATCTTTGAGACCTCGTGCGGACTGGGCAACTGCAAGCGGGAGAATGTTGAAGCCATGTTTGAGACAGTAAGAGAGTACGGCAAATACTGAGCCTAGCGCCATCGAACATAAATCGGGTAGGAACCATCCGTTAATTGGGTGGTCTCCTACCCGATTTCAATTATTGACCGATGAAAATATTACCTGAAGATAATGTCGTCCCGCTTCGGACCGTTTGAGATCATCTTTATCGGGAAACCGAGTTTGCTTTCAATGAACTCAACGTAGTCTTTGGCCCTTTCCGGAAGATCCGCGTATGAGCGCACCGATCTTATATCGCATTTCCAGCCTTCCAGGTACTCGTAGACCGGTTTTGCTCTTTTGAGGAGGCGTGTGACCGGAAATTGCTCGGTGATCTCGCCGTCGATGTCATAGGCCGTACAGACGGGGATCTTGTCAAGATAACCCAGTACATCGAGCACAGTCAACGCAACCTCGGTCGTCCCCTGAAGTATGCAGCCGTATCGGCTGGCGACAGCATCAAACCAGCCCATCCGGCGGGGGCGCCCGGTCGTAGCCCCGTATTCGCCGCCGTCGCCTCCCCTGTCTCTCAGTTCGCTCGCTTCGCTGCCGAAGATCTCGCTTACAAAAGCTCCCGCGCCTACACAGGAAGAGTACGATTTTATTACGGTTACGACCCTGTCTATGGCGTGCGGCGGAAGAACTGCTCCCACAGCGGCGTAGCCTGCCAGAGGGGACGATGATGTCACAAACGGGTATATACCGTTGTCGGGGTCGCGCAATGCCCCGAGCTGCCCTTCTAGAAGGATCCTCTTGCCTTCCTTTACGGCATTATACAGATAACTTGTAGTGTCTGCAGTGTATGGGAGCAGCCTGTCGGCAAACCCTTTCAGATAGCCGTACAGTGTGTCGGTGTCCAGGAAATCGCTGCGTCCGTATACAGACTCTGCATATAATGCTTTAACGCCGGCCACGTCTTTTATTCGGCTGTACAGATCATCATCAAACAAGTCGGAAACCTGAAACCCAATCTTCAGATACTTGTCGGAATAGAACGGCGCGATCCCCGATTTCGTCGACCCGAAGCTCTGCGGGCCGAGCCGCTCCTCTTCGAGTTTATCAAATATTACGTGATACGGCATTACTATCTGCGCCCGCTCGGAAATCATCAGCCGCGGTTTTGGTACTCCGCGCGCGACCAGCGAGTCGATCTCGCTGAAAAATCCGTCAAGATTGAGTGCGACACCGGGACCGATGATATTCACCGTATCTTTATGAAACACTCCGGACGGCAAAATATGCAGTACGAACTTCCCGTACCGGTTGACGATCGTGTGCCCTGCGTTCGACCCGCCCTGAAAACGGATAACAATGTCCGAGTCGCCGGCCATCATGTCGGTCAGTTTGCCTTTACCCTCATCTCCCCAATTGCCGCCAACAACAGCTGTTGCCATAGAAATACCACCTTCAATCAGATTGCGGCCGAATTCCGCAAAATAAGTATATCCTGATATCAGGTATAACAGAAATACATAGTATTTATGATTATTATAAGATATTTATATGTATCCGACCTGAAATAACCTGCATTCGTGTTATCCGATTATCAGGTTCAGAAGTTCTTCGGACGCTCTGGACACGACTTCGTTTCTCCTTATAAGACACATACGCCTGGGCGGGATCTTGCCGTCAAGACTGACCTCGATAACGCTTCCATCGTTCATGGCTTCAAGGGCGAAATCCCTGACAACGCAGCCGACGCCCAGATTCCGCTTTGTAAACTGAACGATAAGACTGCTCGTAGCCAGTTCAAACTCCGGTAAGACGCTCACGTTTTTTTCACTAAGAAAGGCGTCAACATACTTTCGCGTGCTTGTGCCGCGTTCGAGCATGATCAGCGGGATGCTTCCGAGGTCTTCAAACGACAGATTATAATACTCGCGATTTTTTGAGCTCGTGATAAATATGTCCTCTATCTCCCGAACCGGTATTACCTTGAAATCGCTGTCAAGTTCTCCGTACGGTTCGCTAACGACACCGAAATCGATCGTTCCCTCGAGCAGTTTTTTGAGCGTTTCCGGTGTGGGTCCGTTTGTAATGCTGATCCTGATCCCCGGGTGTCGCTTGTGAAACACTTCAAGATAAGGAAGCAGACAAAACTCAAGCGTCATGTCGCTTGCTCCTATCGTGATCTCTCCGCTCTCAAAAGACAACTGTGCGGCCAGCCTTTTCTCCCCGAGTTTTATAAGGTCTATTCCCTTCGAGACATACTGATACAGAGTCGAACCCTCCGCTGTCAGGCGAACACCCTTTGCAGTCCGGACGAAAAGGACGCATTTAAGAGCTTTCTCGAGCTGTTTTATACACTGACTTACGGCCGGTTGCGAAATATAAAGCTTTTCTGCGGCCAGAGTAATATTGCCGCACTCAGCGGTTGTGCTGAACACGCGATACCAGTCATAACTTACGTACATACTGCACCGCCTTATCATCTGCCGAAATTATTTGGCATGCGCATAACTATAATTGTGACTTATTATAACATTGCAATCCATCAAAGTATATTATATTTAGCATTTTTTATTGAATTTCTGGTTTTGGGGCGTATAATAACATTAATTCCCAATAATTTTCCGATTTAAAGTATTAATATACAACTGCATTTTCGAGGCCCCGTATGAAAGTTTTGACATTTCGAAAATCGCTTTTGTGCGATTATGACCGTGAAGCGCTTGAGAACGCCATAGCAGTTAATAATGTGAAAAACGGCAGGATCCTCGCTGTTATTGCCGTAATTATTGAGGTCCTGCTTCAGGCGGGAGCGCTTCTTTACGCTCTGCTCAAGCTCGACAGCAGTTTTTCGATCGGTACTTACGCAGCGGTATATTTACTCCTGATCGCTGTGAGTCTGGCTTTCCTTTTTGTGACAAGAGGGTATGACAAACACGGAGCTCATTCAAAACAAATGAAGAGCCGAATCGAGTGCGCTGTTGTCGCTTACGCCTCATTCCTCATGATATGGGGAAGTTTCGTGTCGCTTCTTGATCAGAAGCTCTACGGGCATCTGATTACGTTCATGGCGAACATGATAGTTTGTTCCGTTGCTTTTTTGTTCGAGAAGAGAGAATATGTTATCCCTTTTTCCGTTTCGTCAATAGTTATTATTGTGGGGCTGCCCTTTTTTCAGTTCTCAATGAACGTTCTGATCGGGCATTACGTGAGTATCCTGATATTTGTTGTGATATCATGGTTCGCATCAAGGGTAATATATCACAGCTACTGCAACAATTTTATCAGCATGAAACAACTGAATGAAACGAACATACTGCTTGCGAAAAAAGTCGACGAAAATAACGAGATAAACAGAAAGCTCCTGATCGCGAACGCCCGATTAAAGAATTTTGCGATGTTTGATGAACTGACCGGCATTCCAAACCGCAGATACTTCAGAGAGTTTATCGATCTGGCATTTGAACGCTTCATATGCAGCGGGTCCACCATCGCGATCATAATGACTGATATAGATCTGTTCAAGAAATATAACGACATGTACGGACATGAAAAAGGTGATAAAGCCCTGGCAGCGATTGCGAAACAACTCAGCTGCATAGCGAAAGACCCTGATGAGATAATAGTGAGATGGGGCGGCGAGGAATTTGTTTATGCCTCGTTCAACAGACCGAAATCGGAGATCAACGAAAAGGCTGCGCTTATCAACAGCAAGATCGCCGACCTTCACATAGCGCTCGGCGAAGACCCTGACAAATACCTGACAGTAAGTACAGGTATCTGTATAATTCCGATAAAAGCAAAATCGGACGTCGGCCGCGCGCTCGCCCTTGCCGACAACGCGCTGTACCATGCAAAAAGCTGCGGCCGCAACTGCATCAGGACGGCGGATGACATAAGAGCCGTTTCCCCGGGCATTTAAGCCCGGCAGCCGGAAGAACATTTATCGGAGTATTATGAAATATCAGCCAAGAAAAACCGGACTGCCCGTTTTTGCAGTCCGGTTTGCTGATATACGAAAAAGGCTCTGTATCTGGAATTGCGTCCGATCCGCAGATCATGTTGAACTGATGTATTTGACCATCGCGAATGCGGCCCGCGTAATTGCCTCCAGCTTATATTCCCTGTTTCGCCTGTTTACGCCCACGAAATCGAACACCTTCGCTCTGAGGTGGCTGCACAGCCTGTCCATCTGTTCAAGGCAGCTGATAAGGCCGTTTCCAGATCCTCCGGGAGCGGCTATGATCAAAACAGACTTTCCGGCTATCCCTCCCTTTTCCGCGAGAGTGGCTTCGCAGCGGCGGTAGCGGTCAAAGAACGCTTTCATATCCTCCGTAATGTCGCCCCAATAAACGGGCGAGACCAGCACCAATGCCTCCGCACCGGAGAGCTTGTCCTGAATGGCGCTGAATCCGTCGATTCCGAAAGCACATTTGTGCTCTTTTTGACAAATACCCCATCCGTCGTCGCAAACGGCGCAGCGCGAGAGTTTGTAATTATGCAGCTTGATGACTTCACACTCGGCACCGGCCTCCAGAACGCCGGTGCGCGCAGCCTCGACGCAGGAGCAGCTCAGCCCCTCGCTCTTCGGTGAGCCGGAAACGATTATTACTTTCATTTCAGCCTCCGTGTTTTCAGAATCTTCCGATATCTCTGGCGATCGTGGCCGCGGTCGCATTGGCCTCCCCTATGCTTTTCGGCACCACGCAGTCGCCCAACTGATAAAAACGTTTCGCGCAGTTTCTCAGCGCAACCGCTTCATCCGAAAGCGGCCGCTGGCCCGCGGCAATTATCACGGTATCCGCAGCAAAGTACTTTTCCCCCTCGGGCGTTACGCAATTGATGCCGCCGGCATCAATGCTGACAGCCTTCGTGTTGTAGCTGACATCAATACCCAGCATATCTATCTGAGCCTGAACGGTTACGCCATGAAGGAAGTTGCCGCCGGTATTCATTTGGTCCGCCATCTCGACGACGCTAACCTTCCTTCCGAGGTTTGTCAGATATATCGCAAGCTCCGTTCCGACAAGACCGGCTCCCAAAATTACCGCCGTCGCACCAACCTTATCCGGATCCGCGTAGGCTTCTTCGGCAAAGCATACGTTCTCGCCGTCAATCCCCGGTATATCGGGTTTGACCGGTACTGCGCCGAGCGCCGCGATTATCACGTCCGCGTTGACGCTGCTAGCGTATTCGGGCGTCACGGTCGTGTTCAGTCTGAGGTCGATATCGGAGCGCCCGATCAGGCGCCTTTGCAGCTCTATGTACTCCATCAAGTGAGCCTTAAACGGTACGTTTTCCTCACACAATATGCTTCCGCCCAAACGGTCGCTTTTTTCACATAAAATAACCTTATGGCCGTTTTTGGCGGCTGTCAACGCTGCCTGCATGCCGCCTATCCCGCCGCCTGCGACGAGTACTGTCTGCTTTTTAGCCTCGGGCAGAGCGCGCTGAAAATATCGTTCACGGCTGGTTTCGGGATTCAGCGCGCAGAAAAACTGACCGTGATCTTTCAGGTGCGAGAAGCAGTACATGCAGCGCATGCAGCGGATTATCTCATCCTCGCGCCCGTCACGCGCCTTGTTCGGAATGTCGGGGTCGCAGATCAGTCCGCGAGCCATCTCGGTGATATCCGCTTTGCCCGATGAGATTATCTCTTCCATCATGACGGGATCGGTGAGCGCGCCTACAGTGGCGACCAAGGATTTTTTTACATGTTTCTTTATTTCGGCAGCATACTTCACGTTAACGCCGTCTTCAAGGAAGATGCTGGGGTGAGTGGTCCCGAATACGTTGTTCTTTTCGGTAAGGCCTGTCGAGCTGCCTACGGAAACGTGTATTATATCCGCGTGCCCGTCGAGCTGCTGGGCAAACTTAATTCCTTCTTCAATGCCGTAACCGCCGGAATGGGCGGAGGTCCCGCTTATCCGCACCTCCACAGGGAATCCTGCGCCGCATAGTCTGTGTATAGCGTCGACTACTTCAACTGTAAATCGGGCGCGGTTTTCGATGCTTCCCCCCCATTTGTCGGTCCGCTTGTTGTTTCTCGGGTCCATGAACTGGTTCAGCAGCCAGCCGTGACCTGCGTGGACGGTGACCATTCCGAAACCGCATTCCTTCACTGCTTTCGCTGCTTCGGCGAACTTGTCAACGACATACCAGATGATGTCTTCCGGCATCTCCAGGACCTGAACACCGTTATAAACGCAGGCAGAAGGCCCGTAGACCGGCGGCTCGGTCCCCGGCGCGTAGTTCATCAGACTTCCCGCGTTCATGCCTGAGTGCTGGAGTTCGATAGAGAGTACCGCTCCGTGACGGTTTACGTTATCGGCAAGTCTTGAGAGGCTGTGGCGCACGTAGCGGTCGTCAAGGCTGACCTGATATCTGTGGCGCTTACCGTATTTGCTGTCTACGATAGCCTCGCCGAGCGTGATGGCGGCCACCCCGCCCTGGGCCTTCCTCTCGTAGTATGTCACAGCGTCCTCGGTGAACTCCCCGTCGAGCGTCACGTCAGGGTGACCAGTGGGCGCAGAGAATATTCTGTTGCGAAACAGAGTATCGCCGATCCTAATCGGTTCAAACAAATGCGGATAGTCGAGATAACCCATATTCTTCGTGCTCCTTTTGATATTAATATTAGTATTAGTATTTCGTTGCGTAGACTTATCTGCAAAAAGGGTCGTATGTACAATGCGCGCAAATAATTGCAGCGGTGCAGGCCGCAGCTGCAAACATTATATGACTGCCTGTCCGGCGTGTCACGGGAAAAAGTCAGCTTTTGTTTTGTTCATCAACAAGCTCTATAAGACCCCTTGTCTCCAGGATGGGCTCGATGAACAGGATCCCTTTTCCGGGTTCGTCAAGCTGGAGACCGTCGGACAGCGCCTGCACCACGTTGTCAACAAGATGGCTGGGAGTGAGGATAATAACAAGATCCTTTTCCGGTTCGATCTCAATGCCGAACAGTCTCGTACAGAGCTCCGCGCCGGCACCGCGCCCGTGCAGGATCGTGCCCCCCTTAACTCCGGCTTTGCGCGCTATTTCCATGACTTCGTCTGACATACCGCGCTCCACGATTACTGTCAGTTTTTTAAACATGCTTTCCCCTTCCGTATGATACGCAGCCGAACCTGCCTGTTCATTCTCCGTTTCTTTATTATTATGAAATCCCACTGTCTTCAGTATCGCTGTAGTATAAGCGATGCCGTGGCCGGGTTTGTCAAGGTGAAGTTCCTGCACAAGATAATCAAGTACCTCACCGGTCCTTCCGCCCCTGATAACAAAATTCACTATTTGTTTTTTCTGGCTCTTGATTCCCAGAAGGTTCAATACGTGGCTTTTAACGGTACCTTTACCCAACATTACGATCCCGTATTGAATACCGCTCTCTTTTGCAAAGCGGATGCATTTGTTGCCTTGGCTTTCATCGAGGATCAAAGTCAGGACCCGGTCACTACTGAGCATCAACTCATCCTTCGTGTCACCCATGATTGCCTCCAGTCGGTATTTTTGTTGAAACCTTGGTCTTTGGGGAACTGCGTGTTCTTACCTGATACAGCGCACCGAGCAGTTCGATCGCTATGATAGGCATCATAGCGACGATCGCTATCATCCCGAATCCGTCGGTGACGAGGTCGGCTGTCGGGACTCGATTAGCGACTCCCTGAACAAAAGCAAGCGAGAATGTTGCGGTCATCGGCCCCGAGGCAACTCCGCCGGCGTCGAAAGCCATTCCGACAAACAGATCAGGCACAAAGAATGCCAAAATGACGGCGATACCGAATCCCGGCAGCAGATACATCCACAGGCGCAGGCCGGGTATCAGGATCCTGAGCGCGGACATGAAAATCGATAGTCCTACCGCGATAGACAAGAATACCAAAACAAGGACTCGCCTCACATACCCGCCGGTGACATCTTCTATCTGATTTGTCAGAACATGGACGGCGGGTTCCGCAAGGACCGTTGTCAACCCAAGCAGCAGCGCAACTACCATCACGGGAATTGTTGATTCCATTTCTGCAAGTCTCTGGCCGATCTGGGTGCCGACAGCCATGAAGCCTCCGTTGACTCCCAGCAGAAATATTACGAGCCCGACAAAAGTAAAGATAAACCCCCGGACAATATCTACGACTCTGTTTTTGTGGTGTTTGAAAGATAATAACTGGAATACAATGTATACGATTATGATAGGCAGCAGTGACAGAAACGATTCCCATGCTATATTAGCAATCCTGGTACTATATACTTCAAGCAGGCTCATTTTCGTAATGGCCTCTTCGGGCAAGGACCCTCCGAGGCTGTCAATATCGAAGATCAGGCCCGCAATAACTATCCCCAATATTGCTCCGGTCGATGAAATTCCGACCAGCCCGAAGCTGTCCTCCTCGCCCTTCTTGCTGTCCTTTTTCAGGGCTGAAACACCGCCGGCTATTGCCAGCATAAAGGGAACGGTAATAGCGCCTGTCGTAGCTCCCGATGCATCAAACGCGATAGAGATAATGTCCTGAGACGAGAACAGCGACAGGATAAAGATCAAGCCGTACGCGGCAGCGAAGACGTACCTGAGCCTGACGCCGCGTATGATTCTCAGCATGCCGAGCGTCATCATAACGGCGATACCTACCGATACAACAATAACAACTGTTAAGCGTGTGAGTTGTCCGGCGGTCACCCTGTCGACCTGACCGGCCAGTATACCCAGGTCAGGCTCGGCGAAAGAAATGAAGAAGCCGATAACAAGACAGATCGTGATCGTCAAAGCAAAGCTTTTTGAATTGGCTATTGTATTTCCGATACCGTGCCCGATCGGGTCGAGCCCCTGGTCGATACCGAACAGAAACAATGTGAGCCCGACGATAACCATGACCGATCCGATCAAAAACGCGTACAACAGAGTCGAGTCAATCGGGCAGATCGTGAAATTCAGCACGACAACAATCCCTGTTATCGGCAGTACAGAAAAGAGCACCTCTTTTAACTTTTCCTTTAAACCTCCCAAATAAACACCTCTTTTGCAACAAATATGTTATAAGATCAAATCTCATCTATACCGGTCCGCAAAGCATCGGCACAAACAAGAGCGATCCGATTTGTATACTATTTCCCCCCTCGATCCTGCGATTTGTAGATATTTCATTCAACAGCCCTAGAGGAGCTGCTCTGTACGCATGATTATGTCGTCCTGGATCTCCGGGGAAAGCTGCACAAAGTACGCGCTAAAGCCTCCGACGCGGACGATCAGGTTTTTATGGTTTTCGGGGTGGATCTTTGCGTCGGCGAGCTCAGCTGCGTCGGCAATATTGTATTGTATATGGGTCCCTCCGCTCCTTAAGAAGGTATCCGTAAACACGGCCAGCTTTTTTCTGCTCTCGGGCGTCTTGAATATTGACGAAGAGAATTTTTGATTCAGAACGGAGGCGTATGATTCCTTAGAAGTTTTGAGGACCGAGTTTGCGACCGCGGTCGGACCGTTTATATCCGCGCCCCGCATCGGTGAGACTGAGCCGTCATTCAGAGGTTCTTTCTTTTTTCGGCCGTTGGGAAGCGCGCCGACGCCCAGTCCGCCGAAGTAATGCCATGAGAGCCCCTCACGCGCAACTACACGGTAGCCTCTGTAGGGCGAATCGTCGTACGCTCTTATTACCGAAGCCGAATATGCGCCGAGCTCGTTAATAAAAGCGTCAACTTCATCATTGTCGTTGCCGAATTTCGGTGCCTTCAGGCACATCTGTCTTATCCGCTCTCCGTCAGGGCCTTCAAAATTCGAGTCAAGAGCGTTCAGAAGCTCGTCCATAGTCAGCTTTTTTTCGTCAAAGACCAGCTTTTTTATAGCCATGAGAGAGTCGCCGACGTCCACAATCGCGCGGTCCGACAAACCGAAAATATGAAAATCGGGATCGGGCACCATGACGTCCTTTCCGGTGTCCATGCAGGCCTGAACGGCGACGCTTGAAAGGAACGGAAACCGGATCCATTTTTGCGCTTCTTCCCTTGCGAGGCGGCCGAGCCACAACGTCCTGTTGATGACGAAACTGTGCTGTTTTTTGAAAGCATCGTACAGCTCTTCAAACGCACCGAACTCACGGGGGTCTCCCGTTTCCAGCCCTAGTTTCTTTCCCGTCATTGGGACGACACCGTTGTGCAGGGTCATGTCAAGCATAACGGCCAGATTCACAGCCGCGACTCCCTCCATACCGTAATGCTCGACCATAGTCGGCAGTGTCGGATAGACGCATCCCAGGCCATACCAGTCGCGTGCCTCTTCGACAGGTATGCCGTCCTCGACGTAGTGTTTTATAACACTTTCGTCATTCTCAAAAAGCGGAATGCCTCCCCTCGTCTGCAGATTAGTCTCTATGGCTTTCTCTATAAGCCACATCGGGCAATTTCTATGCCAGCGCAGGCCGACTGTGGGGGACGATTGTTTCAAAAGAGCGACGGCGTGGAGGAAAAGGTAGCTCAACTCGTTTGAGGCATCCTCTCCGTTTTTGTCCACTCCTCCGATCTCTATGTTGTTTATTCCGAAATTGACCTGATGGCTCTCCTTGTCGGAGACGCTTGTGACATATATCTGCGTTCCCCAGCGCCCGATGAGTTCTTCTATCAGTTCCGCGGCGCGCTCCAGCGTCAACGTTCCTCTTTCAAGGTCTTTTCGGAAGTATGGATAGAGGTATTGGTCGGGCCTGCCCCACTGAGGATAGTTACATATGGGGTGTTCTAGATTTTTACATACGCCGACAATGGCCATGGACTGCAGAGCCTCATGGAGCGTCTCGGCGGGATATTCGGGAACCTTCCGGCATATACGCGCGATCTCATACAATTCCGCACGCCGCGAGCTGCTGGTCTCAACCCGGGCCATGGCTTCCGCCAGATCCGAATACCTGTGCGCCAAAGAGATGCATGCTTCAAGAGCGATGATCGCGGATTTCCAGAATATGATGCTGTCGACTCTGGTCTGCCTTTTTTCGATAAACGTTTCTATGTTTTTTCTGGCCTCATCTATGGTGCCGCGCAGACCTTTTGCGAGGATCTTGTCGAACATCACCGCCGAAGTCTCGTTCGGGAAAAGGCCCGTATCCAAAGTCGGATCTTTGCCTTTCGCCTCCTCATAATCGGAGGCCCAGTCTCCAACAGCATCCCGCCACACAGCCGCGCACTTAGCGGGCGCGCATATATCCCGGAAATATTCGGCGCTCTGCCTGAGTACTTCTCTTTCTTCATCTGTGATTGCGCTTTGCGCCGTTATGGTCATTCCGACCCCGCCGCTGTCGTTCCAGATGTCCGGGATATAGTCGCCGCAGGCGTCGATGGTTGTGTATGCTCCGAGGACACTGGGGGTGAGCCTCCCTACAAGGACGTCAAAATCAAGAATACTTATTGGGACATTCAGCACGATGTGCTCAAATTGTTTTGCCCTGCGGATCTGAATATCCTCTCCACAGGTCGCTTTCGCTGATTCCAGAGCGAGTCTTTGCCTGTCGACGAATATCTTGTTAGGAGCATTTTTAACAGCGGTCTGCCAGGCTTGTATACGATCGCTCAGTTCGAGCTCGTCTATCTTCCGAAGCAATGTCCTGTCTACGTCTGCCATATATGACACCATCCTTAAATATGCTTAAAGGGCAAAAAAGCACCGAATTCCGACAGTCCCGAGCTGACCAAAATATAAGCGTCGTTATACTGAGTATATCACGGATTCCGGAAATAATCGAGGTAAAACATGTCTTTCTGTTCGCAGAGTAATTTATGCTGCTGACTGTAATACTTACCGCCGCATCCGGTACAGGCCGCGGGTGTATTATACCGGCTTTACCGCGCCTGGTTTGCCGCATATGATCTGACCCGGAAAAACTTCATCGAGCTATCTGAATAAAATGAATACAGTTTATTGATAATTATTCAGGACTGTGATATGCTTTTCATGCGAATATTCTTAGTCTTGAGTTTACCTCCCCCAAAGCGAGGAGGGAACGCGGGCATTCGAACATTCCGGCAGGAATATGTCAGTCAGGTTTCAACCGCTGTCAAAGGACATATGTCCCTGACAATGAACGGAATCAACGGAGCATATGCCTGCCTTTATCTTTAATCGGTCGACATAGGAGGTGGTTTCTATGTTTTGAAGACTTCCCCGCTCGCTCGTTATTTTTTCATCAGCGCAAGTCAGGGGCGGCATATGCCGGAATCTGACAACACTGTACCGTAAGCGAGCGCTGTCCCGGTCAATCCATCCGGGTTTTCGCAGCGTAATCCGGCGGCTGTTCCCCAATTAAACCGGAAGCAAATTAACTGAAAGGATCTGTGCACATGACAAAAGGAAAATTCGGCCTGAGCCTTGCGGCTGTCGCGGTGATTTCCTTCGGTTTCGTCGCACTAAGACAGCCTCAATGCGTATTGCTTGTCGCTGGCTTCGCTCTTCTGGCAGAGAAAGATGAATGGCTCAACCGTCAGGTCATGCAGGCGATACTGCTGACTGTCGCATATTATCTTGTCGATCTTGTGATCGGGTGGATATTTGGCGGTATTGCTCGGTTGTTCAGCTGGTCAAGGCTCTACGGGGCGGCCGGTGCTATGAGTTCTGTGGACGCTGTTTTGAGCGACCTGGTCTACATTGCTCTGATCGTACTGTGTGTTATTGCGGTGCTGCGGCTGGTTCGAGGAAAAGATGCGGCAATACCTTTTATCTCAAAAATGGCCGGCGGGGACTTCACCGCTGCTTTTGCGGCCAGACCGAAAGCACCGGCAGCTCCTGCTCAGGCGGTCCCGTCCGTATATACTACGCCTCAGCAGACAACTGCGGCTCCGGTGCAGCCGGGCACTCAGCCGCAGGCTGCCTCAGCACCGCAGGCAGGGCCTGCCGTACAGACGGCTCCGGTTGCCACACCGGCTCCCGCTGTGCAGCCTCCCGCACCCGTTCAGAATACCGCTGCCGCACCTCAGAGCGTAACGGCTCCGAGGACATGCCGTGTCTGCTCTTCTGTTCTGGGTAAGGAAGCCAGATTCTGCACAGTGTGCGGTACGAAAGCGGAATGAAAACACTATAAATAAATAGGAGTGAAAATATGTTTTGTGAAAAATGCGGGAGCGCTCTTCTGGATGGGGCTAAATTTTGCGGTAATTGCGGAGCGATAGCAGAGCCGTCAAAACCGGCATACACAGGGTCTGCGCAGTATTCGGCTCCGCCGCCTGATAATTCCGGCAGTGGGCAATACTCGCCTCCGCCTCCGCCGTATTCTCCGCCGCAGCAAACTTATTATCCGCCGCAGCAGAACTACCCGGCTCCGTCGAATACCGAGCCGCTTCGTATCGGTCAGTACATAGGTATGTTTATACTGTCGGCCATTCCGATCGTGAATATTATAATGCTTTTCGTATGGGGATTTGGCAGTTCTGTCAACCTGAACAAAAAGAATTATGCGCGCGCAGCGTTGATTCTCATCGCGATAGGTATAGTGCTTTCCATCATATTCTCTATCACTCTGGCCGGCTTCATCAGAAGTCTGTTCGGATTTGGCAGATACTATTACTACTGAGGCGGCCATCCTGCGACCGGGTTCTGAACTCACGGGGTTCATGTGCACTGAATTCACAAAAAGCACTCCGCAGATAAGGCAAGTGTCCGTTTCGAAGGTTTCAAAGTGTTATTGACAATCGGTACGGTATACTGAACAAACCGATGATTTCTAAAAGACAAGGGAGGTCATTTCCGACCTCTCTTTTGTCATAGAGAACCGCTTTTCGACAACATTCTGCGTGATTCCGAATCATACTGTCCGAACTATCGTGCAATTAATCCCACATTATCCCTATTGATGGCGGTATATCCTTTTTTCGAGAGCGAAAATTCTGTTGCTGAACTCCCCGGCAGGCATCCCTTCCAGTGTTTCGCGGTAGATCTCCATTCTGCTGTCGATCATATCTATTATTGAAAGCAGTTCACCCTCGGCGCACATCGGTCTTACAGCGGCTCCGAACTCGGGTTCGCCGTGATGAGACAGAATAAGATGCTGCAGCAGTACCGATTTTTCTTCCGGGATTCGAAGCGAAAACGCCGCTTCGGCCACAGCCTGAGCTCCGATCACAAGATGTCCGAGCAGCTGCCCTTTTACGGAATAATCAGTGACAAGCCCGAGGGGCGACGTTAAAAACTCCTCGCATTTTGCGAAGTCATGGAGTAAAGTGCCGGCGATCAGCAGGCTTCGGTCAATGACCTCCCCGTACAATCCTGCCAGGAATTCGGCAGTTTGCAGCATATTTACCGTATGCATAAGCAGGCCGTTCAGAAAGCTGTGGTGAACGCTCTTGCCCGCCGGCAAACTTTTGACTTTTTCGCCGTATCTTTTGAGCATCTCCCGGCAGATTGCCCTGTAATCCTCGTCCGCTATCGTATCGACTGTCAACAGAAGCTTTTTCCAAACTTCTTCGACATCAATCGGGGCGGTCGGAACCAGATCTCCGACACTGTACCGATCGTTTGCGTCCGCCGGGCGCAATCGCTCCACCGTGATCTGAAGCATGCCCCTGAACTCGGATACGACACCGCGGATCTTCACAACTGCCCCCGTATCGCTCTGATTTACAGGGCCGGAGTAATCCCAGAATTGCGCGTCTACCGCACCGGTACGGTCGGACAAGACCATGCTTAAGTATGGCTTTCCGGCCTGTGTGGTCTTTAAAAGTGCGCTCTGGAGCAGAAAGAAACCTTCGATTTTGTCGCCGACAGCCATATCTTTTATATACATTATCGCAACCTCTGTTTGAATTAATACCGGGACAATCTAACTTCGCGGCGCGCCAGAAAAGTATTCTGAATAATGTGACTTTTCTTGCAGCGGATCGATTTCCCGATCAATACTTCCCGTCGTCCCGCTTTCACGCGAATCTATTCGAAGCGGGCGTTATGCTTATGCGCCTGCTCACCCCAGAGCAACATCGAGCAGCATCATCAGCGCAAAGCCCAGGGCCATGCCGATCGTTCCGATGTTTGAATGTTCACCGGACTGAAACTCGGGAATGATTTCCTCAACCACCACATACAGCATAGCACCGGCTGCAAATGACAATATATAAGGCAGCACCGGTATGACGGCCGAGGCCAAAACGAGCGTAACTGCGGCTCCTACCGGTTCGACAGCACCGGACAAGAAGCCGTAGAAAAAAGATTTTTTCTTGCTTAACCCTGCTCCCACAAGCGGCAGTGAGATCACGGCGCCTTCAGGGAAATCCTGAATTGCTATGCCGACCGATAGTGCAAAAGCTCCCGCAACTGTGATCGTACTGTTGCTGCTCAGCATCCCCGCAAGTACGACTCCCACAGCCATCCCCTCCGGTATGTTGTGCAGCGTAAGGGCAAGCACGAGCATCGATGATCTCCCCAGCCGGGACCGCGTTCCTTCCGGACGGACGGAACCGACGTGCAGGTGTGGAATTACGGAGTCAAGCAGCAGCAAAAAACCGATACCAATAAGAAAGCCGACTACTGCCGGCAGCCATGCTATGCCGCCGGCCTCCGCTTCCATATTGATCGCGGGGATAAGCAAGGACCAGACGGAGGCTGCGATCATAACGCCGGAGGCAAAACCCAGCATCGCCTTCTGCAGGAGCGTATTCATTTCTTTTTTCAGGATGAAAACCGTGGCAGCGCCTAACGTCGTGCCCGCAAAAGGGATCATCAGGCAGAGCAAAACCGTCAAGACAGTGCTCAAATATTTCTCTCCTTCCAGTATTCGTCGATGATGCGCGGTTTCCGCAGGGCTCTGCGCCGCGGCGGTGACAGGATCATCTGTTATGTCACTGTATTCAGTATAACGTAAAATACGGTTTCGGAAAACACCCGATATAAAAAACCAACGTTTACCCGGGAAATTCCGGTCACGCAAATCTATGAATGTACATTCGCGCCGTTTCGGGCGATCCGTCTGCTTTTACCATGCGCAGGTATTCCCAGCCGTACCTTTCGTAAAACGACGTATGGTCTGTTACGAGGTATAGCGTATCGATTCCCGATCTGTGCATGTCCTCGCACACATAATTCAGCAGTTTTCCCGCGATGCCTCTGCGTCTAAACTCCTCCTCGACATACACCGCGCACACGTTCGGCGACAATTCTTTGCATTCGTGAAAATCGTTATCTATGCAGCCAAGGCCTCCGATGATCATATCACTTTCAAGCGCTAAGTACCACTGCGGTACAGCTTTCTTATTTTTATAACTTGAATATATGCTTTCCTTATATAGTTCGATAGGTATTTTCCATTTGGAATGAAACCAGGCAGCCGCACTGTCTGCCATATCTCTGTGTTCGGAAAGTTTTATTATTTTCATCTCGTCATTCCTCCCCTGCGCGATCTGTTTTAAAAGCGCCGGATTACCGATATGACCTCATAAAGGATTTTGTCCGGTCTTTGATCCGTCTGCGGGTTTTTTTCGTATGGTCTTTTTGTCAACATGCAGGCTAAAAAGCTGCACTCCGTGCAGCCGGCATCGGCATATACGCATTTTTTCATTATCCTATTGAAAATCCCGGCGGAAACATTATATTTCTGTTATCGGGAAAATGCGAGTTGAGGCAATGGAAATTTCGGTTTATGAGTCGCAGCTTTACAAAGGACACGTGGCCGGGGTCATTTTCGCTCCGGTTACAGCGGCAACGGTCTTTATTGCCCATAACAATAAGCTGTTAAGGTGAGGTGTCTGTAATGGGAGAGCCGGTCCGACATAATACTGTGCGGGAACTGGCGGTGTTTTTTGCGGCGACATTTGCAGTATCCTGGCTTCTATGGCTTCCTGCGCTGATGATGCAGAGCCGCGGCCAATCAATGCCTATTGTCCGAGACCTTCTTCTCAGAGCAGGTACTTTCGGTCCGACAGTATCCGGCCTTGTTCTGGCATATATCTTCGGGGGTAAAGCGGGGATACGCTCTTTGCTCAGGTCCATGCTGAATATACATATAAAGCCCGGATGGCTGCTTTTTACATTCTTTGTTTTGCCCGGAGTATCCGTGATATCCTGTCTTATTTACCGGCTTATCGGCGGCAAATTGCCGCAGCCGCAGTTCAAGCTCCGGTTTATCCCCATCGCTTTCGCGTATATTCTGATTCTCATGGGTCCTCTGGGCGAAGAGTCGGGATGGCGGGGCTTCGCGCTGAAGCGAATGCTGCGGCTTGCGGCGCCGATGAGATCGTCGTTTTTTCTCGGGATCATCTGGACGTTCTGGCATCTTCCACTGTTTTTCATTGAAGGGACCACGCAGAACGCTCTTGCGGGATTCGGCCTGCTTCCGGCATTGTTCTGCTATCTTATATACACTGTTATGATCTCCATCCTTATCACACTGCTGTTCGTCATGAGTAATTGCAGCGTTCTCGGCTCCATGTTTTTTCATACGATGGGAAATCTGTCGCTCGGTGCGATACCTCTGGTTTTTTCTAAGAGCGGCGCCGTGATCCTGCTCGTTGTCCTTTGCGCGGTGACCGCCGGATTTTCATATAAATACAGAAAAACTATGTTCGGTAAAGAGCAGTGACTATCCGGATCCGTACTCTGCCGTCCGGCCCGTTCACATCGATGATCGCATATGAAGGTCCGCCGTCTCTTGCGTATCGCAGCGCTCCGGGGCTTACAATGTGGACGCCGCTTTTTATCTCATGCACCGCAGTATGGGTGTGGCCGAACAGGATAATGTCTGTATGCTCCCGTTCTCCCATATATGCCTTTTGCATCACGCTTCTGTCTGACGAAAACACCGCAAGGTTATAATATGCCGCAGCCGGCTCGTGCATGGCCTGCTCCGAATCGCCATGCGCCAGCCTTTCCCGGAGTGCCACGGTCTCCCGATACAAAGCCGCGGCTTTGTCGTTCTTTTTGAGTCTCTTATATGCTCCGGCCAGCTTCTCGCAATGACAGCTCCGTGAGATCTGCTTCCGATTCCAATACTCTGTATATTTCGGTCAGAATAATTATGATTATAATTTTAACCGCAACACAACCCCTGCTTCAAGTGACTATCACAATTATCTGCGGCAGTCTCGAGAAAAAATGTATGTTGAAGAAAGTCAATTTCTTCTGCGTTTTGCCCTTGGCTCAAACATGGTGCTTCCCGCAAGGATTCCGGCATTCGCGGGAGAATAAACATCGCTGCATTTCACGGCTATTGTGCTGCGATATGGGGGTACATATCCATCCGGTTTTTTGCGATGAAAAATTACGAGAGCCAAGGCATATAACCTTGACTCTCGTTTTCTTATCTGACATCACAGCCTTACCTGTGCGGCTGTAAGCCGCGCAAAGCAGCAGGCGCTCGTGCAATGTCCAAATTGTGGTGGAGACGAAGAGATTCGAACTCTCGACCTTACGGATGCGAACCGTACGCTCTCCCAGCTGAGCTACGCCCCCAAAGGATCGGTGAAGACCAGTCTCGTTTACCGGTGACAGCTGTGCTATTATACCACAATTATTCTCTTTGTAAAGAGGTAATCGTCATTCATTCGGGCAGGTTTGCAGGACTGAGATACGGGCCGGTACTTGCCGGTCCGGCATTTAAATCTCAGTCTATGAGCCGAAACCATCCGCAACGGGCGCATTGCTGACAGTGCTCCCCGGTTTGTTCATGTGCGGAGCATCGTGAACAGGCAGATCGTTCGGATGCAGCCGGTGCCGCATGAATACCGGACCCCGTCTGAGACGGAGCCCGGTAATCGGTTTTCGTTATTTCGTCATTTTGCCCGCTCGGGTAAGGTTCAGATCACGGGGTTTGACGCTTACGGGAATTCATGGCTTTTTTGCAGTTGCCCGTTGTCCTTTACGAGGCCCATTCGCTCCGGCCTGAAGAGGCGGGGGTCCATATATTTAAGACCGGGGCTGATAACAGGTTTAAACTCCATTTTTCCGAGGATATCCCGCTCAAGGTCCACGCCTTCGGCGATCTCAGTAAGCACCAGACCTTCAGAGGTGAGACTGAAGACTGCTCGCTCCGTGATATACATTACATTTTGCCCGTTTTTAACGGCGTATTCACCGGAAAACGTTATCTGCTGGATCTCTCTGACGAACTTTATACATCCCTCGTCCTTTATGATTTTGAGGCCTCTGTCCGTGAGCTCAACTTCGGGGTCACCTACGGTGAAAGTCCCCATGAAGATGACCGTCTTCGCGTTTTGTGAAATATCAATGAAACCGCCGGGGCCGTTGGAACGGCCGGCGAACTTGGATACGTTTACGTTTCCCTTTTCATCGATCTCCGCGGCGCCAAGGAAAGTCATATCGAGCATGCCGCCGTCGATCATGTCTATCATATCGGTCTGGGTATAGATGGCCTCTGGGTTTGCGGAGGCTGGGAATGCCAGTCCGCCCTGTGGAACGCCGCCCATGGGCCCGGCTTCAACGGACATGGTTATCCCTTTATCGAGCCCCTCCTCGGCCGCGACGCTGCCGATACCTGCGGGCAGGCCGACACCGAGGTTGATAACGATCCCGGGCTTGAGTTCCATGGCGGCCCGGCGGACCAGAACCTTCCTGAGGTTCATTTTCAACGGTTCGACCGTGGCCTGGACTGTTTTGATATCTCCGGTCAACTCGGGGCGGAACTTCGGAGTTATCATGCATTGGCGCTGGTTTTCCGGATTCTGCGCCTTGACGATGTAATCCACAAGAGTGGAGTGGACGCGCACGTTCTTGGGATGTATACTGCCGCGGCGGACGATCTCCTCGACCTGCGCGATTACGACGCCGCCGTTGTTGTGTGTGGCGGCGGCAATTTCGAGTTCCGGGCCGATGACCGCTTCCTTATCCACAGACAGATTGCCGTCCTCGTCAGCGTATGTGGCGCGGATAAAGCAGGCTGTCGGTTTGAATGCCTTATAAAAAAGATACTCCTCGCCGTCTATCGTCATCAGCTCTACGACCGAACCCTGCTCCCGGGCTTTTTCGTTTACGGCGCAGCCCTCATGCCTCGGGTCGCAATAGGTGCCGAGGCCGACTTTCGTCAAAAGCCCCGGGCGGCCGCCGGCAGTAGTGCGGAATAAGTTCACGACAACACCCATGGGGAGCAGATAGCCCGCGATTTTATTAGCGCCGACAGCCTTTGATATGAGCCTGGCATCATTTAAAAGCCCGACTTTGGCTGTTCCGATGAGCCCCTCGGCGGCAATTTTATTCAAACCCAGATTGATGCCCTTCAGGGGTTCATTCCTCTCTGTCTTATCGCCTGGGGTAATACCGCAGATTACTGTTATGTTCTTCGGATGGCCCGTAGCTTTATACCGTGCCCCGAGACCTTCCAGAAGCTCTTCCGGGCTGCCGTATGTGGAAAACCCTCCTACTATCAACTCTCCGTTGTCCTGTACGTGGCTTACGGCTTCTTCAAGCGTTACAAACTTAACCATATGTTCCTACCACAATCATATTTCTTGTAATTCTCAAGGTGCCCGACAACGGAATATGTCGGGCACCAACCGGCTTGTTTATCAGTATATTGAATTATTTGTATGTTGCCTCTCCGTCATAATTCTTGTTCATGACGACCGAGAAATGGAATATCGGCCTGTCGACTTCAAGAATGCGCATCGGGTTGTGGGGTACGCCGCCCGGGCAGAAGATAAGGGTCGATTTTGTGAGACGGTGGGCTTCACCGTTGAAAGTAAACTCGATAACTCCGTTGAGGTTGTACGGATCTTCGGGATCGGAACCGTAAAATCCGATCAGTTCCTCATAGTCGTGGGTGTGCTCGGTGAATATAGGATCGCGTGGAGCGGGCGCGCAATACCATGCCGTATTCATCTGAAATGCTCCCGGACAAACGTCTCCGTCGATCCACAATATGCGCTTTGCAAACTGTTTATAGAGCTCTTTAAACTCAGGTGTGCCCATATTTGCAGGCTCCCGAAGCTGCTGGATGAAATATTTCGCGTATTCGCCGCCGTTGTTGTTGTCGTAAATCATTTTCTGACCATTCCTTTCAGCCTATTCACCGCTATTTTCCGGTCCGGTTTTCGGTAATTCCCAGTTAATAAAGTGCCAGTAAGGGTCATTTACACGCTTGTGATAGGCCTCCATATCGACGGAGCGCCAGTCATAGAACCCGACACCTGTTTTTTGACCCAGATCTCCCCGCGCGATCCTGTCTGTAATGGCAGGTGGCGCAGAATCGATATTGCTGAGTGTGGGAAATACGGTATTGCAGGTGCTGATATTCAGGTTCAGGCCGCCGTTGTCAAAGTGCTCAAAGATCCCTATCGAAGTATAGCGGGGGCAGAAACTGTACATCAGGCATGTATCGATGTCTCTGGGATCGGCAATGCCGCTCTCCATAATATTCAGCGCTTCACGCCAGAGGGCAAACTGAAGGCGGTTACCGATAAAACCGGGTGCGGGCTTCTTCAGGATCACCGGTTTGCGGTCAAGGGCCTCTAGGAACTCTTTGACAAACTGCAGCACGCCTTCACCGGTGCTTTCGCCGCCGCAAAGCTCGAAATACGGTACCATGTGGACGGGGTTGAACGGGTGGGCAACGATTATCCGGTCTTTATAGATCGTCGCCTTCTCGGCCAGCTTGTCAGGTATGAAGGAGGAACTGACGGAGCATATGGCCTTCACGTTAGGGCAGTTCTTTTCTATCCGGGAATAGATATCATGCTTCAGGTCGATATCCTCTGTGACACACTCAAAGATCACTTCACAGTCGCGTAGTGACGCGTAATCTGTTTTATATTTGAGATATTCTTCGCAAATGTCAGCCTGCTCGCGCGTCACAATTCCCTGGTCGATCATCTGGCGGAAGTATTCGTCGTAGCTGGCCTTGTATGAGGGTATGCGGCTCTCGTTGCGCGCATATACGACAGTCTTGTATCCGTGAGAGGTTGTCAGCACAGCGAGACTTCCGCCGATCATTCCGCTGCCGACAATACCTACACTTGTGACTCCCTCGTACTTCATATTCCACCCCTGACCTGTTTGTAGCCGGGCTTCCAGTCCTTTAGCTGCGGCATTTTCAGTATCTCTCTGGCCTCTTCCGGCGTGGCGACTTCCATATCCAGCTCATGAATAATACGGACGATGCGCTCGACGAGCTGCGCGTTGCTTTCGGCCAGCTGGTGATAGGCGTAGTTGATATTGTCTTCCATACCTGTGCGTATTCCCGTTCCGCGAAGCATGCCGAATACCGTTCCGGTAAGCTGCTTGGCGCCGATAGCCATTGTCGTCAGATTGACGGGCTCTTTTACGTTGGCTTCCGCCGCACATTCTTTCACGAGATTGATCATATAGTCGATATTGGTCTGTGTGCAGCTGATGGCTCCCTGGGAAACTTTATCCATACCCATAACGAGCGTTATAGAAACAGGATCGTCAAGAACACCGGCTGGATAGAGATACTTGAAAGTATCCTCGACCGAAGTCGGGTCAAAGCACTCGATCTCCGGTTTGATACCCATATCTTTAATTCTCTTCGCCGTCTTGATAAGCCATTTTCTTGTCCACATGTAGATGAATTCAAGATCGTTCCAAGTAGTCGTCATGAGCGAGGTGTCAAGAGAGCACATCTCGGGCCAGCAGCTCGGATCCTTGATTTCGAGAACTCCGAGACCGTCGTCCGTTTGGGCATTATCACGCGTTGCGGGCGCGGAGGAATTCTGGATGATTATGGGGCATTTTGCGCGGATACCGCTGTTTATCTCGGCAAAGATCTCAGGGTCGTTGCAGCTCTTACCCTCCTTATTCCTGGCGTGCACGTGTACAATACTTGCACCGGCGTTGTAGCAGTCATACGCGCTCTGGATGATCTCCCAGGGCTGCTCAGGCAGATTCGGATTCTGGGCTTTCCCCTGGAAATTCCCTGTCTGCGCTACGGTCACGATGATCTTTCTCTTGGCCATAATCTATTATCCTTTCTCAAGATAGTTTTATCTGCATTTTTACAGTCTAAGAATATATTCGGCAGAAGAGTTTGTCAAACAAGGTTGTTTATCATATTATAGACATTATTTATCCCCTTGCCGCTTGCAGGGGGGCAGCAGCTCAAGAAACCGTGCGGCGTGCGGGTTGCTGCCGTCTTTATGCCACGCCACTACCGAGTTCAGGGCTGCGTCGCTCCCCTCTATACGCAAGGCTCTGACGTTCGGGTATCGGTACGGGTCAAAAAGCTCAGGCGGAAGAATAGCGATCCCTACACCGGAATTAACGGAAAGCAAGATCGTATCGGCGCGGTTATAGAAGTTGATAATGTCAGGTATTATCCCCCGGTTGCTGCACAGTTTTTTGATCTGGCTGGAAAGCGTGAAATCTGTTTCGGGCACAGAAACAAACCTGTGTTTGCCGACAGTGGACCAGTCTGATATGTCAATATCGGGGTGAGCGTCATTGTTTACAAAAAGATGGAGCTGGGAGGTGCCGGTAACCTTATAATCGAGCACTCTGCTGTTTTCCGGCATCATCGGCTCATTTGCAAAGTAGACGTCGCAATCGCAGCGGCTGATCGCCTCGATCATCTTGCCGCCCTCGAGCATGTCGACGTCTACCTGTACGTCCGGGCACAGACGGGTGAATTTGTGCAGGCATTCGGAAAACATCTGCGCCGCTGAAGATAGCATCGCGATGTGTATCTGTCCCCGTCTGCCTTTCCGGAGATTTTGTATCCGATTTTCGGCGGCTGCCTGCAAAGCGAGGATACGTGAAGCGTATGCTACATACTCCTGCCCCTCGGGAGTCAGACCGACGTGGTGGCTGTTGCGCTCCAGAAGCTTCACTCCCAGGCTTTTTTCGAGCGCGCGGATCTGATGACTGACAGCGGGCTGAGTCATATAGAACTCGCCGGCTGTTTTCGTAAAATTCAGTGTCCGGGACAAAGACAAGAGCAGTTTCAGCTGCAGCAGTTCCAAGAGCGTCTCCTTTGAAAGTATGTTTCCGCCGGAAAATATCCTATACTTATAAATAATAGTAAAACAAGCCCCCTTTATTGTCAAGTCGGGCGCCTTCGCGCAGGGTCCAAATTTCGCTTGAGTATTGCTCGTTTTGTGGTAAAATACGTACAGAATACCGCCGGATTTATCCGAGCTCAAATGGAGGTGCAATATGAACGAAGTATATGAGTTTTTAAAAGAAGCCGGCACATACTACCTGGCAACTGTCGAGGGTGATCAGCCCAGAGTGCGCCCATTCGGAACGATCTCGATTTTTGAGGGAAAGCTCTATATCCAGACGGGAAAGTCCAAAGATTGCTCAAAGCAAATGGCTGCGAATCCGAAGATAGAGATCTGCGCTTTCAAAGGCGGCGAATGGATACGTGTTCAGGCCATCGCAGTAGACGATGACCGCGTAGAGGCAAAACAGGACATGCTCGACAAGTATCCTTCTTTGAAGGGCAGATATTCCGCGACGGATTCCAATACACAGGTCCTCTATCTGAAAGACGTTGTCGCCACCATCTCTTCATTTACAAGCGAACCCAAGGTCTACAAATTCTGATTCGTTTTATATTACGCGGGCCGTGTTGTTCGGGGTTGGATATACACGGCCCGCGGCTTATCAGTATAGCTTCACGGATTCAAATATCAGCCGGCTCACCCCACGGCAAGAACTATGCTTGAGATCCTGCGTAAGCGCCGGCCGGGCTCCGGTAAACATCACCCGCAAAATTCCGATTAAAGCCGTTGACAAAATCCGAAGGTGTGTTATAATTGCTGTGCTCTTGTGCGAGAGTGCTGGAATAGGTAGACAGGCACGTTTGAGGGGCGTGTGTCAGACCGACGTGTGAGTTCAAGTCTCATCTCTCGCACCAAAAATAACTCGCGGATAAATTCCGCGAGTTATTTTTTTTGATCTGCTCCGGACTTCAACTCCGGGTAGCACGATATTCAAGCCTCTTCTTGACACGGACATAATGGATAAATATCTGCCAGGTTATACAAAAGTGTTACAAGCTGGCTGAGTATAGTCGGGATAGCGCTCTCATCAACGCCGCAGGTACGGTCTTCTTTTCAAACACATCAAGATTCCGGCCCATGAGTAACGCTTCTTTTTTGTTTTCCGAATATATGTCCGCTTCCGCAACAGACACGATAGCGGGGAGAGGAGCTCGATTTATTGCTGCAAAAAGCACAAATCATCAGCTCGCGCAGCGCGTATAGCAGGAATTGTGGAGGAAAGCGAAATGCTTTGCCTCCACGTTCCTGCCCGACCTCAAATCGATTCAGCCGAGGAGCTTTATCCTGTTGCGGCCTTCCTTCAGGCCTTCTATCGGCCCCAATACAGGTTTATCCGATCTGTACGCTCCGGTCAGGTCAAAGTCAAGTGTGATCTTTCCGCCTTCGGGAGTCTCGTACGCGGCGCCGACGATGCGGACCTCCCCAAGCTTTTCGGAGTCTATTATTTCACTGTCCGCTTCCAGAACCGCTTTATCCACCGTCATTTCAAGATAAACACATTCGTCCTCCCTGACGATCCGCACTCCGGGGTCGTAATCGATAACGACCTTCTGCTCCTCCCTGTCAAACGGTACGGCACCGTTTAGATATGCGTTGCGGTTTATATAAACGGGCTGTTTCGTATTGTTGAAGATATCATGATCGCCGATACCCTGGCTGATGATCAGATCTTTATATTCTTCCAGTGATACAGGGCTGCCGTCATAGCTGCAGGTACCGCAGGTCGACTCATCCGGAATGATCGGCCGGGTGCCGACAAAAATGTTCTGGAAGAACCGGTCGTCCCCGCCGTATACAATCGCGGCGCCGGCGACCTGCGTACTATGCGGAAAGTGGTAAGGCGTCGCTCTGTCGAGTACCGTGATCCTGCGCATGATCCCGCATACCAGGTTGTGCGCAAATGCGGTCCCCTGAGCGCAGTTGTCATAGCTGTATTTTGACGCCAGAATGTTGTTGTCCACGAGGCAGGGGCCGTGGGTCACTTCGATCATCAAGTCTCGGTCGTTGTCATTATAAATGTTTTGACTCACACGGGTGCCCTGTGCCTGCCAGTCGAGCCACGTACCGAGAGTACAGTTGTGTATATGGTTCCTCGTTATCTGTACGTCGATCGCCGCGTGAAGCTTTATACCGGCTATCTCATAACCGAAGAATTCATGTTTGACACCGATGTTGTATATGTGATTGTTGTATATCCGGCTGAACGCCGCGCCCATATGGCCTACAATACCGTTTTGGCCGCAGTCGTATATGACATTGTTTCGCACGATATGGGAGCCGATCTTTTCCTTGCTCCAGCCGCTCTGCAGAGCAAGAAAGACTGCTTCCATCTGGTATTGATAGCCCGGCTTTCTGTTGCCAAGAGTGCGCAGATTATGACCTGTTGAAGCCTCTTTTCCGAGGCTTATCGCGCTGCACTTTGCGTCATGAAGGATGTTGTCCTCTATGATCCAGCCTTTGCTCCAGTGTGCCCCCACCATCCCGGGCTGGTCTGCTGTCGGGGGCGCCCACGGACAGGCCGCCTGCGCTATCTCGAAACCGCGCAGCGTAATGTAATTGAGCCCCGCCTTTTCAGGATAGAAACAGCATTTGCGCACGTTTATTTCGGTCAATTCCGCATTGGGATCCAGTCCCTGAAAATTCGCGTAGATCACTGTCTTGCTCTCTTCAACCTCCGAATACCAGCAATACAGCGTCCTCTCCGGTTCTGGCAGCGGTTCATCAATGAGCGTCCACGGCGGAGCGACACCCACAGTACGCATTGTCGGATTCAACACATCCTCCAAAGAGGCCGCCTCATACAACGATCTTCCGTTGATGTATACGTCCCCCGCATGGACCCGGTACTCGACAGGCCATATAAGCCAGTCACCGCTGAGTTCCTCGGCAAACGGGTTATAGTCTCCGAAGAATGTGTTGGGCAGTTCCGCCTTCCAGACTGTTCCCGAGACAAGTTCCCAGCAAACTATACGTTCGGAGCCTTTTATGACGGGGCGCTCTCCCGGAGCCGCCTCATACACTATGCGGCATATGTCGCTGGTTCCGCCGTTGCGGGGCTTTACCCATTCCCTGTATTCCCCGCCGCTCACGACGACGCGGTCACCGGCATCCGCCGCCTCCGCTGCTTTTGAGATCGTGCGGAACGGTCTTGTCTTTGAACCGTCATTTAAATCGCTGCCGGCGGTTGAAACGTAATACACTCTGCTCATTCGGCTTCTCCTTTTGCGGGCGCACAGCCCGCGGTTTCTTATCATGACACTGTATCACTTTTACATCAAACGCCTCGCAAAATCAAGAGTTTAATCCTTCGTGGCGCGTCTTCGGATATACCGGACCAGTGCAAAACACTTTGGTCCGCCGCGCAAAGAAAATAACCATGATATTAATGCCTGTATTTGACCTTTTTCGCGATTAAGAATAGAATACGAGCAATAAAACGTACAAGGAGAAGTCTATGACTGTAATCGATTTGACGCATACCATAACCGAGACCATTTCGTTGTACCCCGGCGCGGCGGCGCCGAAGCTCAATAAAATAGCGACATGCGCGAAAAACGGTTACAATGAAACATTGCTGACGCTGGCTTCGCACACCGCAACACATATCGACGCGCCGTACCACGTATACGACGACTCGGTTACTCTGGACAATATGAGTATTCACCAATTCATCGGAAAGGCTGCTCTAATCGATTGCCGCGGCTGCGCGCCGGGCGGCAGTATCGGGATGCATTATATCCGGCAGCGCAAGAATATTGCCGACGAGGCCGAATTTATCGTGTTTTATACCGGCTGGTCAGATCGCTGGAATTCTGATGCTTACAGCGCGGCATATCCGCACATAACGGAGGATGTCGCCGAATATCTCGGAAACAGCGGAAAAAAAGGTATGGGTCTTGACACCATCAGCACGGACCCCGTAAACGCATACGGGCTGCCCCTTCATAAGAAGATACTAAGGAGCGGCAGCTTCATTATTATCGAAAATATGACAAATATTGACATGCTGCCGGAACAGTTTACACTTGTTGCACTGCCGATAAAGTATCTGCACTCTGACGGTGCGCCGGCAAGAGTCATAGCGCTCTTCTGATCTTTCTGATACGGGCTCCTTCAACATAAAACATATGCGCCATTCCAAAGGCATTGCCGCTTAACGGGCACGTCCGGATATAGAGAAACCCTCCGTATTTCGTAATACTGAGGGTTTCAATGTGTCTGCAAACAAATCAGGCGGCTTTTATCCTTTTTTTCTGCCTAATACTTTTCGTATGCCTCTTATCACGCCGTCCGCGTCAATGCCGTACTTCTTCAAAAGAAGATTATAATTCCCGCTCTCTGTAAAAGTATCGTTCGTCCCGACGAATTCCATCGGAGCCGAGACGTCCAGTTTCGCCATAGCTTCCGCTACAGCCGAGCCGAGACCGCCGATGACGCTGTGCTCCTCGGCGCTCACGACCGCGCCGGTTTTGCGTATACAATCCTCTATCAGTGCGGTGTCAAGAGGTTTTATTGACATTATGTCAACTACTTGAACAGAGATCCCCTCGGTGAGCAGCTTCCCTGCTGCTTCAACGGCCTTGCCGACCATGATTCCGCACGCGAAGACAGTGCAGTCGGAGCCTTCAAGCACGACTCTGCCTTTTCCTGGCTCAACAACTATATCGCTGTCGTAAATGTCCGGATATACCTCGCGCGAAAGCCGGAGATAAACAGGACCGTTATAATCACATGCCCATCTTGTCATCGCCCGGGTGGACCGCTCGTCTGATGGGCACAACACGACCATGTTGGGCAATGATCTCATGACCGCTATATCCTCCAGCGCGTGGTGTGAAGCCCCGTCCAGGGCGTCGGACATACCGCAATAAGCGCCGCCGAGCTTCACGTTCAGGTTTGAGTAGCAGATCAGCACTTTTGTGGCAATTAGTCCGAATGTAGACAAAAAGCAGGTGAAGGTATTCACAAAAGGAATTTTCCCTGCGGCGGCCAGGCCCGCTGCAGTAGACACCATATTTGCTTCCGCTATCCCCATGTTAAAAAACCGTTCGGGATAAGCCTTTCCGAACATCGCGGATTTTGTTGAACCCGACAGATCTGCGTCGAGCACTACGACGTCCGGGTTTGTTCCTCCCAATTCGAGCAATGTCTGGCCGTATACGTCCCGTATGGCTTTAGGCATCGCATTCACCTCCCAGTTCCCCGATCGCACAGGTGAAATCTTCGTCCGAAACTGCTTTTCCGTGCCAGGCGTAATTCCCTTCCATGAACGATACGCCCTTACCTTTTACAGTTTTCGCAATGATCATTGTGGGTCTGTTCTTATGCGCCGCAGCCATATCAAAGGCATCTGACAGTGCACCGACATCGTGCCCGTCGCACTCTATCACGTTCCAGCCGAATGCCCGCCATTTTGCGGGAACGTCGCCGAGCGGCATAATATCCTCGGTTTTCCCGTCAAGCTGCACGCCGTTAAGGTCAAGCACTGCCGTGAGGTTGTCGAGCTTGAATTTTACGGCAGACATGGCTACCTCCCATACAGCACCCTCTTCCGTCTCGCCGTCGCCGAGGATAGCGTATACTCGAGCATTTGAACCATCCAGCTTCTTCGCGATAGCCATCCCCTGCGCCGCACCGAAAGCAACGCCCAGCGGCCCGCTGGAAATATCGACTCCCGGCGTGTGCATCGAGGGATGCCCCTGAAGAAGGCTGTCTATTTTTCGCAGCGTTTTCATTTCCTCAAGCGGAAAATATCCCTTTTCGGCCAGGATCCTGTAAAGCATCGGAGCTGCGTGGCCTTTGCTGAGAACGATTCTGTCCCTGTCAGCCCAACCGGGGTCGGAAGAGTCCAGCCGGGCCTTTTCAAAGTATATGACGGTCAAAATCTCGCATACAGATAAGGAACCCCCCGGGTGCCCGGACTGAGCTTCGTGCAGCGCGGTCAAAACATCGATTCGAAACTTTCTGCACAGAGCTTCCAGTTCCGCTCTGCGCGTATCGCTTAGAGGCATACATTCTCTTCCTTTCTCGGGCTTTCTTGTCATATCATAATATGCTTGGCCCGGCCAGTCAAGAATATACGTTGCCGGTGTA
>JAAYAR010000089.1 GCA_012719235.1 Clostridiales bacterium
CTGCGGAGATGGCTCTGTTTGACTTCATGCTGCTGGGCACGGAGGCGTTCAGAAAGGAGATACTGGTCGTCGTCAGCCCGGACAAAGTTTTCGAGCCGGACGCCGGTCTTATGAAAGGCATAATTGACGCGGGAGCGTCTTTATGCATTTTTGACGCTCCTCCGCGTGCCGTCATTGAGGCGCAGACGCCCTATATCAGCTGCGTGTACCGCGACAAAACGGCTCCGGACGAGTTCCTGTTTTCGCAGGCCTTAAAATCGCTGCGTACGATATTCCTGAAATATGAAAACTGGCAGCAGGCAGTCATCCGCGCCGTACAGAACTGCAGCTATCAACAGCTTCTTGATGTATCGGTCCCGATCTTCGACGCGACGTTCTACCTGACAGGCGACGACATGGAGTTCATTGCTGTATCCGGAAACAGCTTAAAATACATCGGGGACGGCGTCCGTATGCCGCCTGAGATCATAAATTATCTGAAAAGCGACCCCGGCACAGTCAAAGCGCTCGCAAACAGAGCGGCGTACTTGCTGCCGCCGGGGCTTTTGCCCGCCCGGCTGAACTACAACGTGTTTTATAACGGCACGTTGGCCGCCAGACTGACCGTGATGGACGAGCTGCACAGCCGTGAGTATTCGGCGAGCGAGCTCAAACTCATGGATATTGTCGGGGAAGCCGTGAGCATAATCCGCCGGCAGCACCGTACCGGCGACGATACCGCGGCAGACAGAGATATCGTCTCGCTGATCACTTCCATCCTTTCGGGGGAGAGCGTAAGTCATTCGTGCATTGAAAGCGTATTAGCGAGAAACGGCTGGTCTGCCTCCGAGGAATACAGCGTCGGATGTTTAAGTACCGGCGGCCCGTCGCACGGCAGCGGAACGACCTATTATTGCGACTACATAGAAAAGAATTTCCCCGGCGTCATTCCGATACGCTGGAACGGGGCCGTTCTGCTTGTGATCCGGGGCAGCGCTTACGCCGCGCAAAACGATTTTCTGAGTAAATTCGTCCCATTTATGACAGCGCGGGATCTGAAGCTCGGGCTCTCGGTCACAAGCACCGACATACAGCACGCCGTGTATCTGGCGAGACAAGCGGAGAGCGCGCTTTCACACGTTATGAAAGCGGAAAGCGAGCGCCGCTGCCAAAGCTTCTCTGACTGCGCCGTCGAATACATACTGCAGCGGGGCGTCAGCGAGATGCTCCCCGAAATGCTCTGTGCGGAAGAATTATTGCGCCTGAAGAGGTACGACGAAGCAAACGGCAGCGATTATGTTACCACGCTGCGCTGCTATTTGAGCAACAATATGAACGCCGTGGCAACGAGCAAAGCCCTGTTCATTCACCACGCCACTATGGTCTATCGCATCAAGCGGCTAAAGGAGATCGGCGGTATCGATTTCAGCAATATCGACAAACTGGCGCACCTGGTACTGTCCTTTCATCTGATGGAAATGCAGCCTGAAGGCATCAATAAACCTAAGAAATGAGCATATGACAGCGATTGTACGACGAACATAAAAGGAGATAGACGATATGTATAAGTGCAAATACCCTCATCTGTTCTCCCCGATAAAACTGGGGAACACCATATTCCGCAACAGGATATTCGCTGCGCCGACCGGCGTTTTCTACGGCGACGTCGATCACAGGCCCATCAACGAGACGATGCGCTTCAACGAGCGCAAAGCGAGGGGCGGCGCGGCCTCCGTCTGCATCGGTGACGCGATGGTGGACGGCGAACACATGCACGGGTCCTACAGCCTGGCGCTCGACACACCGAATATCATGCCCGTCATGAACCGGCTGTCCGGCCTGATAACCCGCCACGGAGCGGTAGCGACGATCGAGATGTTCCACCCGGGTTCCGCCGCTACGACTCCGCCCGGCGTACCCGTATACGGTCCGCAGGACGGGATTGTCGAGGGCGCGCTCGGTAATGCGCCGGTAAAAGTCACGGCGCTGGACCGCAAGGCGATGGATCGCATAATCGAAAAGCAGGCTGCCGCAGCGCGCCTTGCCAAAAGCTGCGGCTTCGGCATGATAATGCTGCACGGCGCGCACGGTTTTTTGATCCACCAGTTCATGTCGCCCACGCTTAACCACAGGACGGATGAATACGGCGGCTCGTTCGAAAACAGGATGCGCTTCCCTCTCGAGATCATCAAGGCGGTGCGCGACGCCGTCGGCCCCGATTTCCCCATAGAGATGCGCATCTCGGGCAGCGAGGTTTACGAGGGCGGCTACGGCATCGATTACGGCTGCAGGATCGCCGAAGCGATAGACGGCCTCGTCGATCTGATCCATGTCTCCGCCGGGTCACACGAGGACGCGCGCGTGTTCACCGTAACACACCCATCGATGTTCCTGGAGGACGGCGTCAACGTAAAATACGCTGCGGAGATCAAAAAACACGTCAGGAGATCAAAGGTCGCGACTGTCGGCGCCCTTTCGGATCCCGCGCTTCTTGAGGAGATCATAGCGAGCGGCAAGGCCGACATCGTCGAACTGGCGCGCGGCATCCTCTGTGACCCCGACCTGCCCAACAAGGCGCGCGAGGGCCGCGAAGACGAGATCGTCCACTGTATGCGCTGCCTCACGTGCTTTTCAAGCCTGATCAAGCACGGCCAGATAGTCTGCGCGCTGAACACCGAGATCGAGAACGCGTCGGAGCGCTTCTGCGCGCCGCCCGCCGCAG
>JAAYAR010000008.1 GCA_012719235.1 Clostridiales bacterium
GAGGAGTATTTTTAGTGCTCCTTTCTTCCATGATTTACTTAAATAATTATTTGAAAGGGGCGTTCCCTTATGAAACACCGGAAAACCGAAGCCATTCTCCCTGCTATGATGCTGGCCCTGTCTTTGTTTGCAGGTTGCGGGCAAACAGCGCAGCCTGAGCCCTCCGGGCTGCCCGCAACATCCTTGCCAACATCCTTGCCAACATCCACGTCAACCGCCGAGCCGACATCCGAGCCAACCGCCGGGCCCGCCGCTGCCGCCGTTACGGTCACCGATATGACCGGGCGTGAGATCACTCTTGAGGAACCGGCCACGCGGATCGTCGCGCTGACCGCCTCCGATTGCGAGATAATCTATGCAATAGGCGCGGGGGACGCTCTTGTCGGACGCGGTGAATACTGCGACTATCCCGCAGAGGTGCTGGACGTGCCCTCCGTGCAATCCGGCAATGAAACAAATATCGAGCAGATAATCGCGCTTGAGCCCCGGCTGCTGCTGATGAGCACTATGGCTCAGACTGAAGAACAGGTCGCCGCTCTGGAGGCGGCCGGCGTCAAGGTCGTCGTTTCTGATGCGCATGATATTGCCGGAGTATACACCGCTATTGAGCTTATCGGCAAGCTGATGGGCAAGGAAGCTGAAGCCGCAGCCGTGATCGACAGAATGAAGACCACCTTTGATGAGATCGCTGCCGGGGCTGCCGGTGACGGCTCAAAGACCGTATATTTTGAGGTTTCTCCGCTGGAGTACGGTTTGTGGACCGCAGGTACCGGCACGTTCATGAATGAGATATGTGAGATGCTTGGTCTGAAAAACGCTTTTGCCGATGTGACGGGTTGGGGCGAGATCTCCGAGGAACAGGTACTTCAGCGCAACCCGGATTACATTGTGACCGTCAGCATGTATTGGGGCGATGGCCCCTCGCCCGTGGAAGAGATCATGTCCCGGGATGGTTGGGACAGTATTACAGCCGTTCGGAACGGTGACATACTCAATCTTCGGAATAACGAACTCTCACGCCCCGGGCCCCGACTTGCGGACGGCGCGCAGCTTATGTTTGATTTCGTATATTGAGCTATGACATCGGCGCGGCTGCGGGAGGGTGCGTATGAAACACAATTTGATGATACAGGGTACTATGTCCGGCGCCGGAAAGAGTCTTCCCGTGACAGGGCAGAGCATGAAAACCGCATTTAATCTGACTACAAGCTCCGATGATATGGATAGATTTCGGTCCCGCAATGATCTGCTGGATCTGCTCGACGGCTTTGACGGCGTGGAGTTGATGTACTTCGGGGAAGATGAGCGGGGAATCATTCCCCCCGACCGCGTGATCGGGCTGCATATGGGGTACTTTCCATGCTGGCTTGATTTTTGGAACGGCGATACGGACGCTCTCCTGCGGGAGTTCGGCGATAAAGCTGAATGGGAAAGTTTTTTCGGCGGCACGGGACGCGGCGTTCTGATCGACCGCTTCCGGCGCGATCTTAAAAACGCCCACCGCTATCATGCGGAATACGTTGTGTTTCACGTCTCCGATGCAACAATCGAGGAAACCTTTACCTGGAATTACCGCCACAGCGATGAGGAGGTCATCGACGCCGTATGCGAAATCCTTAATGATGTGTTTCGCGACGAGGACGGTTCACTGCTGTTGCTGATGGAAAACCTTTGGCAGCCGGGTCTGACGTTTACCCGCCCCGCAATGACTGAGAGGCTGATGAGAGGGGTCGCCTATCCGAATAAGGGCATTATGCTCGACACGGGGCACCTTCTGCACACGAACACGGCGCTTCGGACGCAGGAGGAGGGAGTCGTCTATATAAACTCCTTACTGGACATGCACGGTGCGCTGTGTCATTGGATCAAGGGGATTCATCTGAACCAATCCCTGACGGGTGAATACTGCGAGCAGACGCGACTGAATCCGCCTGTTTTGGGAAAGACCTTCCGTGAGCGGTACCTGCAGATGTATGTACACGCCTTTGCCGTAGATGAACACCGGCCCTTTACCTGCCCCGGGGTCCGTGAACTTGTGGAGCGCATTTCACCGGAGTATCTCACCTTTGAATTTATCACGGAGAACGGCGCGCAGCACCGGCAGTTTCTGGCGAAGCAGCGGGCGGTACTTGATGCAATACGGAAAGATGACTGTCAATGAAGAGAGAGTGAAAAAACCCTCAAAAAATAAAAGCCGGCAGCGGGCTCTTGACCCGCCGCCGGTTTTTGTCAAATTACCGTCAACAAGAAATGCTGCGCTGAATAACGCCCGGAAAACGGCGGCCGATCCGTCCCACGCGAAACGATGCCGATCCGGTCACCGCGCACCCCGGCAGGCTAAAATGAGTGCACAAAACATGAAAATCAGAACTTAACGGGGTCTTTTGCGCGAACGCGCTTGACCGTGAACAAAACCAGCATACCGATCACAAGGAATGCGATGATCGAAGCGACAGCCCATAGGAGCCCGTAGTGCTCGGCCGGAACAGGGTCATAACCATGGTTGACATACCAGTTGCTCGCGCGGAATGAGATGGATCCGAACACAAGCGGGCCGACAAAAGTCGAAGTCCGTCCCGCAACCGAAAGGAAACCGTAGAACTCGGCGGATTTTTCCGGAGGGGAAAGCTGGCTTACCATCGTGCGGCTGACGGCCTGAACGCCGGAGAGCGAGAAACCCGCCACAACGCCGATGACGTAGAACAGTATAAGATCCTGTATAAACAGCAGACAGGCGACGGAGACGATCAGTATCAAAAGCGAGATAATAATGGATTCCTTGCTGCTTTTTTTGTCCGAGATCCGCCCGAAAAGCAGAGCGCCGAACGTGCCGGAGAACTGTATGAGAATGACAAACACGATCAGCTGCGTCTGATTCATACCGAAAAGCGTGGCGCCGATTATGGCCGCAAAGTCCATCAGCATCATGATCCCGTCGTTGTAGATCAAAAAGGCGACCGTGTACCTGATGAATTCTTTATAGCTGTTGACCGAACGGAATGTCTGCGCCAGTTTTCTGAACGCCGTGGCGACGATATGTTTTCTTCCCGGGATCTGTTCGGCCTCGCGTTTTTCCACGACCCAGAGGAAGGTCGGGATGGAGGAGATGAGATAGATGGCGGCAGTGATCAGGAATGCTATCGGGATCATATGATTTCCCACTAACTGTATGGGCAGCAGCACGATAAGAAGGGAGACGATCCCGCCGACCATCCCTATAGCCCAGCCCTTGCCCGATACGCTGCCGATCGTGTCGGGAGTGGAGACATCCGAAAGCAAGGAATCGTAAAACACCTGAGCGGCGCGATACCCGATCTCGGCCATGATGAAAAAGAACATACCGGTGAAAATATCGCCCTCGCCGACAAAAAACAGCAGAGCAGTGAATACAACGGAAATTGCGGTGAATATAAGCAGGAATTTCTTTTTGAATTTGGTGAAGTCCGCGATCGTGCCGAGTATCGGTGATATGACCGCTACGAGAACGGCGGCTATGCCGACCGAAATACCCCATAAGCGAGTGCCTTCCGTGCCGCCGACAACGACGTTCTTAAAGAAAGACGAATATACAGCCAGGAGCACGACCGAGGCATAAGCGGAATTCCCAAAATCATAGAAATACCAGGAATAGCGGGACTTTCTGCCGGTTTTGACAGCGTTCTTTCTCATACTACACTCCTTAATAATTTCATTTCCGGTGCATTTCCGATCAAAA
>JAAYAR010000090.1 GCA_012719235.1 Clostridiales bacterium
TCCGAGTGACTGGATTCGAACCAGCGGAGAGCGCAAACTGCGTTTACGCCTCCGTTTTTATGTCCCCACTCGCTCGCCGCTTACGCGGCAACCGCTCGGGGATGACAAAGAGGCCGCCGGTTCTCATGGTGCATATGAACGAATTGAGAGCAGAACAACAAAAGTTGTCCTGCTCTCAATGGTCCGAGTGACTGGATTCGAACCAGCGGCCTCTTGAACCCCATTCAAGCGCGATACCAAGCTTCGCCACACCCGGAAATGCCATTATTTGGTTTGTACCCGTGAGCGCGGAACCGGCGATTTACGGTTCATGCGCAACTCAAAGCTCTGAGAACGAATTATAGTGTTTCTTATCGGGAATGTCAAGGGGTTTGACAATGTGTATCTGTACAAAATCCTTTTTGCCGATAGTTTCCTAAAAGCGCGACCCGCGAACAGGGCGATCTGACAATAGAGAAAAGAGTAAAACTTGCGGCCGGTGCCGTAAAGTTATGTATCAAAACAGCGAGCGAGGCTCAGTACAGTATTTCGGAACTGAAAGCGTGAGGCAGAAGATCCTTCATCGAATAGCAGACGTAGGAGGTGTCCTTTCTGGCGCACAGAAACTCCATGTCCCGGGAAAACTCGCTCAGGAACTGGCGGCAGCTGCCGCAGGGCATACAGTATTCGTCGGAATCGGATATCACGGCGATACGCATGAAGTCGGTCCTGCCGGCACTGACGGCCTTTGCTGCGGCGACGCGCTCGGCGCAAAGGCACTCGCCATAGGCGGCGTTTTCGATGTTGCACCCCGTGAATACCGTTCCGTCACGGCACTCTATGGCGGCGCCCACGCGATATCTGGAGTAGGGAGCGTATGCCGTCCACATTGCCTCTTCCGCTCTTTTGATCAGCTCCTTGTATGTCATGATAACCTTTCCTTTCCCGCTGCAGGTTTTGATGGGATGGCTGCGGTCTTTACGGCTAGGAGCCAGGTAAGGAAACGACGATCTGTATGTGAATTTCGGTGTTCATAAAATATTCGGGGGAGGCGGCTGCTATCAGATATTGATTTTTCTTGCGATAATATATTCGGGCCTGCCCTGAGCCTGATCAAGGACGCGGCCGAGGTAACAGCCTACGATGCCTATGCAGGAGATGCCTATACCGATAAAAAACGTGACGATCGATACCGCTGCAGCCCAGGAGTAGAAGACCGGCAGGCACAGCATCACGATGAGGGCTGCAAGGGCGGCCAGGCTGACGACGGCGCCTATCCCGAGCGGCGCAGTGAGAGGGACTTTCGAAAAGGATAAGAGGCCGTTTCCCGCAAGTCGCAGCATTTTTTTCAGATTATATTTCGTCTTGCCCACTTTGCGCTCGTGGCGCACATACTCAAGGGCGGTCTGGCGGAAGCCGACCCAGCTGACGAGCCCACGCACATACCTGCCCCGCTCGGGCAGGGCCTTCATAGCCTCGCACACCTTGCGGTCAAGAAGGCGGAAGTCGCCTGTGTCGCGGGGGATATCAATCTCGGTTATCGCGCCCAGAACCCTGTAAAACACGCTGGCCGTCAGTTTCTTCAGGGCCGTCTCGCCGAGGCGGCGCTTTCGCAGCCCGTAGACTACGTCGAATCCTTCCCGCCAGATGCGGACCATCTCCGGGATGAGTTCGGGGGGGTCCTGCATGTCTGAGTCGATGACGACGACACAGTTTCCCGTACAGAGCTCCATCCCGGCCGTGATGGCGGCCTGATGGCCGAAGTTGCGTGACAAGCCGATAAGCTTTACACGTTTATCTCGGGAGCACATCTGCTCGGCGATCTCCGGCGTGCGGTCGCTGCTGCCGTCGTCGACGAGTATTATCTCGTAGCTCTCGCCGCCGGCTTCCAGCACGCCCGCCAGATGGCCGATACAGGGCTCCAATCCCTCTTCTTCGTTATATACGGGAACAATAACAGACAGAGTTATATCATCCATATCACCGCGCACCGTCCGCGTCCGCGCGGCGTTTGGCTGCGCGTTTTCTTTTTTTGTTAGACCTGTAGGCGAGGTAAACTGCTGCGATAATGACGACTGCCGCGGTTGCTACGGCGTATGTGACCCAGCTCGTTGTCGAAGCATCTGTCCTCACGTCGAGCCACAGAGAGTCCATGATCTGTGTGGCCTCTTTTGACAGCGTGAGGTAGGCGACGCCTTTTGAGAGGATCTCATCCGAGGGGTAAGCTATCCCGCGTTCGTATTCGGTAAGTTCAAGCGACTCAGCCACACCGTTGACGGGCGAGCCGTAGCCGGTGTATGCCGCGTTGGCGGCGGCCGCTTCAAAAGAACACATAAAGTTTATATAAGCCTCGGCGGCCTCCTTGTTTGTGCTTGAAGTCGGTATACACATAGCGTCGATATACAGGTTAAAGCCCTCTTCCGGGAAACAGAAAGCGAGATCGGGGTTCTCACGATGCATCGTGATGAAATCTCCGGCGTAATACGGGGCGATCCATGCTTCAGCCCGCTCCATCTGGTCAAAGACCTGATCCATCACGTAGCTCTGTACGAGCGGCTTCTGCGCGGCCAGCAGTTCGGCCGCCGCTCTGAGGTCTGATTCATCCTCGGTGTTGACGTCGATTCCGAGCGCTAGCTCGGCCGCGGCGAAGGCGTCGCGCGGGTTGTCGAACATCAGTATCTTGCCGGAGTATCTCTCGTCCCAGAGGGCGTCCCAACTCGTTACTGTATCGACGTAACGGGTGTTGTATATGATGCCCACTGTCCCCCAGAAATAGGGCACGCTGTACTCGTTATTGGGGTCGTACAGAGTGTTTTTAAAACTCTCGCCGATGCTTGCGTAGTTGGGGATGTTGTCATAATTCAGCTTTTGCAGCATCCCTTCGCTTATCAGGCGGGCTATCATATAGTCAGAGGGTATGATCACGTCATAGCTGGAGCCGCCCGTCTTGAGCTTTGTGTAAAGAGATTCGTTGCTCTCATAAGTGGAGTAATTGACCTCGATGCCGGTGGCCTCGGTGAAAGCGGCGTTAACGTCAAGGAGGCCGTCGGAACCGTCGGAAATATATTGGCCCCAGTTGTACACGTTGATAACAGCGGGCTTGGCGGCGGCCGTTTCAAAAGCCAGGAACGGAACGAAAGCCAGCAGGGCAACAGCGGCGCATATTGTGAGAAGAGTCTTTTTCAAGTTTTTTCTACGTCCTTTCTCCGAAATACCAACTGGGTAATATTCGAGCAGCGCGGCCGCTTGTCGGCTCGCCCGGAAACGATGTTCATAACGATCAAAACGGCCAGCAGCATGGCAAAAAGCAGTGTGAACAGCGCGTATATCTTGGGCGGAAGAGGCTTTTTCGTATAACTGTAGATCTCAATGGGCAGCGTCGCGAAACTCGGCCCGTACACGAAATAACTAATGACGAAATCGTCGAGCGACATTGTGAACGCTATGAGCAGTCCCGAAACGATGCCGGGAAGGATCTCATGGATCACTACTTTGAAAAAAGCCTGTACAGGCGTGCATCCCAGGTCCATCGCGGCCTCCCGCAGACTGGGATCCATGTTTGTCACCCGCGGCATGACCGACAGTATCGTGTAGGGCAGGTTGAACGTGATGTGGGCAAGAAGCAGCGTTGTAAACCCCAGCACGTTCGAGCGGTCGAAGAGCTTCCCGCCAAGTACGAAAAGAAGCGACAGCGACACACCTGTCACGATGTCGGGATTCGTCATGGGGATATTGGTGACCGTCATTACGGCGGAGCGAAACCTCTTTCCGAAAGAACGGATGCCGAGAGCCGCCGCGGTGCCGAGAGCGGTCGCGATGACTGATGACAAAACAGCGACGATCAGGGAGTTCAGAAGGAGGGGGATGAGCGTCCTGTCCCGGAAAAGCGCCACGTAGTTCGAGAAAGTAAACTCCTTGAAGACCGCAAGATCGGTGCCGGTGTTGAAGGAGCCCGCTATCAAAAGAATTATGGGCAGGTACAAAAAAAACAATACGACGATCAGAATGATCTTAAGCGCCCTGCTCACATCAGCGCCTCCCTCTCTTCCGATCCGGAAAAGCGCTCCATCAGGCCGATGCAGATGAATACCATCACCATCAGCACGAGGGAGATGGCAGCGCCGAGATTCGGGTTATACGCGGTCTTAAACTGCGACTCGATAACGTCGCCTATCATGGTAGTGCCCGAGCCGCCGAGCTTTTTTGAGATATAGAACGTGCTCACGGCAGGAACAAACACCATCGAGACGCCCGAGATAATGCCCGATACGCTCAGCGGCAGAATAACTTTCAGAAAAACCTGCGTCCTGTTGCAGCCGAGGTCCTTTGCCGCCTCTATGAGGCTGGGGTCAATGTGCGACAGCACGGTATACACAGGCAGTATCATGTAGGGGAGGTAGTTGTAGACCATGCCGAGCACAACGGCCCCGTTGTTTCTTATGAGCGGCAGGGGGGAGATACCGAATTTTCCGAGTATATTATTAATGATGCCCGTATCCTCCAGAAGCGAGACCCACGCGATCGTGCGCAGCAAAAAGCTCATGCTCATCGGCAGCATCACAAGGAGTATCAGAAAGCGCTGCCTTGACTGTTTCGCCCTGGCGATAGCGAGGGCCACTGGGTAGCCGAGGATCAGGCATATTAAAGAGGACACCAGCGCGAGCCAGATAGATTTGATGAGGATCGGCCAGTAGTTCCCGATAGACACTATATTCCTGAGCGTGAATTCCCCCGTTACGCTGTCGGTGAAAGCGTAATAAACGACGGCGCACAGCGGGAGGATGATAAATATGGACATCCACGCGAGGTAAGGCGAAGCAAGGCCTCTAACTCTCATAATACTCCTCCTCGCCCGGGTCCTCACCGTAGACTATGGAGGGGTCGTTGATCTCGTCGTACTCTTCGCTGTAGGAGCTGTAATCCCCGAACATGCCGGAGTACGCGCTTTTTTTCATAATGTGTATCTCTTCGGGATGTATATCAATGCCGATATATGAGCCGACCTCGTGATAATCCGTCGTCTGTATCAGCCATTTGAATCCGTAGAAATCCACAATGATGTCGTAGTGCAGCCCTTTGAATGTTACGCCGGTGACGGTGCCGCAGAGATGGCGGCTGTCCGCGGGGACGATATCGACGTCCTCCGGGCGTATGACGACGTCTACGGGCTCGTTTGCCGCAAAGCCCTTATCCACGCACTTGAACTTTCTGCCGAACATCAGGACCAGCTTGTCGGAGAGCATGACGCCGTCGAGAATATTCGACTCCCCGATAAAGTCGGCTACAAATGCGTTCTTCGGCTCGTTATACACGTCCTGAGGCGTGCCGATCTGCTGGATGACGCCCTTGTCCATCACGACGACTGTGTCGGACATCGCAAGCGCCTCCTCCTGGTCGTGCGTTACATATATAAATGTGATACCGAGCTGCTTCTGGATACGCTTGAGCTCGTTTTGCATATCCTTTCTCAGGCGCATATCCAGCGCGCCGAGCGGCTCGTCAAGCAGCAGGACTTTCGGCTTGTTTATCAGCGCCCTCGCGATGGCAACGCGCTGCTGCTGCCCGCCGGACAACGCCGTGATCTTGCGCTCTTCAAAGCCGCGCAGGCTGACAAGCTTCAGCATCTCCGCGACGCGCTCGTCGATCTCGTCCTCTTTTACTTTTGCGACGCGAAGTCCGAACGCTATGTTGTCAAAAACGTTCAGGTGAGGGAACAGCGCGTATCGCTGGAATATCGTGTTGATTTTGCGTTTATGTGAAGGAATATGATTAATCCTCACACCGTCAAAATAGACGTTGCCGGATGTGGGTTCAAGAAAGCCGCCTATTATCCGCAGCGTTGTGGTCTTGCCGCATCCGCTTGGCCCGAGTAGTGTGAGGAATTCTCCGTCATTAATTTTCAGATTAACGGAATCTAATATGACCTCGTCATCGAATCGCACTACGCAATCCTCAAGGCGTATCAGCTCTTTGGCCATTATCATCCCCCTCTTGATCCGTTTATTCCGTATAACGGCAGGAATTACGAAAACATTATAGATGAGTTGCGAAAAAAGTCAATAATAAACAGAGGGGGGCAGGTCAGTCTTCCCGGGCGAACAGAGCGGCGACAGTCTCGGGAAAATACTGCCTCACAAAGTCGCAGTCTTTTACTTTAAAGGTCTTGCCGCTCAGATATTCAAGCGTGCCCATATGGTCCCCGGGCCCGAAACGCAGCCTGTACGAGCACAGAGCCTGGTGCTGTTCCTTGCCCGAGCGGCCCGTGATACCGTATTTCCCGTCGCCGAGCAGCGGATGACCCGCGGCTGCGAGCTGAGCGCGGATCTGGTGGGTCCTGCCTGTAACGAGAACGCACCGCAGCAGCGTAAGCCCGCTGCGCGCACTGATCGTCTCATAGAGCGTTATCGCTTTTCGCGCGCCGGGTACAGGGCGAGTCCGGACATAGACTTTGTTTTGAACCGAGTCTTTGAAGAGATAGTTTTCGAGGCGGCCGGAGCGGGGAGAGGGCGTACCGCGCACGATGCAGAGATACTCCTTGTGTACCTCGCCCGAACGTATCATCTCGTCGACGTCGCGCAGAGCGGCGGCATTTTTTGCGGCGATAACGAGTCCGGAGGTGTTTCGGTCGATCCGGTTGCACAGAGCGGGTGCGAACGAATTCTCCTGCTTGGGGTTCCATTCGTTTTTCTGGTATAAGTACGCCTGGATATTGGCTATCAGCGTACCGACCGCGCCGAAGCTGTCGGCATGCACGGACATGCCTGCCCGTTTGTCGCAAAGGATTATGTTCGCATCCTCGTACACGATCTCGAGATCGGGGGTCGAAACGGCCAGGTATGCGTTGTCCTTGTCGGGCCGGTTGAAAAACTCGTCACCTATATATATTGCGAGCTCGTCCCCCTCCGCAAGCCGCGTGTCCCGCTTTCCGGGGACTCCGTTCACGCGAACGCGTTTGAGCCTGATATATTTTTGCGCCAGGGTGCCGGGAAGAAGCGGAGCTATCTTGGCAAGAAATCTGTCTAGCCTCTGTCCCGCGTCGTTCGGGCCGACTGTAAAATGCTTCATTTATTTTTCTGTCCTTTCGGGGTTGCTGCAGAGCGCCGCGGAAAATGATAAACAAAAGCGACCGTTCATAGTATTGTTAATATGTTACCACATAATATACCTGCGGGCAAACTGAAAAACCCGGCCGGTTTCCGGTTTAATTATCGGGAAGGAAAAAAGGAATTGACAAGGTATATTCGTTCCTCTATAATGTACACGCTGTTTTATGAGGTGAAGTATGCTTATTGATCTCAGGTCTATCCTTGACAGACCGGGAGCGCGTATATCGTTCAATACCGAACTTGACTTCTCGGATTTTATGTTCGGCGCGCAAAAGCCCGTTAAGGAGCCTGTCTATGTGAGCGGAGAGATCTTCAATAAGGCGGGCGTTATTTTTCTGCTCGCCGACGTTGTGACAAATCTTCACTGTGTATGCGATCGCTGCGCGGCGGACTTTACGCGCGAATATCGCAGTCGGATCGAAACTCTTCTGTGTGAAAAACCCGACGAGGATGACACGGAATCGTACCCGATAGAAAATGACAGCGTTGAAGTTGACGAGATCATCACATCGGCGTTTGTCCTTGATATGGACAGCAGATTCCTGTGCAGACCGGATTGCAGGGGGATATGTGCCAAATGCGGCGCCGACCTGAACGATGGCCCCTGTGGCTGCGCTGAGGAGACGGATTCCCGGTGGGCAGCCCTGAAGGACCTTTTCTGAGGACCGGGGCGAAAAACAGATATAGCCCGCATCCCGATGCGGCTGCAAGGAGGTGTCATACATGGCGGTCCCGAAGAATAAAGTTTCGAAAGCAAGAAGAGACAAGAGGCGCGGTTCAAACTACACTCTGAAAGCTCCCGCGCTCGTGGCCTGTCCCAAGTGCGGTGAAATGCGCTTGCCCCACAGAGCCTGTAAGAACTGCGGTACTTACGATGGTCGTGAGGTTATTGCGGTAGAGGAAAAGAAGTAAAATCATAGCAGACCGGTGGAGGGGGATCGAGTTTTCCCTCTCCTCTGTTTTATCCGGTCAAAACCGGGACAATACGGGGAGGGTGAGCGATGAGCGGGCGTGTGACGGATGTTGAAAGATTTTCTCCGGCGGACAGGGCGGGGATAGTGCCCGGCGACGTGGTTATGAGCGCCAACGGCAGGGAGATCCGCGACGTACTTGATTATAAGTTTTATACCTATGACGCCGAGCTGTCGCTCAAAGTGCGCTCAAAGGACGCCCGTGAGAGGGACGTGTTCGTCAAAAAGATCGAGGGCCAGGATCTGGGGCTCTCTTTTGAGACTTATCTGATGGACGATATGCGAAGCTGCGTCAACCGCTGTATATTCTGCTTCGTCGATCAGATGCCGCCCGGTCTGCGCGAATCTCTCTACGTGAAAGACGACGACAGCAGGCTCTCTTTTCTTCTGGGCAACTACGTTACGCTCACGAACATGTCTGAGCGGGATTTTCAGCGCATAATAGATATGAAGATAAGTCCGCTGTGCGTATCTGTCCATGCTACGGAGCCTGATCTCCGCCGGGTCATGCTCGGTATCCGCGGGGCGGGCCGCGGATATGATCAGTTGTGCAGGCTGGCCCGCGCGGGCATCGAGCTGCACTGCCAGATAGTCGTCTGTTCGGGATATAATGACGGAGCGGCCCTGGAGAAAACCCTCGGCGACCTTTGCGCTCTGCGGCCGGCAGTTACCAGCATATCAGTCATCCCCGTCGGACTTACGCGCTGGCGGGAGGGGCTGTGCGAGCTGCGCCCGCTCACGAAGGAGGACGCAGTCTCGTGTATCGAACTGTGCGGACGATTTGCCGCGGAATGTCTCAAAGAGAGCGGGAGCCGCGTTGTTTACTGTTCGGACGAGATGTATCTCAGAGCCGGGATCGGGCTGCCGGAATATGAAGAATATGAACAGTTCGAGCAGCTTGAGAACGGTGTCGGCCTTTTGAGACTTCTGGAGCACGAGTTTCTGGAGGCTCTGCAGGAAGACGGGATCGAGTGCTCCGGCGCCCCTTTCAGCGTGGCGACCGGGGAAGCCGCGGCGCCTTTTATCGAGCGGCTGGCAGCCGCGGCAAAAGAAAAATATTCAGATTTGAATGTGTCGGTCCACGCCGTACGGAACGAGCTCTTCGGCCGCAGCGTGGACGTGGCAGGCCTTGTGACAGGCAGGGACCTCATCGGGCAGCTGAAGGGGCAAGATCTCGGCACGAGGCTGTTGATACCGGACGTGATGCTGCGCAGCGGGGAGGACGTCTTCCTCGACGGTATATCGGTATCGCAGGTTTCTTCGGAGCTCGGCGTGCCGGTAATCCCCGTAAAAAACGACGGGTACGAGCTGCTTGACACATTTTTGGAGGGTTGATACATGCCTTTACCGCTTATCGCCATTGTCGGGCGCCCAAACGTGGGCAAATCGATGCTGTTTAACAAACTCACAGGGAAACGCCTGGCGATCGTTGAAGACGTTCCGGGAGTCACGCGCGACCGCCTTTACGGGCGCAGCGAGTGGCGCGGCCGACAGTTCGCGCTTGTGGACACGGGCGGCATAGAACCGAGGACTGAAGATGAGATGCTGATCCTGATGCGCGATCAGGCTCAGACAGCAATAGAGACGGCGGACGTTATAATCCTCGTCACAGACGTGCGCACCGGGGTCACGGCGGCGGATTCCGACGTCGCTTCAATGCTGCTGCGCTCAAACAAGCCCGTGGTGCTGGCTGTGAATAAATGCGACTCCACCGGCGTCGGGGTCCATCCCGAGGTGTACGAGTTCTATTCGCTGGGCCTGGGGGAACCGGTAGCGGTCTCAGCGCTCCACGGCATTGGTACGGACGACCTTCTCGACGCTTGTTTTGCCCTGTTCCCCGATGAGGCCGCTCAGAGCGACGACGACGACGCCCTCGCCGTGGCCGTTATCGGCCGCCCCAACGTGGGGAAGTCGTCTCTTGTTAACAGGCTGCTAGGTGAAGACCGCGTGATAGTGAGCGACGTCCCCGGCACGACGCGCGACGCGATAGACACGCGTTTTGAAAACGAGTATGGCAATTATATCCTGATAGACACTGCAGGATTGAGGCGCAAGGCCCGCGTCAACGACAGAGTCGAGTATTACAGCAACCTGCGCACCCGCATGGCTGTAGAGAGGGCGGACGTCTGCCTCATCATGATCGACGCCGCGCAGGGCGTCACGGAACAGGACACAAAGGTGGCGGGTATGGCGCACGAGGCAGGGAAAGCCTGTGTTATCGTCGTGAACAAGTGGGACGCGATCGAAAAAGACCACATGACGATGTCCGAAATGCGCAAGGACATTGAGAGTGAGCTCTCTTTCATGACATACGCGCCGTCGCTGTTCATCTCGGCGCTGACTGGACAGAGAGTCGACAAATTGTTTCCCGTTATAAACTCGGCGGCGGAGCAGAACAGCCGCCGCATCACGACGGGGCAGCTGAACAACGTTCTCAGCGATGCCACGCTCCGTGTCCAGCCGCCTTCGGATAAGGGCAAAAGGCTGAAGATATACTACATGACTCAGGCCGGCACAAAGCCTCCCCATTTCGTCGCTTTTGTCAACAACGCGGAACTGTTTCATTTTTCATATCAGCGCTATATTGAAAACTGTTTGAGACAGACCTTCGGTTTTGAGGGCACGCCGATACGTCTGACTGTGCGCGAGAAGGGCGAAAAAGATTGACGCATCGTGACCGCAAGTGCATAAATACTGAATAATATGCATTTGATCTTATTCTGTATTTTGGGACGGCAGCAGGAACATATTCCGAATATTGTATATAATGTGTATAATGACTTTAGAAATGATAATAAATTGGATTATTATAAATTATAGTTGCATTATATTCATTAACATGGTATAGTCAGTCAAAACATAAAATGTGTAATAACTGAATATTATTTCTAAAGGAGCATTGCTATGAGCGCACAGAAAGTAAGGAAGATCGCTCTGGCCTACTCGGGCGGGCTGGATACTTCAATCATTATCCCGTGGCTTAAAGAAAACTACGATAACCCTTACATTATAGCTGTCGCGGGGAACGTCGGGCAGCAGGACGAGCTGGAAGGGCTCGAAGAGAAAGCGTACAAGACCGGGGCGGACAAGTTCTACGCCGTCGATCTGTGCGATGAACTTGTAAACGAAATTATCATCCCGTCTGTCCAGGCGGGAGCGAAATATGAAGATTACCTGCTGGGTACCGCTTTTGCCCGTCCGGTCATAGCGAAGAAGCTCGTTGAGATCGCAATAGCCGAGGGCGCAGACGCCGTGGCGCACGGCTGCACCGGAAAGGGAAACGATCAGGTCAGGTTTGAGCTCGCCATCAAGCACTTCGCCCCCATGATGAAGATAATCGCTCCGTGGCGCGAGTGGAGTATCCGCAGCCGCGACGAGGAGATCGATTACGCCGAGGCCCACAATGTCCCGCTCAAGATCAACAGGGAGACAAACTATTCAAAGGATAAGAATCTCTGGCACCTCAGCCACGAGGGGCTGGATCTTGAAGATCCGTGGAACGAGCCGAAGTATGACAGCCCGGGTTTTCTTGAAATGTCCGTATCCCCGCAAAACGCGCCGGACGAGCCGACTTACCTCACGCTCGATTTCGTACAGGGAGTCCCCGTCGCGCTCGACGGATGCGAAATGAGCGCCACGGAGATAATTTTTAAGCTCAATGAGCTGGGCGGTAAAAACGGGATAGGCTTACTCGACATCGTGGAGAACAGGCTGGTCGGCATGAAGTGCAGAGGCGTGTACGAGACTCCGGGCGGCGCCATTCTGTACGCAGCCCACGCGGCCCTCGAGTCCATATGCCTCGACAAGATGACGGCGCACAAGAAGCAGGAACTGTCCGTCTGTTTCGCCGAGCTCGTCTATAACGGACTGTGGTACAGCCCGCTGCGCAGAGCGCTGTCCGCATTTGTCACAGAGACGCAAAAGAACGTCACAGGCACAGTCAGATTGAGGCTGTATAAGGGCAATATCATAAAAGCGGGCATAAAGTCGCCGTATTCCCTCTATTCTGAGAGTATAGCCACTTTCGGTGAGAGCGACTATGACCAGAGCCAGGCCACGGGCTTCATAAATCTCTGGGGTCTGCCGACTCAGACGCAGGCGATGCTGGAGCAGGGGCTGCTGAAAGGTGACTGAGCCCCTGAAATTCGTGACGCTCCGCCCGGAAAAGGAGAATCAGCCGATGAAACTTTGGGCAGGCCGGTTCCAAAAGGAAACGGACAGACAGGTGGACGATTTCAATTCCTCTCTCCCGTTTGACAACCGGCTCTACAGGGAGGATATCCAAGGCAGTATCGCCCACTCGCGCATGCTCTCCCAGTGCGGTATCATCACGCCGCAGGACGCAGAGAGGATCGAAGAGGGGCTTCTTGGCATTCTTTCGGACATTGAGAGCGGAGCCGTGGGCTTCGGAGCTCAGGAGGACATCCACACGTTCATTGAAGACCTGCTGACGGAGCGTGTTGGCGACGCGGGGAAGAGGATGCACACGGCCCGCAGCCGCAACGACCAGGTGGCTCTTGATATGAAGCTCTACCTGAGGCGCGAGATCGGGACCATAAAAGATATGGTCCTTAACCTCATTTCGGTCTTGTGCGACATTGCGAAGCAGCATCGGGACACCGTCATGCCGGGATACACACATCTGCAGCCGGCGCAGCCGATTACCTTTGCGCATCATCTGATGGCCTACGCCAACATGTTTTCGCGGGATATCATCCGCCTTGAGAACTGTCTCGGGGGTATGAAGGAGTGCCCTCTGGGCAGCGGGGCGCTGGCCGGCACGACACACCCGATCGACCGCGAGATGACAGCGTCCTCCCTCGGTTTTGACGCCCCGACTCAAAACAGCATGGACGGGGTCTCGGACAGGGACTACGCGATTGAGTTTCTCAGCGCCGCGTCGATCATCATGATGCACCTGTCCCGATTCTCGGAGGAGATCATTCTCTGGTCCAGCTGGGAGTTTAAATTCGTGGAGCTTGACGACGCCTATTCAACCGGTTCTTCGATAATGCCGCAAAAAAAGAACCCCGACGTTGCGGAGCTCGTTAGGGGAAAGACCGGGCGGGTCTATGGCGACCTTATGTCCCTGCTGACGGTGATGAAAGGTATACCCCTGGCATACAACAAGGATATGCAGGAGGATAAGGAATCGGTGTTCGACGCGGTGGATACCGTGAAGACGTGCATTCCGGTATTCACCTCGATGCTAAGGACCATGCAGGTGCTCCCTCAGAACATGCGGGCCGCAGCGCGGAAAGGGTTCATAAACGCCACAGACTGCGCGGACTATCTGGCAAAAAAGGGCATACCTTTCCGAGACGCCTACAAAGCGGTCGGAAAGCTCGTCCTCTATTGCGCTGAGAGCGGCCGCACGCTCGAGCAGCTGACACCGGACGAGTTCAGGAGTGTTTCCGAAGCGTTCGGCGAGGATATTTTCGAAGCTCTTGATCTGCAAAACTGCGTGTCGCAAAGAAAGAGCCGCGGAGGCCCGGCCCCGCAGGAGACATCGAGGCAGATATCGCAGATGGAATCCTTCGTCAAGGCGCACAGCAAATAATGTTTCTTACACTAAGGCCGCGCGGTTCATGTGCCGCGCGGCCTGTTAACGGCTAAAAATCTTGTCAGCTACGTATAATTACGGAAGCTCAGTATTCAACGGGCGGGTTCAGTTCCTGCGGGCTGATGATATTTTTTTGCAGCGCGAGCGTTTTGACCTTACCGTAGAAGCCCGCCTTTGTCATCTCAATATACGGGCCGACGTAGAGGACGTAAAGCAATCCGCACGTGAATGAGGAGAGGATCATCCAGCCGATGAAACTCAGATACAGCACGAAGAGCTCGCCTTTGTATCCGTGCATCATGCGCATGGAGAGCTTCAGGGCGTCCTGAGCTTTGACGTTCGGGCAGTCGCCGAGGATATACGGAGTCATAGCATATGAAAATGACTTGATGATGCCCGGTATAAGGAAAAGCAGTGACCACAGCCATATAAACAGGAACATCCACAGCATTCCGCCGAGTTTCCTGCCGTACGGTACGAATCCTTTTGTAAACATCTGCTCAAAGGTCGGGTTTCCGCCGAAGAAACTGCTCATGAAAAAGAAATTCATACCGACAATAAGGGGGCCGACGACAAGCAAAGCGGCAATTCCAAAGGTCATCGCGCTCACCGCGGCGATTATGGCGTTTTGCACGAAAAGAACACCCACGCAAAGCCAGTACTGCTTGTTTAGCGCATTTTTTGCCATTTCTTTAAGTTCGGCTCTCGTCCACATGGCTTTTACTCCTCATCATAAAATCAGCATTGAAAGTATATGATCCGTATGCGCTGTTATGCCGGGAATATGCAGCTATCGTATCATACAGGCTGCGCCTGTTCAACATTTTTGTGCGTAATCATGAACAAATGCGAAAAAATCCGGGGTTCATATCGAACCCCGGACATTCGCTCTTATATGGTGCGGACGCGCTTAAGATCAGACTGCACGTTCTACACGATTAGAACGGAGGCACCTTGAGCATACGTAGATATGGCAGGGGCTGCCGTCCACGATGGCTTTGACCCGTTTGACATTGGGCTTCCAAGCTTTGTTCGAGCGTCTGTGCGAGTGGGACAGCTTGATGCCAAAGGTCACGCCTTTTCCGCAAACGTTACATTTTGCCATTACCGCACCTCCTTGCTTATCAAAATAACGGCTAAAAAAGAGCCGCATTAAATATTACCAGACAGAATTAAAAAAAGCAAGGGTATTTTTTCGCGAAGAGCGAACTTTTTTGTATTGTAAACTTCTCATGTTGTCACTAAGGGATTATCTGTTATAATAGTAAAAGGATGCGCCGGGCCCGTTCCGGGGGAGGAAAAATTTCGCCGGCGCGGAGCGCGGCAGCAGCGAACGTTGATTATTTTGATCCAAGGAGCTGTCTCATATGGCGGAAAAGCGCAGTATACCACTGCAGAAACTTATAGATGATTTTCATTTAACTGTCGCATACGGGCCGGAGGACTACGGCTCTATCGCCGTCACGAGCGAGAATCTCAACAGACCCGGTCTGCAGCTTGTGGGTTTTTACGATCATTTTGTTCGCGACAGGTTACAGGTCATCGGAATGGCGGAGAATTCGTATCTGGAAGCGCTCGGCTCCACATTCCGCAGAAGAGCGTTCAAGATGTTTTTCGGACAGGGCATAACGGCCCTGATATACTGCCGCGGCGCGGAGCCCCAGCCGGAGTGCATCGAGATGGCCGAGCGGTTCAAAACGCCGGTCCTTATAAGCGACTCTCAGACCGCGAATTTCATCAGCAAAGTTGTGACGTATCTGAGCACGGCGCTCGCACCGATGGTGACGCGGCACGGCGTGCTCGTTGATATATACGGCGAAGGAGTTCTGATACTCGGGGAAAGCGGCGTCGGAAAAAGCGAGACGGCTGTCGAGCTCATTAAGCGGGGCCACCGGCTGATCGCAGATGACGCGGTGGAGATAAGGCGTGTTGCCGAAAACAAGCTGGAGGGCTCCTCCCCGGAACTGATCAGGCACTACATGGAACTGCGGGGCATCGGGGTAGTGGACGTCCGCAGGCTCTTCGGCACGGGCGCGGTAATGGATTCGTGCCAGATAACCCTCATCGTAAACGTCGTCCCCTGGGAAGAGCTCGAGCCGTTTGACCGCCTCGGTACGCAGACGACGTATACGAGCATCTTCGACGTGAAAGTGCCGACGACGACTATCCCCGTCAAACCGGGGAGAAATCTCGCCGTTATACTTGAAGTCGCAGCCATGAATAACCGCGACAAGAGCATAGGATATAACGCTGCCGTGGAGTTCACGAATCAGCTGAACAAACATTTTGACGCGGCGCTGAACGCGGAGGAGTAGGTAACTCGTAATGGATGCTGTCAGGCGTTTTCAGGAGCTGGTCAAACTGGCCAGCCCGGGTATTCACATGCGCGAGGGCGCCGATATGAGCGCTCTCACGAGTTTTCGCGTCGGCGGCATCGCGCAGGTGCTCGTCGAACCTGCGGACACCGGGGAGATCGCGGCCTGCGTCAGGGCCTCCACGGACGCGGGGATCACGCCCATCTGGTTTGGCGCGGGCACAAACGTTCTCGTGGAGGGCGGCCATCTGCATATCGCGGCGGTGCGTTTCGGCGAAAGGATGAGCCGGGTGAGGACGCGCGGCTCCGAGCTTGAGCTTCAGTGCGGCGCGGCCCTGTCCGCGGCGGCGGAGGCGGCGCTCGCGAGCGGGCTGACAGGGTTTGAATTCGCGCACGGCATACCGGGGAGCGCGGGAGGCGGCGTGTATATGAACGCGGGAGCGTACGGCGGCTGCATGGGCGACGTAGTGATCTGGAGCGAATGCGTGACTCCCGGCGGTGAGGTCGTGAGGGTCGATTCGCGGGAACATGAGTTCTCATACCGCCACAGCGCCTTTATGGACAACGGGTATATTGTCGCGCTGACCTGCGTGGGGCTGAGGAGCGGAGACCCGGCCGGGATCGAACGGACAATGGCCGATCTCAAGAGCCGGAGGGCGCAAAGCCAGCCGCTTGACCTGCCGAGCGCGGGCAGCACATTCAAACGCCCCGAGAAAGGTTACGCTGCGGCGCTGATAGAGTCTGCAGGGCTCAAGGGCGCCCGCATCGGCGGCGCTATGGTATCCGAAAAACATGCGGGCTTTATCGTGAATACAGGCGGAGCCTCGTTTGAAGACATTACTTCACTGATGCGCTTTGTCAGACAGCGGGTCCTGGACCACTCCGGGATCCTGCTCGAGCCCGAGGTGAGGATCATCGACAGGGAGGGGCGGCCTTGGAGTTTTTAGTGATCACAGGCCTCTCGGGGGCCGGAAAGAGCCGGACGTCCGCATATCTTGAAGATATGGGCTTTTATTGCGTGGACAATCTGCCCCCGGAATTCATACCGCGCCTCGCCGAGATGTGCCGGTCCGGCGGGCGCTATGCCCGGATGGCCGTCGTCACGGATGTGCGGGGCGGGACAAGCTTTGACATGCTGTTTGAAGCTCTCGATAAGGTGAAAAAGAGCGGGGGAACGTACAAGATATTATATATCGAAGCGTCCGAGCAGGCGATAATCAACCGCTATAAAGAGACGAGGCATCTGCATCCCCTGGCAAGGCCAGGTGAGGAACTCTCGGACACGATACGCCGCGAGGTCATGATGCTGACGGAGCTGCGGGGCGCAGCGGATTACATCATAGATACGACCGGTCTTTCGACAGCCGCCCTCAGAGCGAGGCTCCTGCTGCTTTTTGAGAACGGGAGCGTCCACAGGAGCCTTAGCGTGAGCCTGATCTCTTTCGGGTTCAAGTACGGTATCCCGCTCGACGCCGACATCGTATGGGACGTGCGGTTCCTGCCGAATCCGTTCTACGTGAACGAACTGCGCGCACTCGACGGAAGGGATGCGCTTATAGTCGATTTTCTGAAAAAAAGCCCGACCACAGAGGAGCTCCTTCGCAGGCTGCGCGATATGTTCGCTTTCTGCCTGCCGTGCTACCGGGATGAAGGAAAAGCGAAGCTCGTCGTGGCCCTGGGGTGTACTGGGGGAAAACACCGCTCCGTTTTTGTCGCGGAGGAGCTGTACAGATTTATTAAAGAAGACCTGGGCTATGCTGCCGATTGCAGGCACAGGGATTTAGATAAAATATAATAAAATATAAAATAATAATAAAGTAGAGTAAGGAGGCCGGCAGTGACTTTTTCATCAAAAGTGAAGAAAGAGTTATGTTCGATCCCGATCGAGCGCAAGTGCTGCGCGGTCGCGGAAGCATACGGCGTGCTGCTCTTTTGCAACTCATTCACGCCGTCCTCCGTCAAGATCGTGACGGAAAACAACGATTTCTCCGACAGGCTGCCGCAGCTTTTCCAAAGGGCCTTCGGAGTTGCGTCCGAGCTGAAGAGAATCCCCGGAGTCGGCTCCAAGACGATCTTTTCGCTGACGGACGAGGGCGCCATAGAGAGTATTTACGAGACCGTCTCCTCCAGTACGGGCAGGAGCATAGCAACTCACGTGAATTTCGGGGTTCTTGAAGAGGACCACTGCCGCTCGGCATTTTTACGCGGGGCCTTCCTCGCGGGAGGGGCGGTGACAAATCCCGAGGCCGGCTATCACCTGGAGTTGACAACGACGCATTTCCACGTCTGCAAAGAGGTGTGCGCCCTGATGGTCGATATGGATATGGAGCCCAAGGAGACCGTACGAAAATCAAACTACGTTATATATTTCAAAAACAGCGGAATGATAGAAGATTTTCTCACCGTCGCCGGCGCGCCGGTGTGCGCCATGGAACTGATGAGCGCCAAGATATATAAAGACGTGCGCAACGAGATGAACAGGCGGGTGAACTGCGATCTTGCCAATACGGACAAGACGGTCGAAGCGGCTCAGGCGCAGATAGCGGCCATCAGGGCGATAGAGGCGGGCCCGGGGCTGGACTCGCTCGGGCCGAAACTGAAACAGACCGCTCTGCTGCGCCTCGAAAACCCCGAAGCAACGCTGGTCGAATTGTGCGGAATGTACGATCCTCCGCTAAGAAAATCCTGCCTCAACCACAGGATGCGCCGCATTTTGGCTATTGCGCGGGAGATCTGAATCTTAAGGAGAAAAAATGGCTTTTGTCCACCTGCACGTCCATACAGAATACAGCCTGCTTGACGGCGCATGCCGAATAAGCAGGCTCGTGCCACACGCGGCCTCGCTTGGCCAGAAAGCCCTGGCTATCACCGACCACGGGGTAATGTACGGCGTGATAGATTTCTATAAGGCCTGCCGGGCGGCCGGTATCCGGCCGGTTCTCGGCTGCGAGGTCTACGTGGCCCCCCGCACGCGATTTGATAAGGTACATGAACTGGATTCGGAGTCCCGTCACCTCGTGCTCCTTTGCCGGAACGAGGAAGGTTACAAAAACCTGTGCTACATGGACAGCGTCGCCTTCACGGAGGGGTTCTACAACCGTCCCCGCATCGATCTCGACCTGCTGAGGGCACATTCGGGAGGCCTGATAGCGCTCTCCGCCTGCCTGAGCGGGCAGATCCCCCGCGACCTGCTGGCAAACGACTATGAATCCGCAAAGCGCCACGCCCTCGAGATGCTGGAAATCATGGGAGAGGGCAATTTTTACCTTGAGGTTCAGAACTCGGGCATTGCGGAGCAGGAGCGCGTAAACAGGGGACTGATCCGTCTGTCGCGCGAGACGGGGATCCCCCTCGTGGCAACAAACGACTCCCATTACGTTAAAAAGGACGAGTCGCATACCCAGGACGTGCTGATGTGTCTCCAGAGCGGAAAAACGCTCGACGATCCCAACCGTCTCCGCTTCGAATCCAGCGAGCTGTATATAAAATCGGAAGAGGAGATGCTCTCCCTGTTTCCTGAGTGCCCCGAGGCCGTGCATAATACGGCGATCATAGCCGAAATGTGCGACGTCAACATTGAGTTCGGCGTCAGGCGGCTTCCGGCGTTCAACTGTCCCGGCGGCAAGTCCAGCTCGAAATATATACGCGAGCTGAGTTATGAGGGTTTTAAAAGACGCTATCCCGACGGCGGGGAAAAGCACAGGGCGCGACTCGAGTTTGAGCTCGACATGATAGAGAAGATGGGGTTCGTCGACTATTTTCTCATCGTGCAGGATTTTGTGAACTATGCCAGATCCCTCGACATCCCCGTAGGCATCGGCCGCGGTTCCGCCGCGGGCAGCATCGTCTCCTACTGCCTGGGTATCACCGGAGTGGACCCGATAAAATATAACCTCTATTTCGAGCGGTTTTTGAACCCCGAGCGTGTGAGCATGCCGGATATCGATATGGATTTCTGCTGGCGAAGAAGGCAGGAGGTCATCGATTACGTCATAGTAAAATACGGGGCGGACCGTGTGGCGCAGATCATTACGTTCGGCACCATGGCGGCGCGGGGCACCGTCCGGGACGTGGGCCGCGTGCTGGGCATGAGCTACGCCGAGGTGGATACGATAGCAAAGCTCGTGCCGAACGTGCTGAATATCACACTGACGCAGGCGCTGAAAATGTCAAGACCGCTTCGCGAGATGTACGAACAGGACGCTAAAGTGCACGAGCTGATAGACCTTGCCATCGCATTGGAGGGTACGCCGCGCCACGCCTCCACACATGCGGCCGCGGTTGTCATTACAAAAGACCCCGTTTACGAGTATCTTCCGCTCGCAAAAAACGAAGACGCGGTCGTTACCCAGTTTCCGAAGGACACGGTGGAGGAATTGGGCCTGCTGAAAATGGATTTTCTCGGACTGCGGAACCTGACCATAATCGACGACGCAGTTCGCAAGATCCGGCAGAGGGACGGCTCCTTCGATATAGAAAATATACCCGAGGACGACCCGGAGACTTTCAGGATGCTCTCACAGGGGCGCACGCTCGGCGTGTTTCAGCTTGAGAGCGCGGGTATGACAGGCGTCTGCGTCAACCTGGAGCCCAGGAATATCGAGGACATCACGGCGGTGGTCGCCCTGTACAGACCCGGGCCGATGGACTCGATACCGCGATTCATCGCGAGCAGCCGGGAGCGGAGCCGCGTGACCTATCTTCATCCGTCGCTCAAGCCCATACTTGAAGTGACTTACGGCTGCATCGTATATCAGGAGCAGGTGCTCGACATATTCCGAACGCTGGGTGGCTATTCCCTCGGCCAGGCGGACATGATGCGCAGGGCTATTTCAAAGAAACACCAGGACGAGATAGAGAGGGAAAAAGACGCTTTTATTAACGGCGACCCGGCGCGAAACATCGCGGGCTGCCTGAAAAACGGTATTGACAGGCAGACGGCGGAGAGGATATTCGACGAGATACTCGATTTCGCGAACTATGCTTTCAACAAAGCCCACGCCGTATCATACGCGATACTGGCTTACCAGACCGCGTATCTGAAGTGCCACTACCCGGTAGAGTACATGGCGTCGCTGCTCTCGTCGGTCCTCGACAGTTCCTCGAAGGTGGGCCTCTACATTGGGGAATGCAAGGAAATGGGCATAAAAGTACTGCCCCCCGATATCAACCGCTCCTCGGAAATGTTCGAGACGGACGGGAAGGACATACGCTTCGGCCTCGTGGCGGTCAAGAACGTGGGCAGACGACTGATCGAGGATGTTATCTCTGAGCGGGAGAGGGCGGGTCCGTTCCGCAGCCTGCGGGATTTTATCGAGCGCATGCAGGGCACGTCCGATCTGAACAGGAGGGCTGTCGAGAGCCTGATACGCTGCGGTGCGTTTGACTGCCTGGGCGCTAAGCGTTCACAGCTGCTGCAGCTGTGTGCGTCGCTGATAAGCGACGTGACCCGGGTCAGGCGCCAGAATCTTTCTGGGCAGCTCGATCTGTTCGGTACGCAGGACATAGTGCAGCCGGACGAGCTGCCGGATATACCCGAGTTCTCCCTCAGGGAACTTATGAATATGGAAAAAGAGGCCACCGGCTTTTATATCTCCGGCCACCCGATGGACGAGTACAGGGCACGTGCGCGGCGTCTCGGCTGCCCGGGTATCGGAGAGGTCATATCCGACCTCTCTTCACAGGAGGAGAGCGGCTTCCGCGACGGAGACCGGGTCAAACTTGCCGGCATCGTGTCGTCTGTCAAGCGCAAGACGACAAAGACAAATTCGATCATGGCCTATGTGACGCTTGAAGACGAGACGGGGAGCGTCGAACTTCTCTTATTCCCGAGCGTTCTTGAAAGACATGACGCGGAACTCGTTCAGGACCGCATCGTACTGGTCGAGGGGCGCATCTCGGTGCGGGACGAAAAAGAGCCGCAGATCCTCTGCGACTCGGTGAGCCCCCTCACATCGGGCTCCGTCGGTGCTCCCGACGCGGCGGATGCCCCCCCTGCGAAAAGCGGGACCAAATTATATATCAGGGTTCCGGAAGCGGGGGGCAAGGAGCACATTTTCGTTCGCGCTCTGCTGAATCTGTTCCCGGGGAATATGCGCGTGATCATATGCTTCAGGGATTCCGATTCCCGCGAGAGCGCCGCAAGCCAGCCCCATGAGCTCCTCCTCGGGGAGCTCTATGCCCGGTTCGGTGAAGAGAATGTAAAGCTTGTATGAACTGAGTGCTTTTCGCGAAAGTGCTATTTATGTAAAGCGGAAAATATGGTATAATCAACAAGATATATATTCTGACGCCGCGTTCTGCGGCGGTTTGATGAATTCGGACGATGCACACGATGAAGGGAGGCGGGTAACGCGTGAGAAGAATACTGTTGTTTGCGCTGCTCGCTTTACTGACAACTGTTTTTGTCAGCGGATGTACCGTCGGCTCGGCGACGGATCTGTACAGGCTGCCTGAAACCGCAAAAGATTATGTAAACCTGGCCGCACGGACGGAAGAGGTCCTTGAACTGGGAGCCGAGTATTGCGCTCCGGTCAAGGGCAGCAACAGGCAGTCCGTGCAGCTCGTTGATCTCAACGGTGACGGTGTTGACGAAGCTGTCGCCTTTTTCAAGATCGCCGATGATGAAAAACCTCTCAGGGTATATATCTATCGCCTCCTGAACGGGGTGTACACGACGGCGATGATTATCGAAGCCGAAGGAAACGCCTTTGATATGATAGAGTACGCCCAGCTTGACGGCTCGGGCTATCTTGAGCTGCTGATAGGGACGAGCATCAACCAGGATACGCCCCAGGTGATGAGCATATTTTCGATCAACAGCTTCGAGCCCGCGCTGATAGGCCGCTCGACCTACTCTGCGTACACGTTCTGCGACGTGGACACGGACGGTATCGCCGAGCTGATAACGATTATGTTCAGCGCGCAAAGCGAGACCGGTGTGGCGTACATGCACGAGTATAAAAGCGGCTCGGTGGAGATAACACAGGAGGTGCGTATCTCCGCGAACATAGAGAGGCTGTATTCCGTCAGGACAGGGAACCTGTCGGACAAGGTGCCGGCGGTATTTCTCACCAGCGTGTTTAAGGACGGCGGCTGGATAACGGATATCATTACTGTAAAAAGAAACAGGCTCAGCAACATAACGCTCAACCCTGCTCTGGGCTACAGCTCGGACACGATAGTAAGAAGCCCCATCGCGATAGAGGACATAAACTCCGACGGGATAATGGAGGTCCCGAGACCCGCCTCGGTCTCCGACGTCACGGAGGGCTCCTATGTCGGCAACTGCTATATGGTCACATGGCTCTCATACTCAAGTATCGGGCGCACGAAACAGGCAGCCGTCACGTTCCATAACCTGAGCGAGAACTGGTACGTGGACATGACGGGCAAGTGGGAGGAAGATATCCTTATCAGCCACTACAACAGCACGTACGGCATCCGGTGCACCACTTTTTACAGGAGACAGGACGCGGATGAGCCCGCGGAGTTTATGCGCATATATGTCCTTACCGGTGACAACAGATATACAAGAGTCAATACAACGGGAAGTTATCTGCTCAAGGTACAGGATGTCACGGTATACGCGGCCAAGATAACGGATACCCAGGGCCTTGCTCTTGAGTACGCCAAAGAGCAGCTGGCGCTCAGGTTCAATCTGACCAGGTCCGAGTGGTATACGGGCATAATATCCTGATCGCGGCGAATACGTCCGGGGAAAACGAAGGAGTGTAATATGAAAAAAGTGCTGATTCTTGAAGACGAGGCCAGCATTCGCAGCTTCGTTGTAATAAACCTGAAAAGGGCGGGCTACACGGCTCTTGAAGCCGATACGGGCGAGAAGGCGCTGCAGCTGATCGCGGAAAACCCCGATATAAAGGTATCCATTCTGGATATAATGCTGCCCGATATGGACGGCTTCGATGTGTGCCGCAGGATCAGGGCGACAAATGCCCAGATGGGGATAGTTATGCTGACGGCGCGGGCTCAGGAGATGGACAAGGTGACGGGCCTTATGACGGGCGCCGACGACTATATAACAAAACCCTTTTCGCCTGCCGAGCTCGTGGCCCGCATCGACGCGCTCTACAGGCGCATTGGCGATTCCAGGGAGGAAAACCCCAACGAGATGGTCAGCGGGCCGTTCATACTTAACACAAAAAACCGCACGCTCACGAAAAACGGCGAGCGTATACGCATAACAAATGTCGAGTACGCGATAATGAAGATGTTTATCGAGAACCCGGACAAAGCGATGTCCCGCGAGGAGATACTCGCGAACGTCTGGGGCAAGGATTATTTCGGTGAGCTGAAGATCGTTGACGTTAATATCCGGCGCCTCCGCATGAAGATAGAGGACGACGCTACAAACCCCGCCTACATCACCACGGTCTGGGGTTACGGATATAAATGGAGCGCGTGAGCGCCGGGAGGGTCAGCCGTTGATGCGTTCTGGGCTTCGCAGAAGATGGATGGTTGACAATCTGGCGTCCATCATTGTGGTCATCACGCTCTCGCTGAGCGCTTTCGCGCTTGCGTTCGGCAGCTATTACTACTCGACCGCGACTTACGGGCTTCGCACGAGAGCCAGGAGCGCCTCCGCCTTCTTCAGCAACTACATAACGGCGAGCTATAACGACTACTATAACAGCGCGCTGGAGTTTGTGGCCGCTTTTGAAGAGAAGAATTATCTTGAGCTGCAGTTCATCAACACTTCCGGCAAGATCCTGATCTCCTCTTACGGTCTCCCCGCGGGAGACGAGCCGGGTACCAACGACATTACACAAGCTCTTCAGACTAAGGCGATCAGTATCTGGCAGGGGAACGCCCCGAACACCGGCGAGCGCATTATGGCCGTTTCCGCCCCTCTGTACTACGGTGAAGGGGAGGTTATAGGCGTACTGCGCTATGTTACGAGCCTGAAGAATATCGACCGACAGATCACTATAGGCATAGGGATAGCCTGCGCCGTCGGAGCGGCGGTGCTTCTTCTTGTCATCGTTTCGAATCTGTATTTCATTCGTTCCATCGTGAATCCGATAGGCGAGATAACGGCGATCGCCCGTCGCATCGCGGACGGCAGTTACGGCGTTCAGATAGAAAAGAGATATGACGACGAGATAGGCGTACTGGTCGACACAATAAACAATATGTCGACGAAGATCGACCAGTCGGAAAAAACTGAGACTGAGTTCATCTCTTCGATATCCCATGAACTGAGAACCCCTCTGACAGCGATAGCGGGATGGGGTGAGACGCTGCTCAGCAGCGAGGACCCGGACCCCGAAGAGCAGAAAAGAGGCATCGAGATCATTCAGCGGGAAGCCGAGCGCCTTTCAAAACTCGTAGAGAACCTTCTCGATTTCTCCCGGATCCAGGGCGGGCTTTTCACCTTGCACGTAAGAATGATCGATATCACGGCGGAGCTCGAAGATACGATATACATGTACCGCAGTCAGCTCGAAAAGCAGGGCATGGAGATAGACTACTTCGAAGACGAGAACGTGCCGCTCATCAGCGGCGATCCGGAGCGGCTGCGCCAGGTGTTCCTGAATGTTCTGAACAACGCCGCCAGGCACGGACGTTCGGGAAACCGCATATCGGTAACGGTGACGTCGGACCCCAACGACGTGATAATAAAAGTCAGGGATTTCGGGCCCGGCATACCGGAGGACGAGCTCCCGCAGGTAAAATGGAAGTTTTACAAAGGCAGCTCGAAAGAGCGCGGGAGCGGTATCGGCCTTGCTGTGTGCGACGAGATCGTCAGACTGCATAAGGGTGAACTGATCATTGAAAACGCGCAGGGCGGCGGCGTGCTCGTGACGATCAAACTGCCGCGGAAACAAAAAAATTGATCTGCGCCGGGCCCCGGACATTCTCGGGCCCGGATACGGAAAGGATAAGCAATGGCTGAGAAGTTCCGCACGATGATAGGCGGGCAGGCACTGATCGAAGGTATACTGATGCAGGGGCCCAGAAAACGCGCGATAGTCGTCCGCAAACCGGACGGAGAGCTGGAGAGCAAAGTGATGCCGTATACTCCGCCGGCTGAAAAACACAAGATCCTGGGCTGGCCCGTAATACGAGGATGCGTGGGGCTGTATTTATCCCTGTATCACGGTGTCAAAGCTCTTACCTACTCGGCGGAGTTCTATCCCGAGGATGAGGCTCAGGCGAAAGAGCCCTCCCGGTTTGAAAAATGGCTTGATAAAAAACTCTCGTCAAAGAACGCGGAAAAGATCGTCACCACACTGGGGATCGTTATAGGGGTCCTATTAGCGGTAGGGCTGTTTTTTCTGCTCCCCACGTTTATAGCGGGCCTGATCGCAGAAAACGTTGAATCCGGTTTTGTCAAGAACCTCATAGAAGGCGCCGTGAGGATTTTTATCTTCCTGGGGTACATTTACGGCGTATCCCGACTGAAAGATATTAAGAGGGTCTTCAGCTACCACGGGGCGGAGCACAAGACGATCTTCTGTTATGAAGCCGGCGAACCGCTCACTGTCGAGAACGCGCGCAGATTCTCCCGCCGCCACCCGCGCTGCGGAACGAGTTTCCTTTTTGTCGTGATGATAATAAGCATACTCGTGTTTTCGCTGGTCAGCTGGTCGAACATGGCGCTGCGCTTCCTGCTCCGCCTGATCCTGATACCCGTCGTTGTGGGCGTCAGTTATGAGATTAACCGTTTTATCGGCAGGCGAAGCGGCGTATTGGCGAGGATACTGACCGCGCCCGGACTGTGGCTGCAGAGCATAACCACAGTCGAACCCGACGACGGAATGCTCGAAGTCGGCATTGAATCGCTGAAACTTGTGCTTCCCGAAGAGAAAGGAACGGACGAGTGGTGAAGCCGGATGGTAAGAACATACAGCGCGCTTTGCATTGACGTCAGGAACACTCTCAGCGCGGCTGGGGTATCTTCAGCCGCGCTGGAAGCCCGTGAGATCGTCTGCGGCGCAGCTGACAAAACGCGCGACGAGTTCTACCGCGATATGGGCCTGTATGCCTCAAAGGAGATAGAAGAGCGGGTCGAGTGGCTCGTCTACCGCCGTCTGAAGGGCGAACCGGTGGCGTATCTGACCGGGAGATGGGAATTCTACGGTATAGACCTTGAAATAAACAGTTCGGTGCTCGTCCCCCGGATCGATACGGAACTGCTCGCGCAGGAGGCGATACGCCTTATCGAAGGCCGCTCTGCCCGGGTCCTGGATCTGTGCTGCGGCAGCGGCTGCGTAGGTATCGCCATCGCCGCGAACGTGCCGGATTGTAAAGTGATCCTTGCGGACGTCTCGTCGGATGCGCTTGAGGTGGCCGGGCGCAACGTCGCTTTGAACGGCCTCACCGAAAGGGTCAAAACACTCAGAGCCGACGCACACAGGCCGCCCGTGAATCTGCCGTGGGCTTTTGATATGATCGTCTGCAACCCTCCGTATGTTGCCGCCTGGGAGATGGAATTGCTCGACGCCTCCGTGAGGAATTACGAGCCGCGCATCGCGCTCCTCGGGGGCGAGACCGGCTTGGAATTCTATCCCGACATCTGCACGTACTGGAAACGCGCGTTAAAAAGAGGCGCGTGTCTTCTGTTTGAGTGCGGCGTCGGGCAGGCGCCCGCCGTCTGCGATATCATGACAAAATGCGGCTACGAGGTGGAACGCGTGTTGAAGGACACGGCCGGTATAGACCGGGTCGTCGTCGGCACGATAGACTAGAACAATATATGTTGTCGCCCGGCCGGGGCTTTATAAGGATAAATTCTTAAAGATGAAAGGGATGGACATAATCATGGCGGACAAAAAGAAAGCCTACCAGGCTGCGGCTCCTGCCGAAGACAGAAAAAAAGCGCTTGAAACGGCTCTGGCTCAGATAGAGAAAGATTACGGCAAAGGCTCGATCATGCGGCTGGGAGAGAACCTCGGCATGCAGGTCGAGGCGATATCCACCGGGTCGCTCTCTCTCGATATGGCGCTCGGCATAGGGGGAGTTCCCCGCGGCAGGATCGTCGAGATCTACGGCCCCGAGTCTTCAGGCAAGACAACGCTCGCGCTGCATATCCTGGCGGAAGCGCAGAAGTTAGGCGGAGAAGTCGCTTTCATCGACGCCGAGCACGCGCTCGACCCCGTATACGCGAAGGCTGTGGGTGTCGATATCGACAGCGTGCTAATTTCTCAGCCGGACACGGGGGAGCAGGCGCTCGAGATAACGGAGATGCTGGTGCGCTCGGGCGCTGTCGACGTCGTCGTCGTGGACTCTGTTGCGGCGCTCGTGCCCCGGGCGGAGATAGAGGGCGACATGGGCGACTCTTTTGTCGGCCTGCAGGCCCGCCTGATGTCGCAGGCCCTGAGGAAGCTGGCAGGTTCGATAGCAAAGACGAACTGTATCCTCGTCTTTATAAACCAGATCCGCGACAAGATAGGCGTCATGTACGGCAGCAGCGAAACAACGACTGGCGGACGCGCGCTGAAGTTTTACGCGAGCGTACGTATCGATATACGCAAGATCGAGACGCTGCGCGGCACCGACGAGGTGATCGGCAGCCGCACGCGCGCCCGAATCGTGAAAAACAAGGTTGCCCCACCGTTCAGGGAGGGCGAATTCGATATCATGTACGGCGAGGGCATCTCGTTCACCGGTGAGCTGCTGGATCTTGGAGTCAAGCTCGACCTCGTACAGAAAAGCGGTTCCTGGTTCTCGATCGGCGAAACGCGCATCGGGCAGGGGAGAGACAAAGCGAAACAGTACCTGAAAGAAAACCCCGACGTCGCCGAGAAGCTGCGCGCCGAGATACTTAAGAACGCGGGGAAACTGATGAGCAACCAGTCGCGCATCGCGGCGCAGGCTGCGGGGCGGGCAATAAACGTTTCGGCGGACGATTTTGATGGCTGAGATCATAAAAGTCGAGCAAAAAAAGACGTCGAAGGTCGTTACGGTTTTCTATAACGGGGGTTCATTCGAGATGCCAGCGGATATGGCCGCGGACAGGGGGCTGCGCGTCGGCCTGTGTCTCGACGCGGATGAACTTGAAGAGCTCAAAGCCGAGGGCGAGCGCAGGCTTGCTCTGCTAAGAGCCGCGAGATACGCGTCCTCAAGACCGATATCGAAGAAAGAGCTCAGAGATAAGCTCGTGCGCTCCGGGACCGGCATAGAGCACGCAAAAGCCGCGGCCGAGCGCATGGAAGAACTGGGGGTCGTGAACGAGCATGAGTTTGCCCGCAGCCTTGTTCGCGTATACGCCGCGAAGGGTTACGGCCGCGGGCGCGTGATGCAGGAATTTCGCGCGAGGGGCGTACCGCGGGATATCTGGGACAGCGCGCTCTCCGATATGCCGGACCCAAAGGACGCAATAATGCGTTACCTGTCGCGCCATCTGCCCGACCATCCGGATCCCAAAGAGGTCAGGAGGGCCGCGGACGCCCTTTACCGCAGGGGATTCGACTGGGAAGATATAAGAGCGCAGATCCGCGGAATAACTGACGATATCCCGGAGGAATAAAATCTATGGCGAAGATCTCGCTTATCTCGCTCGGGTGCGAGAAGAATACGGTAAACAGCGAGCAGATGCTGTGGCTTCTGACACAGGCGGGCCATGAGACGACGGACCCCGAATATTCCGACGTCGTCATACTGAACACCTGCGGATTCATTGACTCTGCCAAGACGGAGGCCATCGAGCATATCCTTTCTCTCGCCAGACTGCGCGACGGCGGACATGATTTTAAGATAATCGTCGCAGGTTGTCTTGCGCAGCGGCACCCGGACGAGATACTTTCGGAACTGCCGGAAGTGGACGGTATTTTGGGGACGGGCAGCTACAGCGAGATCAACCGTGTCGTGGACGAGGTGCTCAGCGGTGAAAAGCCGAAACTGCTGGGGGAGATCGACGGACCCGTGCCCGATGTTCCCCGCCTTGTTACGACGCCGAAGTGGTACTCGTATCTGAAGATCGCCGAGGGCTGCGACAACCGCTGCGCCTACTGCGTGATCCCCTCTATCCGCGGGCGCTACCGCAGCAGAACGATGGACGAAGTCCTTGACGAAGCCCGGGGCCTTGCGAGGAGCGGAACAAAGGAATTGATCCTGATAGCGCAGGACGTGACCCGGTACGGACGGGATCTTCGAGACGGGTCTTCTCTTTCGGAGCTGCTCAGAAGGCTTTGCGGGATAGAGGGCATCGAGTGGGTGAGACTGCACTATCTGTATCCCGATGAGATCACGGACGAGCTCTTAGAGGTCATTGCGGGCGAGGCGAAGATACTAAAATACTTCGATCTTCCGATACAGCACGTCAATGACGCGATACTGCGGAGCATGAACAGGCGGACGACGAAATCGGAGCTTGAAACTCTGCTCGGGAAGATCCGCGCGAGCGCGCCGGACGCTGTACTGAGAACGTCGATCATCTGCGGGCTGCCCGGCGAGGGTGAAGAGGAATTCCGGGAGCTGTGTGATTTTCTGAGCCGCCACAGGTTTCAGCGGGCCGGTTTCTTCGCGTTCTCCCCTCAGGAGGGAACCAAGGCGGCCTCGATGCCCTGTCAGGTACCGGAGGAGACGGCGCTTTCGCGTGTGGAGATACTCCAGAGGCTCCAGGAGCGCATAATGTATGAATACAATCTCAGCCGCCTTAACACCGAGATCAACGTCTTGTGCGAGGGTTATGACCCGGACCGCGGCGTATACTTCGGCAGGAGCGGGGCCGATTCCCCGGGAATTGACGAGCAGGTCCGGTTCAGGTCCCGCAAAAAAGTGCCGGAGGGTTCCTTTGTCAGGGTGCTTGCGAAGGAATTGTCGGAAGGCGAGATCCTCGGCGAGCGCATATAATATGTGATATTAGTGCCGCCCGGTATACGGATAATTGACAGAACACGGATCTCACGCCTCGCGCTTGACAGAGCCGCGGACTGCGTGATATCATACGTTGCGTCGCTATGAACGGGAAGAGTAACCGCTTTTTGTGTACAGAGAGGAGCGCAGTCTGCTGAGAGCGTGCCCGCAAACAAAGAGCGGCCAAGTGCGCCCGGGAGCGCGGGGGAGGAAATGCCCCCCGTGAGGCCGCGTCAGTGCCGCGCCGCAAGGCTAGAGTGATAAACGAGAGTGGAACCGCGAGTCGATCGACCCGCCTCTCTTTCAGAGGGGCGGTTTTTATTTTCCGGGAAACAGAGCCGTCCCAAGCGGCGCCCTTACGGGCAGCTGATCAGAAATGAGCTTAGAAAGGAATGGTAATAGTGAAGCTGTACAACACGCTCTCGGGCAAAAAAGAGGAGTTTATTCCGATCGTTCCGGGCGAGGTGAAAATGTACATCTGCGGCCCGACGGTCTATAACCTGATCCATGTCGGCAACGCCCGCCCGATGATCATTTTCGACGTGCTGCGCAGGTATTTCACCTACAAGGGATACAAGGTCACGTTCGTACAGAACTTTACGGACGTTGACGACAAGATCATCCGCCGAGCGAACGAGGAGGGCGCCTCCTCCGACGAGATCGCCCGGAAATATATCGAAGAGTATTTTAAAGACGCAGACGGCTTGGGGGTGCTCCGCGCCGATGTCCACCCGAAAGCCACTGAGAATATCGGTGAGATCATCGATATGGTCAAAAAACTGATCGATAAGGGGTATGCGTACGTTTCCGGGGGCGACGTCTACTTCAGGACAAATGCCTTCAAAAATTACGGCGCGTTGTCCCGCCAGCCGCTTGACGAGCTGGAAGCCGGTGCGCGTGTCGAGGTCAGCGAGGCAAAGGAGTCGCCTGTCGACTTTGCGCTCTGGAAGGCCTCCAAACCCGGGGAGCCGGCGTGGCCGTCCCCGTGGGGCGAGGGGCGCCCCGGCTGGCACATCGAGTGTTCTGCCATGTCGAACCGCTATCTGGGAAAGACGATCGACATACATTGCGGCGGTCAGGATCTGATCTTTCCCCACCATGAAAACGAGATAGCGCAGAGCGAGTGCGCAAACGGCAGTAAATTCGTCAACTACTGGCTCCACAACGGATTCCTGAGCATAGACAACAAGAAGATGTCGAAGTCCCTCGGAAATTTCTTTACGGTGCGAGACGCAGCCCAGGCCTACGGCTATGAGGCTATCCGATTCTTCATGCTCTCCGCGTCATACAGGAGCCCTCTCAACTACTCCGCAGAGAGCCTCGAGCAATCGGCAGCGGCGCTCGAGAGGCTGTACACCACAAAAGGAAATCTTGAGTTTCTTATGAATAACGGTGCGGACGGGGATATGCGCGAAGCAGAAAAAGCCCGACTCGGGGAGCTTGCCGCATATAAAAAAGCTTTTGAAGAGGCGATGGACGACGATATGAACACGGCCGACGCCCTCTCTGCGGTATTTGAGATGGTCCGCGAGATAAACACGGCCGTTGCGAACGACCCGACAAAAGCATTTGCGGGAGCCTGTCTTGAAAAGCTCTCCGAACTCACCGGAGTGCTGGGCCTTCTCTACGGCAAAAAAGAAGAGAGCCTTGACGAGAGAGTGCGGCAGCTCATCGAAGAACGCCAGGCTGCCCGCAAAGCCAGAAATTTCTCCGAAGCAGACCGGATCCGAGATGAACTGAAGAGTATGGGCGTTATTCTCGAAGACACCCCGCAGGGTGTTAAATGGAGAAAAGCGTAATAATTGTTTTTACAATCTGCGGCTGACGGATTATAATAAACACTGTCATACAAGCTGCCCTGAACTCTTTCAGGGCAACCTGTATAATATGCCCGTCAGTCGCGTGCGAAAATTCGGCGATGGCGGCAAAGAACCATTTTATGTGGATTTATGTGGACGCCGCCGCCCGGCACATGCGGGAAGCGGACGAGTCCTGGCATTGAAAGGAGCTGCGCATGAAGCTACTGGCGCTTGACGGGAACAGCCTCATAAACAGGGCGTTCTATGCCATCAGGCCGCTGAGCAACAAAGAGGGCCTGCCCACAAATGCGATCTTCGGATTCTTGAATATTTACCTCAGGCTGCTTGCCGAGGAACCCTGCGACGGCGTATGCGTGGCGTTTGACACCATTGAGCCGACGTTTAGAAAAGAGCGTTACGAGGGTTACAAAGCAAAGCGCAAGGGCATGCCGGACGAGCTCGCGCTGCAGCTACCGTATCTGAAGCAGATACTGGACGCGCTCGGCGTAAGGCGGATGGAGCTGCCCGGGTGGGAGGCCGACGATATTCTGGGTACGGTCGCACGTATGCTGGGCGAGGGGGGGCATTCCTGCGTCGTCGTGACCGGGGACAGGGACAGCCTTCAGCTGGCGGACGAGAATACCAGCGTGCGGCTGGTGCTTTCGAAAGGCGGCGTCAGCTCAGATAAGTTGTACACTCCGGAGACGTTTTTTCAGGAGTACGGCTTTCCACCGCGCCTGCTGACAGACCTCAAGGCGCTTATGGGCGACAGTTCGGACAATATCCCCGGCGTCACCGGGATCGGCGAGAAGACGGCGCTGGAGCTTGTCCGCCGTTTCGGGGATATTGACAGCCTTTACGCGGCCTCACCGTGGCCCGGCATAAGCCCGGGCGTAGCGAATAAGCTGCGAGCCGGTGAAGAGCAGTGCAGGCTCTCAAAGTGGCTGGCGACGATAGACTGCTCGGCGCCCGTCGACTTTGACCCGGAGGAGATCGTCACAACGGGCAGAGACGATAAAAAACTCCTGGAGCTGCTGGAAAAGCTTGAGCTGAAAAGGCTCATAGACAGGCTTGAGATAGCAATCCCGGGGACCGCTCCGGACACACAGGCCCATGACAGCCCGGAGACCCGGATCCTGACCCGAGGAGAGTTTTTCGATTATGTCGGCGGGCTGGAAAAGGCGTATTATTCGGTTTATGCGGGCGTTCTTTGCGCCGGAAGCGGCGGTGAATGGCGCGCACTGAATATGAATGAGTATGAGAACGGCCCTGACGGTGCGATGAAAGAGTTCCTGGAGTCAGGCGTTCAGAAGGTCGGGCACGCCGTAAAGGAGCAGCTGTCGCAGTTCGGCACGGACGGGGCAGAGACAGTCGTTTTCGATACGTCACTTGCCGCCTATCTTATAGACCCGTCCCGTTCCGATTATTCCGTTGAAAAATGCGCGCAGGCCGATCTGGGCAGGATATTGCCCGATCCCGCGGGCGGGAGCCCCGAGGAGGCCGCGGCGGCGGCGGGGCTGCGGGCCCTCAGTGTATGGGAGCTTGAGCAAAAACTCAAACCGAAGCTTGAAGAGCTCGGTATGAACATCCTGTACTATGACATGGAGCTCCCTCTCACGGCTGTCATCGCCCGGATGGAGCGCGCCGGCTTTCTTGTCGACAGGGAGGGCCTGGAGCATTTCGGCGCGTGGCTCGAGCAGAATGTCGCGGTGGAGCAGCAGAGCATATACGCGCTGGCTGAAGAGGAATTCAATATCAACTCAACAAAGGCGCTCGGCGCCGTTCTGTTTGACAAACTGGGCCTGCCTCACGTTAAGAAGACGAAATCCGGGTATTCTACGGATATTGAAGTGCTTGAAAAACTCGCGGACCGCCATGAGATAGTGCAGCACATCATCAATTACAGGAAACTGAGCAAGCTCAAGAGCACCTATGCCGAGGGGCTGCTGAAGGTCATAGGGCAGGACGGGCGGATACACACAAAACTGAACATGACGGTGACGTCCACCGGCAGGCTCAGCTCAACGGATCCGAATCTTCAGAATATTCCGGTCCGGGGCGAGCTCGGAAGCGAACTTCGCAGGTTTTTTATCGCGCCGCCGGGATACGTGCTCATTGACGCGGATTATTCTCAGATAGAGCTGCGCGTTCTGGCGCATATATCGGAAGACGAGAACATGATCGAGGCGTTTTCACAAGGCGCCGACATACACAAGACAACTGCCGCCCAGGTCTTCGGCGTGAGAGTCGAGGACGTGACGCCGCATATGCGCAGGAGCGCGAAGGCCGTGAACTTCGGTATAGTTTACGGGATATCTGATTTCGCACTCGGCCAGGATCTCGGTGTACCGCGTGCGGAGGCCAGGCGCTATATGGACGCCTACCTCGAGCGCTTCAGCGGCGTACGGTCATATATGGAACGCATCAAGAAGCAGGCCGCTGTCCAGGGGTACGTATCCACACTGTACGGCCGCCGCAGGTACTTGCCGGAGCTCAAATCACCCAACTACAATATTCGTTCGTTCGGCGAGCGCGTCGCGCTGAACGCGCCTATTCAGGGCACCGCGGCGGACATAATCAAGCTCGCGATGATCGCCGTGGACAGGGCGCTTTCGGAAGAAGGCCTGCGCTCGAGGCTCCTGCTGCAGGTGCACGACGAACTGATCGTGGAGGCGCCCGAGGATGAGGCAGAATACGTCAGGACCCTCGTGACGGGCAAGATGGAGGGCGTAATTAAACTTCTGGCCCCGCTGAAGGCGGACGCGGGCACAGGCAAGAGCTGGTACGAAGCAAAGAATTGACGTTGAGTTGAAACGGGAGGCATAATGAACGTTCGCGAGATCGGTACAGAGCAGCTTGACAGGGTGGAGGAACTGGAGACGCTCTGTTTCAGCGTCCCGTGGAGCCGCGAGACTCTCGTCTATTCTATTGAAGATCCCACGCAGAGGTGGCTGGGATGCTTTGAGGGTGAGAAACTCATCGGATACCTGAACGTGCAGTTTGTCGCCGATGAAGGGTATGTGGGCAATGTGGCGGTTGACCCCGGATACAGAAATCGCGGAGCGGGCATCGCTCTGATGGACGAGCTTGACAGATACGCGTCGGAGCATAATATTGAAAAGCTGATGCTTGAAGTGCGCGAGAATAACGCTCCGGCTATCGCCCTCTATGAAAAAAGCGGTTTTGAGCGGGTCGGCTTCAGGCCCGGGTATTACGACAGTCCCCGTGAGGGCGCGGTCCTCATGACAAAATTTCTGAACAAAGGTGAAAAGAATGATTATTCTGGCGGTTGAGAGTTCCTGTGATGAGACTGCCGTGGCTATAAGTGAAAACGGCCGCGTTATCCTGTCTGACCAGGTGCTCTCGCAGGCTGATCTGCACGCTGTTTACGGCGGGGTCGTACCCGAGATCGCTTCCAGAAGACATATCGAGGCAGTCGCGGGTCTTGCGGATATGGCGCTTGCCGAGGCCGGTATCGGCAAGAAGGATGTTGACGCCGTCGCCGCGACGTACGCTCCGGGCCTTATCGGCGCCGTGCTCGTCGGCCTTAACTTCGCAAAAGGCGCCGCTTTCGCTCTTGACAAGCCTCTTATAGCCGTGCACCATATGCGGGGGCACATCGCTGCGAACTATATCGCTTTCCCCGAGCTTGAGCCGCCGTTTCTTGCGCTCGTAGTCTCGGGAGGGCACAGCCTGATCGTCGACGTCAGGGGTTATACACAGATCGAGGTCCTCGGCACGACGCGCGACGACGCGGCGGGGGAGTGCTTTGATAAATGCGCCAGAGCTCTCGGACTTCCGTACCCCGGCGGCGCCGAGCTCGACAGGCTGTCCCAGACGGGTGACAGTACAAAATATGCGCTGCCCCGGGCGCAGGTCCAGGGGAACGATCTTGATATGTCTTTTTCCGGCCTGAAGACGGCGGTGATAAATACGATCCATAACGCGGCCCAGAAGGGCATAGAGCTGGACGCGCCTTCGCTTGCCGCTTCTTTTGCCGCCGCCGTGAGCGGTGAGCTCGTGCCGCGCACTATAAAAGCGGCGCAAAGGACAGGGTATAAGAACATATGTGTCTGCGGCGGCGTCGCCGCCAATTCCCGTGTGCGTTCCGACCTCCGGGCGGCATGTACGGAATACGGGTTCAGGCTGTTCGCCCCGCCCCTGAAGCTCTGCGGCGACAATGCCGCCATGATAGCCTGTCAGGCGTATTACGAATATCTGAGCGGCAACGTCGCCTCTCTTGACATCAACGGATACGCCAACATGAGCATCTCCTGAAGAAAAGCCGATGTATGAGTAGTAATCGTTTCAAAGAACATGCGTTCTTTGAAACGGACAGGGGAAAGACATCGCCGCTGCTGTGGCAAAAAGCCTTCCCCTTGGAGGGGAATGTGGTAGTCGGAGCCGACCGGATGAGGTGTTTATGTTCTTTCCGCCGGGATGCCACCTCATCCGCCTCACTTCGTTCGTCACCTTCTCCTCGAGGAGAAGGCACGTTCAAATTCCAAAAATCGGTCACGCACACGCAACACGGTTTCTGGAATTTCTTTCGCGCTGCGAAAGGACAGAGGTCTGAGAATTATGCTTTTGCTGTCTGTAAACGGGCATGACTCCGGTCATGCCCGCTTTTGGGTCCTTGTCAGTACGTTCTCCACAACTCCTCGTCGGCCGGCTGGCCTATATCGAAGTAGAACTCCATCTCGTAATGGGTGTCCCTGACGGTGTCAAAGCTGCCGCGGACGGTGTAGTGCGCGCTGTATGGGGTGAGAGGCAGCACCATGCCGTCAAGCTCGGCGGAGCTTAAAGTAAAACGTGCGCTCCTGTCCCAGTTCTCCACGGTTACCGAGAACTCTGAGGGAGGATAGCTGAATCCGAGCCTCGCCTCTGTCAGCATCGCGCCGAAGCCGCCCCCGACGCCGGAGTATTCGTACTCGGGTTCCCTGCGGCCTGCAGCGTCGGTGACCGACAAAACCCGGCTCTGGGCATACAGCGGTTCGGCTTCGGAGTGCTCGGGGCCTGACAGGTATACGAGCATTTTCGGCGGTTCGGGCGCCGGGTCCGGATCCGGCGCGTCATAATCGAGGAGCGAGTCGATGTACTCCCAGTCGACCGCTCCGTCTATGATATAAGTGATCTCACGGGAATCGTCGTAGGGGATATCGGCGAATATCAGCCCGCCGCCCAAAGCGATACGAGTCAGGCTCACTGTATTTCCGTCGACGGCCTCGGCGTAATCAACGTATAACCGGCGTTCATTACCCTCTTCGTAATTTCCGGCGTATACCTGCCTGGCGCGCAGAGAGGAAATATATCCGGTCAGCGCCGCGCCGTCATAGCCGTGTATCGTGCGATAGCCGGATGAGCGGCCTGTCCCGTTGTAGGCGACCACTCTGTCGATCACGATGGCGGGCGGGGCCCTGTCGAATATCAGCGTCTGCACGGACTTCGAACCGTCGGCAAGCCCGACGGCTCCGTAAGCGGAGATGAGAACAAACAATGCAACGGAGATGAAAACTCCGCCCGGGAGGCGTTTTGCCGGCTTGACAACGTTGCGAAGCCTGTAGCGCAGAGTTCCGGGAGCGGCCGACAGGCAGGTTGTGCAGCCCCGACCGTCTCCGGCGCTCATGAGCAGCAGCTTCGCATACTCTTTGCGCGTATTATCGTCCGCGCCCGAGAGTATTGCCTCGTCACAGCTCAGTTCGAGGTCGGCCGCTACTTTCCTCCGCGCGATCCATGCAAGCGGGTTAAACCAGCACATAGCCGTGTAAAAGGCCAGAAACAGCTTTGTGCGGGTGTCACAGCGCAGAATGTGGCGAAGCTCATGGCGAAAGATCATATCAAGTTCTCTGTCAGTGTAGCCGCTTCGCGGCAAGACAAGCCGCATGGTGCGCGTAAAACAACCTACAGTCAGGGGAGTACTCACTGCAGTCGACTCTGCGATGGGAATATCGGTCTTTATTCCGTGCCGCCTCAGCCCGTTTTTCCACTTTACAAGGACGGCTTCATTCTCAAGCTCTGTTGCGCCGCGCAGGATTCGGCCGCGAATACGCAGATGGGATACAAGCTGCCACAGCATGACAGTGATGAACCCTGCGGCCCATACTGCCGTTAATGCGGGCAGTAATCTTCGCGGCAGCGTGATAACGAACACGGGCCGCATCTCGTGACCGGAGATCCAAACAAAAAAGTACAGAAGTGTCGGCAGGAGCCACAGCGCGGCACACGCCCCGGCGCTGATGATCCTTCTCAGCGGAACGAGCAGCAGGAGCAGCAGCGCATAGTACAAGCTTATATGGATAACGAGCAGCCCGAGATTGGGATAGATGAGCTTCAGTGCGCCCGGGCCGCCGGCGATCAGAAGCAGCGCAAAGCAGAGCGCAAGCGTCGCGGGGAGCGCAAGAGGTTCAATAAGACAGGTCTTCCGCCCCGGCTTAATGCTGCCGACTGCAAGCTTTTCCTCTTCCTTGCGGCGTGCGTTGTATGCGACGGCAGCCGCGACGCCCAGGATGGTACCGATGAGAGTCTGATATATGGTCATAGTTCGCCTCTTTCAAGAAGGCAGCGTAATTTTTCTATCTCGTCGCGGCTAAGGCCGCTGTCGCACAGCGCGGCGGCGAAAACATTAATATCGCCGCCGCAGAGCTTTTTCAAAAACCGCCGGCTCTGAGCGGCCAGATATTCGCCGCGGGAGAAGACGGGCGTATATACGTTGCTTTTTCCCTGTTTATCAACGGACAGCGCCCCGCGCTCCGCAAGGCGCGAAAGCAGCGTCAGTATGGTCGTGGCTGCCATTTTACGCCTGCGGCATAAAACGCGCTCGATATCTGCTCTTGACACGGGCGGCGGGCAATCCCATACGGCCTGCATGACCTCGAACTCAGCGTCCGGCAGCCTGCATATTGCGTTCTCCATTCACGTTACCTCTACAATTGTAGTATATAATCATTCTACAACTGTAGCAGATAATGTCAAGGGGAAAATACAAAAAGCCGGGAGCATCGAGATGATGTTCCCGGCTCTCATGCAGTTTATTATAAATACTGAGCTTTGAGTTATCACCGGCCGGATGTCTCGGCTGCGGTGCCCTGCGAGCGGCTTGCCCTTTTGTCCTGGAGTATGCACTGCGCGGTGACGGCGCCGATCACGATGACGCCCCCGACAGCGGAGAGGATGTCCGGGCGCTCGCCGTTAAAGATGAGCACCCATATCGGGTTGAGCAGCGGCTCGAGCGCACCGATAAGGCTGCACGAGAGCGGCGGGCAGTGGACTATTGCGCAGGCCAGAAGTATGTACGGAATGCCTATCTGGACGATACCGAGAACGGCGACGTAAATGAAGTCGACCGGAGAGGGGGACCATTTCGCAAAGAACGAAAACGGGATACCGATAACCGCCGTGAGGACCTGGCCGAAGAGTATTCCGCTCATTTTCTGCGAGCTGTCGGTCCTGCCCACAGACAAGTACATCCCGGCCATAAAAATACCGGCAAGTACTCCGACAAGGTTCCCGGCCGTCCGGCCCTGCCCAAGGCCGCTGAGGAAGAAAACGGCGATGCCGCAGAAAGTCAGAAAGACGGTGAGGTAATCGGAGGCAGAGTATCTTTGGCGAAAGAAAACGGCGGAAAAAACCGTTATGAAGATCGGTGAGGTGAACTGCAGAACGATCGCGTTTGCCGCGCTCGTCATTTTGTTCGAGGCGACAAAACAAAAGAAAGTGGCCGCCAGAAAAAAGGCGGAGATCAGGACGTCTTTTGTCACGACCGGTTTATGTTTCGTAACGGCCATATAAACGCCGACCGTAACGGCTGCAAAAAGGCCGCGGTAGCCCGCGATAACAAACGGGTTCCAGTCGACCAGTTTTATCAGTATGCCTGCGGTGCTCCAAAGTATCGCGCAGACCACCATCTGTGCGATGGCGGCCCTCCGCTGTTTATTAGTTGACATAATATCTCCGCTGACCTGTTATATATATCTATCCGCGGGCCAGCTGCCTCCGGCGCAGGAAATTGACGGTGCCGTCACGCATCTGTCCGAGCTTATCGAGGAATTTGCCGGTACCGTAGGCGACGCAGGACAGGGCGTCGTCGGCTATACGCGTCTGTATGCCTATGCGGGCTTCAACTGTCTTGTCCATGCCCCAGAGGAGGCTTCCGCCTCCCGACAGAACGATGCCGTTTGCGGAAATATCGCCGACAAGCTCGGGCGGCGTGCGCTCGAGCACCCCGTGAATAGCCTCTATTATCTTTGTGCAGACCTCTTCAAACGCATCTATCGTCTCCGATGACGTGATCGTCACGACCCGCGGCAGGCCTGTGAGCAGGCAGCGACCCTTGACTTCGCGGCTGAGCTGCTCGGGTCTGGGAAATACGCAGCCTATGGCGATCTTCAGCTCTTCGGCCGTCTGTTCCCCGATAAGAACGTTGTGCCTGCGCTTTATATATTTGATAAGCGCCTCGTTGAATGCGTCCCCCGCCACCTTGATGGATGCGTCCTCGACGATGCTGTTGAGCGACAGCACGGCTATATCTGTCGTGCCGCCTCCGATATCGACGATCATATGGCCATCGGGGTGGGATATATCGATGTTCGCGCCTACAGCCGCTACCAGGGACTCCTCGATCAGATATACGCGCCTTGCGCCCGCCTGGATGCCCGCGTCGATGACGGCGCGCTCTTCGACCTCCGTTACGGCTCCGGGAACGCAAATGAGCACCCTCGGTTTAAACAGGCGGAAGCCCGTCACTCTGCGGATGAATTCCCTGAGCATGCGCTCCGTCATCTCGTAGTCGGAGATGACTCCGTCGCTCAGCGGGCGGATAGTGACAATGCCGCCCGGCGTGCGCCCCAGCATCTTTTGCGCCTCCTCGCCGATCTTCAGCAGCCGGCCGGTCGCTTTATCGAGGGCCACGATGGAAGGTTCGCGCAGCACTATGCCTCGGCCGCGCACGTATACGAGAATATTCGTGGTGCCGAGGTCGATGCCGATGTCATTCTTGAATCTGAATCTGAACATGCAGTAACCATTCCTTTTCCTGCGCGAGATAAAAATATCCCAAGCGTACCGGATAGGCCTCCCGTCGACCGCGCTGAGACCTGTCCGGCAGACAATAAATTATAGCCAAAAGGAATCGAATTCCTTACGGATCGGTATGATGCCCGCGCGAAAACAGGCACATATACAAATTTATATCATCCTGCGGGTAAAAACAAGTGGAAAAGAGGCTTGAGCGCTCCCGATTATTTTGCCCTCGCGAGCGCGCCTGCGAATACTTCTTCCGCGCCCGCGGTAAGAAGAGCGCGCGCCGCTTCGCTGATGGTGGCGCCTGTCGTTATAACGTCGTCGATAAGCAGCACGCGAAGGCCCGCTGCGGGAAAATCCGGGGAGGGAAGATAGACTCCTTTCACGTTCGCCCGCCTCGCTCCGGCGCCTTTTATAGCGGATTGAGCGGGATTGTCGACTGTCTTTATGAGCGCGGCCGCAGCCGGGATTCCGAGCGACTGCGATACAGCTTGCGCCAGCAGCTCAGCCTGGTCGTAACCGCGCTGTCTTGCACGTTTGGCGCTCACCGGGACCCATGTGACAAGGTCGAATGCGGCTCCGAAACGCTTGAGAGCACATTCGGCGATATAAGAGCCGAAACAGGCCGCGTAGTGGCGAAATCCGCGGAATTTGTAGCGCAGCAGGGCGGAACGGACAAGTCCGTCATATATGAAAGGCACGGCGCAGCCTCTGCAAAAAACCACGCCGTTGATCTTTACAACGATATTCCTGCGAACGGTATCGCTGCAGCGCTCGCAGACGCAATCCCGCCGGTCCGCGATCACCCTGCGGCAAAAAACGCACCTGGGAGGGAAGAGCCGGTCCAGAAAGCCTTTGATCAAAGATGAGGCGGCCATTCGCGCTACGCTCCCGCGAGGCGGGCCCGAAGGCCGCTGTACCTGTTGCGCTGCCTGTCGTTGGAGCACATGCGCGCCACCGCGTTCTCATCGCCCGCAATGATGAGCAGTTCCTGAGCCCTTGTTACGCCTGTATAAAACAGGCTGCGGATCTCCAGCGGCCTCGGCACGGCGCAGACAGCGAAGACAACTGCTCTGAACTCGCTCCCCTGAGCCTTGTGGACGGTTATTGCCCAGGCCGGTTCAAGATCGGACAGATCGTCCGGCGTATAATCGACGATGTGGTCGTCGAAATCCACGGTCACGATACCCGCATATGTATCAACCGAAATGATCGTGCCTATGTCGCCGTTGAAAACACCGGTCCCGGCCGTATCGCCGATCCAGGTGAGATCATAGTTGTTGCGTATCTGCATGACCCTGTCGCCCCTGCGGAAAACAGACTCGCCGAAGCGAAGCTCGGCTTTGTCGCGTGACGGCGGGTTGAGCGCCTCCCGAAGGAGAGCGTTGAGTCTGACGCTGCCGCAGGGCCCTTTTCGGGTGGGCGTGATGGTCTGGATCTGATTTGCGGGAATACCCATCTTTGCGGGCAGCCGCTCGGCGCACAATTCGACAACGGTCCTTGCCGCCTCCTCAGGATTCGGGCGCGACAGGAAGAAGAGGTCGGAACCCGAACGTTTTGACGGCGCTTCTCCGCGGCAGATGCCGTGCGCGGCAGACACTATCCCGCTGTCCTGCGCCTGCCTGAAAACTTCCGTCAGTCTGACCGTCGGTATGGTTCCGCTGCGAATGAGGTCGCTCAGGAGCCTGCCCGGGCCAACGGAGGGGAGCTGGTCGGGGTCTCCGATCATCACAAGCCGGCAGTCGGGGGTGAGAGCGTTCAGCAGGGCGCTCATAAGCTCGATGTCGACCATAGACGTCTCGTCGAGTATGACGGCGTCAAACCGCAGTGGATTATATGCGTCCCTGATAAAGATCGTTTGATCGGCGGCACCTGACTGAGCCTGCAGCAGGCGGTGCAGGGTGGCGGCGCTTGAGGAACTGAGCTCGCTCATGCGTTTTGCGGCTCTGCCTGTCGGAGCAGCCAGAGCCACTTTCAGCCCCATGGACTCATACAGCCTGATTATCCCCTTGACGGTGGTCGTCTTGCCGGTGCCCGGCCCGCCGGTCAGGAGCATGATCTGTGATCCGGCGGCGAGCAAAATGGCATCCATCTGGCCTTCGGCAAAATCTATCTCCATACCTGTCCTGACTTTTTCGATGAGAGAATCGATGTTTGCGGGATTATCGGGCCTAGATACCGCCATTTTTTTCAGTTTCGCGGCTGCTGTCGATTCGGCAAAATACAGAGGGGGAAGGTAGCAGGCGTGCTCGCCCGCCACGTCCTCAAAAATTATCTGCCCCCGCTCGATCAGCGAGTCGAGAGCAGGGCCCACGACGTCCGAAGACGAGTCGAGCAGCTCGCATGCTGCTCCTGCCAGCTTATTGTACGGCAAAAAAACGTGGCCGTTCGTGGTATTGTGCCTGAGTTCAAACAGCAGGGCCCCCGCAGCCCTGCGGGGGTCGTCCCGCGGGATGCCAAGGGAGAGGGCAAACTCGTCCACACTGTGAAACGGGGCCCCGAATTCGGGACTTGTGAGTATATAAGGGTCATTTTTCAGGACATCAACGGCGCTGTTGCCGTAGCCGGAGTAGAGCTTCATCGAGATGAAAGGAGACAGGCCGAAAGCGGACAGCAGCTCGGTCAGCCTCCTAAGGCCGGCCTGTCGCCTGAATTCCTCATTAAACTGCATCGCTTTTTCGTGTGTGATGCCTTTTATCGAGGTGAGTTTTTCAGGCTCGTGCTCGATGATGTTCAGGGCGTCGTCTCCGAACTTGTCCACAATCCGGCGCGCCGTTTTTTCGCCGAGCCCGCGGATCGCTCCGGAGGACAGATACGCAAAGATAGCGCTCCGGCCTTTCGGCGTGGAGCGCTCCGCATACTCCGCTTTAAACTGTTCTCCGTAGGCCGCGTGGGTGATCCAGCGGCCCTGAAGCAGCAGCCGCTCACCGGGCACAGCCATCGGGATCGTACCGACAGCTGTGGCCGTGCCGTCCGGTGTCTCAAGGCGCAGCACGCAGTAGCCGTTTTCCCGGTTGTGGTACACTACGCTTTCGACGGTTCCTTCAAGTTCGTAAGAGCATTCATCCATCTATCATTTGTCTCCTGAGGGGAAAACAGTGTTACGCCCGGTTTCGCGGCCAATCGGCGGGCGATATCAAGCGCGACGGGGTCGAGGCCTTCATCCAGGATTATAATATCGTATTCGGCGATGCCGCAGCTCCGAAACGAAATCAGGCTGTCTACCGTATGCTGCATTGAAGGGGCGCCGCCGCTGACTCTGAGAAGAGCTGTAAGGATCTCGCCCTTTCCGGGCAGTTCGCGGCCTTTGAACGCGGACCAGAACATCCACAAGAGCATATACGCGCCCAGTACGGCAAGCGCGGAAATCACCGCGTCGGTCAGTATCGCCATCCGCATCACCTCGCGCCATCATATGCAGACGATACGGAAAACGCCACAATATGATCAAGCGGGCACATTATGCCCCGAAATCCGCTGTTTCGTGCGCGGAATCTGCAGTATCGCGTGAAAACGCCAGTCGATCAACCGGGCAGCTTGAAGCTGTCTTTCAACGAGACAGAGCGGTTGAACACCAGGTTGTCGGGTGTGCTGAACTTGCTGTCCGGCGTAAAGTATCCCTGACGCAAAAACTGGAACGACTGGCCGGGCAGCGCGCCCCTGAGGGAAGCTTCCACCTTGCACCCGTCGAGGATCTCAAGGGACGAGGGGTTAATGAGCGTAAGAAAATCTTTGTCCGCAGAGTCCGGGTCGGGATCCGTGAAGAGTTCGGAGTATAACCTAACCTGAGCATCCAGCGCGGTGCGGCTGTCCACCCAGTGGATCGTACCGCGTATCTTGCGGCCGTCGGAGGGGTTGCCGCCCCTGCTGTCGGGGTCGTACTCGGCGTATATCGCGGCAACAGTACCGTCGGGAGCCTTTTCGCAGCCGGTACACCTGATGACGTAAGCGCCTTTCAGGCGTACTTCCCCGCCCGGGTACAGACGGAAATACTTACTGACGGGGATCTCCATGAAATCCTCGCGCTCGACCCAGAGCTCGCGCGAGAACGTGACGGGCCTGGTACCCTCTTCGGGCCTGTTGGGATTATTCTCGATATCAAAGACCTCGGTCTTATCATCGGGGTAATTGGTTATAACAAGCTTGACGGGCCTGAGCACTGCCATGACGCGCGACGCGTTCATGTTCATGTCCTCCCGCAGGCAGTGCTCAAGAAAAGAGTAGTCCACAACGCTGCTGGATTTGGCGACGCCGATCCGCTCGCAGAAATCCCTGATTGAAGCCGGAGTGTAGCCCCGGCGGCGCAGCCCGCACAGGGTGGGCATTCTCGGGTCGTCCCAGCCGTCCACGAGGCCGTTTTCAACGAGCAAGCGCAGTTTGCGCTTTGACAAGACGGTATTCGTCATGTTCAGGCGGGCAAACTCGATCTGGCGGGGTTTGTTTTTGCAGGAGATATTGTCCCGCACCCAGTTGTAGAGCGGGCGATGTGACTCGTATTCAAGAGAGCACAGCGAATGCGTAACGCCCTCGATCGCGTCCTGTATGGGGTGCGCGAAATCATACATCGGATAGATGCACCACTTGTCGCCGGTGTGGTGGTGCGACCTATGGATTATGCGGTACAGGACGGGGTCGCGCATATTGAAGTTCCCGGAAGAGAGGTCGATCTTTGCCCTCAGCGTCATGGCTCCGTCGGGGAATTCACCCGCGCGCATGCGGCGGAACAGATCGAAGTTCTCCTCAATGGGGCGGTCACGCCAGGGGCTGCGAGCACTCGTCGTGAGGTCTCCGCGATACTCCCTCATCTGTTCGGGCTTGAGTTCGCAGACGTAGGCCAGGCCCTTGCCGATAAGTTCGAGAGCGTACTCGTAAGTCTGCTCAAAATAATCGGAGGCGTAATAAAAGCGGTCGCCCCAGTCAAAACCGAGCCAGTGGATATCCTCTTTGATCGCATCCACGTATTCCTCATCCTCGCGGACAGGATTTGTGTCGTCCATTCGCAGGTTGCATAGCCCGCCGTATTTTTCCGCGGTTCCGAAATCTATGACAAGAGCCTTGCAGTGGCCGATATGCAGGTAACCGTTGGGTTCGGGCGGGAACCGTGTGTGGACCTGCATCCCCTCAAAAGCGCCTCCCGGCCCAATATCCTCTTCAATAAACGCGTGTATAAAGTTTTTCGCCTCTTCCGCCATATTGCTCCTCCGGAATCTGATACTACATACCTGTAAGTTTTGTATATTATACGCCTTTCTGCTGTTTTTTCAAGCCCGACGCCGGCGGTTTTTGTGCATTGCGGAAACTTGCGGACCGGGGAGGCTGCCGGTGAAAAAACGACAATTAACAAAATTACTCTTTCAAATCGGGGCCGTTTATATTAAAATGAGTAAAAGCTTTCAGAGGGAGGTTCTCATGGAGCCTGTGTATAAGCGGATACTTGTGAAGATAAGCGGAGAAGCGCTTGCCGGCAGCGCGGGCCGGGGACTTGATTTTTCTGTCATCGATTCGATTTGCGAAGCTCTGCGCGAATGTGTCAATATGGGCGTGCAGGTAGCGGTAGTGGTGGGCGGCGGAAACATTTGGCGCGGCGAGAAGGACGGCCAGGGGAGGATCGAACGCACGCGGGCGGACTCTATGGGTATGCTGGCGACTACGATTAACGCTCTGGCGATAGAAGGTTCGCTCGAGAAAATGGGCGTCAGCGCTCAGACAATGACCGCGGGCGGCATGGGTACAGCGGCAGACTGCTACGTCAGGGACAAAGCGGTTGACCTGCTCGAGAGCGGTACGATACTGCTCCTCGGCGGCGGAACGGGGAATCCGTTCTTTTCCACAGACACCGCGGCCGTTCTTCGGGGAGCCGAGCTCGGAGTTGACATAATCCTTATGGCAAAAAACGTCGACGGCGTCTATACGGCCGATCCCAAGATTGACAGCAGCGCGACAAAGATCGACAGGGTCGCCTGCGGCGAGATAATAGCGAAAAAGCTGGGAGTCATAGATATGACGGCCGCCGCTCTTGCCTCGACGATAAATATCCCCATAATGCTGTTCGGGATCGATGACGCCCGGAACATATGCAGAGCGGCAATGGGCGCCGATACCGGAACCGTTATTACGAGTCAGTGAGGAGCAGCGGCTCTCTGACCTCAATATGAATCTGAAGTGAAAGGAAAGGGCACATATGACAGACAACTATAACGAATATACTACTAAAATGGAAAAGACGATCGCCGCGCTGAGCAGCCAGTTCGACTCGGTGCGGGCCGGCCGCGCAAACGCGGCTGTTCTTGACAGGGTCACGGTCGATTATTACGGTCAGTCAATGCCGATAGCACAGATAGCAACGATATCCTCACCCGATCCGCGCACGCTTGTGATTCAGCCCTGGGATGCCTCAACGCTGAAGAGCATAGAAAAAGCCATACAGATATCGGATCTGGGCATCAATCCCCAGAACGACGGCAGGGTAATACGACTCGTGTTCCCGCAGCTCACCGAGGAGCGCAGAAAGGAACTCATAAAGCAGATCAAGAAATACTCCGAGGAGGCCAAAGTGGCGATCCGCAATATCAGGCGCGACGCGATGGATGCCGCCAAGGAAGAAAAGAAGAAATCCCTGATCACCGAGGACGACCTCAAAAACGTCGAAAAAGATCTCAAGAATATTACGGATAAATACACGAACCAGATCGATAAGGTCTGCGCAAACAAGGAAAAAGAGCTCCTTGAGATCTGAGCCGTACAGTGCCCTTAAACGTGCCGCCCGCAGTTTCGCAGGCGGCGATTCGGGCGCGGCTCCGCTGTGAGGACGCGACAATATGAAGCTGAACAGACAAAAGAAAAAAGCGGCGCCGAAGATTACCGACGGTCCTATACCCGAACATATTGCCATTATCATGGACGGCAACGGGCGCTGGGCATCCCGCAGAGGCCTGCCGCGAACCGCAGGCCACGCGGCAGGGAGCGAGGTATTCAGGACGATAGCGACCTATTGCAAAAATATCGGCCTCAAATATCTTACGGTATACGCGTTCTCAACGGAGAACTGGAAGCGGCCGGCTTCCGAGATAGAAGCAATTCTGGGACTCTTGGATAAATATCTCCGGGAAGCTGTCGAGAAGATGGAGCGGGACGGGATAAGGCTGGCCCTGTTCGGAGATCTTGCACCTCTGGGGGACAGTATCAGATCGCTCATCAGGCAGACCGAGGAGATAAACGAACGTATCGAAGGATTTCAGGTGAATCTCTGCCTCAATTACGGCGGCAGGGACGAGATCCGCCGCGCGGCGGCAGCTTTCGCGCGCGACTGCGTCGACGGAGTGCGCAGACCCGAGGAGCTCACGGAGGAGATGTTCTCGGGCTACCTCTACTCAAAAGGAATACCTGAGCCGGAACTTGTGATAAGACCGAGCGGAGAGCAGCGCATATCAAATTTCCTTCTCTGGCAGTCTGCATACAGCGAGTTCTACTACACGGACCTACTGTGGCCCGACTTTACTCCAAGTGAGATAGACCGCGCGATCGAAGCGTTCCGAAAAAGAGAAAGAAGATTCGGCGCCGTCTAGGCTGCCGGGACTTCACGCCCGAAAAGGAGAGATTTCCATGAAAATCCGGCTTATCGCGGCGGCCGTCGGAGCGGCGGCTCTTGTACTTATCATCGTTTTCGCGCCGGCGGCAGCGCTGGCTGCCCTTATAGCTCTGCTTTCCGGGGCTGCGCTACTGGAACTGGGCAGGGCAACGGGAGCGGCGAAATACCTGTTTCCGTACGGGGTATCGGTGCTTTTCGCGATCCTGGTGCCGCTTTGGGCCTTTTTTGAGCAGAACACGCTGTTTGCGCAAATAGGCCTCATCCTGTATACTCTGATCCAGTTTTCGTGGCTGATGCTGAGGGCGCAGAAGGTGCGGTTTGAGGAGCTCTCGGGGCAGCTCTTCGCGTCGCTCCTGATACCTCTTTCGCTGCTGTCCCTTCTGAGCCTGCTGAAAATGGGCCGCGCATACCTGCTTCTGCCGTTCGTGATCGCGCTCGCGTCGGACACGGGAGCATATTTCGCGGGGACATATCTGGGTAAGCACAGAGCCGCCGGTAATATCAGCCCCGACAAGACGTACGAGGGCTTTATAGGCGGTTTACTGGGGGCATTGGTAATTACGGCTGTTTACAGTGTGATCATGCTCCTGCTGTACAGGACCGTTTCATGGCTCGGTATCATAGCTTACGGGATACTGGGATCCGCGATCGGCCAGTTCGGCGATATGGTGTTTTCCTATATCAAGCGGCAGTACAATACGAAGACCTTCGGAAAGCTGCTGCCGGGCCACGGAGGCGTGCTCGACAGGCTCGACAGCGTCATCTTCTGCGCGCCCTTCGTCCTTCTTCTCTTAACCGTGATACCTTTGTTTGAATAGGCGGGGCACGAGATGGAACAAGTCGGATCAATCACCGTACTGGGTTCGACCGGCTCTGTCGGTACGCAGGCGATCCGGGCGGCGCTCAATCTCGGTCTTGCCGTGCGGGCTCTCACCGCCGGGCGCAACGTGGAGCAGATGGAGCGCCAGGCGAGGACTGTGAATCCCGAGCTCGTCGTCATGCATGACAGAGTGGCGGCTAAAAATCTGCGCATCCGCCTTTCGGATACTAAGACGCGCGTCGCATACGGCCGGGAAGCCGTGCGCGAGGCCGTTTTGATGTCCGATGCGGCCGTATGCGCGGTGAGCGGGATCGCGGCCCTTCCCGGAGTGTTGTTTGCCGCGCAGAGCGGGCGGCGTGTGGCGCTCGCCAATAAAGAGGCGATGGTTTGCGCGGGTTCTCTGATAAAAGCCGCGGCGAAAGAGAGCGGGGCGATGATCATTCCCGTGGACTCCGAGCACTCGGCTATATTCCAATGTCTTGAGGGGAATATTGACAGGGGAGAAATAGTAAAACTGATATTGACGGCGTCGGGGGGGCCGTTTTTCGGTAAAACAAAGGCGGAGCTTGAGAAAGTCACCGCCGCCGAGGCCCTTTGCCACCCGAACTGGAAAATGGGCCCGAAGATCTCGGTCGATTCGGCTACAATGATGAACAAGGGGCTGGAGATAATAGAGGCGATGCGCCTTTACGACCTGCCGAGATCGAAGATCTCCGTCGTTATACACCCCGAGAGCGTGATCCATTCGCTCGTTGAATACTGCGACGGGGCTCTGCTGGCTATGCTCAGCCAGCCGGATATGCGGCTTCCGATCCAATACGCGCTGACCTATCCCGCCAGGCGTCCGACACAGATCCTGCCGCTCGACCTGGCGAGCTGCGGCCTTCTCAGTTTTTCAAGGCCGGACGAGGTCAATTTCCCTTGTCTGGCCATAGCTTCGCGGGTGAGCGAAGAGGGGGAACTGCACTGCACCGCAATGAATGCCGCAAATGAGGCGGCGGTCGGTGCGTTTTTGTCCTACAGGATCGGTTTCAACGATATACCGGAGATAATAGATGCGGTTTTGAATAAGATCGAATATCCCGGAGGAGATCCCGGGCTTGAGGCAGTGCTTGAAACGGACAACGCAGCGCGCATGCTCGCCGAGCGGATCATCAGGCAGAGAGGTAGATAAATGATCGTGTATATAATAATCGCAGTCCTGCTTTTCGGCATTATTATCATAGTACATGAGCTGGGCCATTTTTGGACCGCAAAAGCGTTCGGAGTGAAAGTCAACGAGTTTGCGATCGGTATGGGCCCCGTTTTGCTGAAAAAGCAGAAGGGGGAAACGATGTACACGGTGCGGGCGTTCCCCGTGGGAGGGCTCTGTGCCATGGAGGGCGAGGACGAGGACTCGTTTGACCCGAGGTCCTTTCCGGCCCAGAGGGTCTGGAAGCGCTTCATAATCCTCGTTGCCGGGTCAGCGATGAATTTTCTGCTGGGCCTTCTTATCATTATGATCATTTACTCAGGCGCCGAGGCTTTTTATACGCCGGTGCTGTCGGGTTTCATGGACGGTTTTCCCTTTGAAGGAGAGGACGGTCTGATGGTCGGCGACAGGATCGTTTCGATAGACGGAGAGCATATCTGGATGTATTCAGACGTTTCGCTGTTTCTTTCGAGGGGCAACGGCAGCAGTTATGACCTTGTCGTACGGCGCGACGGAAAAAAAGTGCGCCTTGATGATTTTCCTCTCCGGCTCAGGGAGTACGAATACGAAGGACAGAAGCTTCAGCGGTACGGACTCATATTCGGCACGGAAGACGCAGGATTCTTTGCAAAACTCAGGTATTCTATGGCAAACAGCATGGATTTCGTGCGTTTCGTCAGACTTGGCATCTTTGATCTTCTCAGAGGAAACGCGGGCGTCAGGGATCTCACAGGGCCCGTGGGTATTATCGGATATATGACTCAGGCAGGCGACAACTCGGCGTCGATCAGGGAGGCTGCGGAGAACGTTCTGTACTTTGCGGCGATGATAGCAATAAACATCTCGATCATGAACATGCTGCCTCTTCCCGCTCTCGACGGCGGGCGCATCTTCTTCATGGTCGTTACCTGGGTCATTGAAAAGCTGACCCGGAGGCATGTGAACCCGAAATACGAGGGATATATCCACGCGGCGGGGCTGATGATCTTCCTCGGTCTCATGGTTTTTATCACGTACAGCGATATCGTCAGGCTCATAACGGGGAGCGGGGTGTAGCGTGACAAAAAGAATAATGGCGGGCAGCGTCCCTATAGGCGGAGGCGCCCCGGTCAGCATCCAGTCTATGCTGAAGGCAGATATCCGTAATATCGGGGAGATACGATCGCAGCTCGCCGCGCTTGAGGAAGCGGGCTGCGACATTGTACGCGCCGCCGTCCCCGATGCGGATGCCGCCGACGCGCTGGCGGAGCTCAAGAAGATGACCGGCATGAGCGTCGTGGCGGACATTCATTTTGACTGGCGGCTGGCTGTGCGGGCCGCTCGGGCCGGGGCCGACAAGATCCGGATCAACCCCGGGAACATCGGCTCGCGCGAGGGCGTCAGGGCTGTCGCTAAGTGCTGTCTCGAGCGGGGGATACCCATCCGCATCGGTGTTAATTCCGGCTCTCTCGAAAAAGGGGTCCTTGAGGAGTGCGGCAACGATCTGGCCGAGGCGATGGTGCGCTCCGCGCTCAGACAGGCCGAGCTCCTTGAAAGCTGCGGGTTCGGCGATATATGCGTTTCGCTTAAAGCCTCCGATGCGCCGGAGACAATAAGAGCGAACCGTTTGCTCTCAGCAAGGTGCGACTACCCTATACATATAGGCGTCACAGAATCGGGGAACGTCGAGTACGGCACGATCAAGTCAGCCGTCGGCATAGGTTCCCTCCTGTGCGACGGGATAGGCGATACGGTGCGCGTATCCCTGACCGCGGAACCCTGGCGGGAAGTCGTGGCGGCAAAGAATATACTGCGGGCTGCGGGAATCAGGCGCGGAGGGGTGGAGATAATCTCTTGCCCCACATGCGGACGCACGAAGATAGACCTTATGGCACTCGCCAGGGAGGTAGAGGAGGGCGTTCGCGACATAAAAAAAGACCTAAAGGTCGCGGTCATGGGCTGCGTTGTAAACGGCCCCGGAGAGGCGTCAAACGCCGACTACGGGATAGCCGGGGGCTCGGACAGCGGCGTAATTTTTGCAAAAGGCAGGATCATAGAAAAACTCCCGCAGTCGCAGCTTGCAAAGAAATTGATTTCTATGATCAGGGATGATAATGGCTAACGGAAAATACCCGCCGCTGCGCGAGGTGCTGCCGGGTTTTGTCCCCTCGCAGGAAGTCTGGCAGACTCTGCAAAGCGCGATAGTGTTCAAAGCGGCCATCAACAGCCGCTCCCGCACGATGGGACTGACGTTGTCCTGCACGGCGGATGTGGATGAAGTGTCGCTTGAAACGCTTAAAGAAGAGATAAAGCGTTTTTACTCGCTGAGTGAAGTAACGATAGCGCTCGAGTCTGGCGGAGAGCGCCCGTCGCCGGCCGAGCCTGATGAACCCGGCGCTGCCGGGGATGACAGGGACCCGGCGGCAGCCTCCCTTGAAGAGGAGGAGTCTCCCGAGTCAGATGAATGCGGCGTTTTTTCCCGGGAAGGGGACCTGAGCGCGGAAAACGAATACACGGAAAACGATCCCTGCTGCGTGCCCGAGCGCGATGCGCCCGGGGATGAGAAAGAGGATCTTTTTGAAAAGGCCGAGCAGCTCAGGCGTGAGGCCTATAAACAGCTTGGCAGCGAAACGAAGAAGGCGAAAGCCTACAGGTCGACCTGCCTCTACGGGAGCCACTTTAAAACGAAGACCATCCCCATGTCACAGCTGGGCCCGGATACCGGTTGGGTCGCCGTGGAGGGCGAGGTCTTCTCGGTCAACAACAGGCTGTTCAACAAAAGGGGAGCCGCGGTCATCAGCTTTGAGATAACGGATTATACAAACTCCGTAAGAGTTTCCAAGTACATGGAGATGGCCGAAGCGGCCCCGCTGATGGCGGCCATTAAGCCCGGAGTATGCCTTCGGGTCAAAGGGCGCATGACCCTGAACAAGTACGACGGGGACCTTGTGCTCGAGCCGGCCTCGATCGTGACGGCAAAAAAAGAGGAGCGTACCGAGTCCGCCCCGCAGCCGCGGGTCGAGCTCCACCTCCATACGCAGATGTCGGCAATGGACGCTCTGACAAACGTAGAGGCCGTGATAAAGCAGGCGGCCGCGTGGGGTCAAAAGGCGATAGCGATCACGGATCACGGCGTTGCGCAGGCGTTTCCCGACGCAATGAAGGCGGCGAAAAAGTACGGCGTCAAAGTGATCTACGGTGTCGAGGCCTATCTTATCGAGGCTCCTTTCGTCCGTGGGAAAGCGGAGGGGCCGATAGATTCGGAGTTCATCGCGTTTGACGTTGAAACGACCGGGCTCGATCCCGCGTCGGACGTGATAATAGAGTACGGCGCCGTTCTTTTCAGAAACGGCGAGATCGCTGCGCGCTTTAACAGCTTCGCGGACCCCGGGCGCAGGCTGTCGCAGCAGATCACCGACCTCACGGGGATAACTGACGAAATGCTGTCAGACGCCCCATCTCAGGGCGATGCTCTGCGGGCATTTTTAGATTTTGCGGGCGGAAGGCCCCTGGCAGCGCACAACGCCGATTTTGATATTGCTTTCCTCAGGAGCGCATGCGACAGGGAGGGCATACAGTACGACCCCTGCTATATAGACACCCTGGCGCTCGCTCAGACCATGCTGCCCGGGCTCGCCCACTACAGGCTCGACGACGTCGCGGCGCATCTCAATCTGGGGGATTTCAGGCACCATCGCGCGCAGGACGACGCGGCTGTGGTCGCGAAGATAATCCACGAGCTGTTTGCGCGTCTTATCGACAGAGGCGTAAGTACCCTCGCGCAGGTGAACGACTGTATGGCCCCGTCAAAAGCCGCGCTGAGATCGCTCCAACGAAATTCGCGGCACGTGATACTGCTGGCAGCTACGCAGGAGGGGCTTCGGAACCTGTATAAGCTTATCAGCTTCGCGCATCTCGAATATTTCTACCGCCACCCGCTGACGCCGCGGCACCGCCTGGAGAGCCACCGCTCCGGACTGCTAATCGGAAGCGCGTGCGAGAGCGGGGAGCTGTTCAGGGCAGTCGTTTCGGGAGCGGGTGATACGGAACTTCGCAGGATAGCTTCCGCGTACGACTATCTTGAGATCCAACCGGTATGCAACAATGATTTTCTTATAAACGAAGGAAAAGCCGGGTCGACAGATGACCTGATGGAGTTCAACAGGCGTGTCGTCCGCCTCGGCGAAGAACTCGGCATACCGGTCGTAGCCACCGGAGACGTGCATTTTCTTGACCCCAAAGACGAGATCCTTCGCAGGATACTGCTCGCCGGTAGCGGCTTTAAAGACTCGGACAGGCCGCTGCCCCTGTATTTCCGCTCGACCGCAGACATGCTCGGGCAGTTCGCGTATCTCGGCGAGGAGAAAGCGTTCGAGGTCGTCGTTGCGAATCCGAACGCGATAGCGGACAGAGTCGGTGCGTTGTCGCCTGTCCCGACGGGGCTTTACCCGCCAAAGATCGATAACTCGCGTGAGGAGCTCGAATCTCTTGTATGGACAAGGGCGAAAGAGCTTTACGGCGACGATCTGCCGCCCGTTGTACGGGAGCGGCTCGAAGCCGAGATGAAAGACATAATCGGATGCAACTACGACGTCATATACATAAGCGCCGCGAGGCTCGTCCGCAGTTCAAACGAGGCCGGTTACCTCGTCGGCTCGCGCGGCTCCGTCGGATCATCCCTTGTGGCGTATATGGCGGGCATCACGGAAGTTAACGCCCTGGGCCCGCATTACCGCTGCCCGTCGTGCAGGGCGAGCGAGTTTGTTGACGACCCGGAGTATAACTGCGGCGCGGATCTTCCGGATAAGCTTTGTAAATGCGGCACGCCCTATGAAAAAGACGGTTTCTCGATCCCGTTTGAGACATTTCTCGGATTCGGCGGCGACAAGATACCGGATATCGACCTGAACTTCTCCAGTGAGCACCAGGCGCAGGCACACCGGAATGTCGCTGAACTGTTCGGGGCAGACAAGTGCTTCAGAGCCGGGACCATCGGCACGCTCAAGGAGAAGACAGCTTACGGTTTTGTTAAGAAATACATTGAAGAGCGCGGCCTGAAATTCTCCCGCAGCGAGGAAAACAGACTTGCGCTGGGCTGCTGCGGGGTCAAGCGTACGACGGGCCAGCACCCGGGAGGGATCGTGGTCATCCCGAACGACATGGAGATATATTCTTTCTGTCCCGTACAGCACCCAGCCGACGACGCCGACAGCGGGATCATAACTACACACTTCGAATACCACGCAATGGAGGATAATCTTCTCAAGCTCGACCTGCTCGGGCACGATGACCCGACGATGCTCAAGATCATGGGAGACTCCACCGGCATTGACGTTCGCTCCATAAGGCTCGACGACAGCGCGACGCTGAGCCTGTTCACCTCTTCGGTGGTGCTGGGTTACAAGGACGACCCGATACTCGGCCCGACGGGCGCTACCGCGATACCGGAATTCGGTACGGGGTTCGTGCGTGGGATGCTCGTTGAGACTCAGCCGAAAACATTCGAGGCGCTCATACGCATCTCGGGTTTTTCGCACGGTACCGACGTATGGCTCGGAAACGCGCGGGATTATCTGCTCAGCGGCACGGCGACCCTGCGTGAGCTGATCGGCTGCCGCGATGACATTATGTTAACTTTGATCGGCAAGGGGATGCCGGAAACGCTGAGCTTCAGCATAATGGAATCGGTCCGGAAGGGCCGGGGGCTCAAAGACGAGTGGATCGAGGCTATGAAACAGCACGGAGTCCGGCAGTGGTATATAGACTCCTGCCAAAAATGCAGCTACCTTTTTCCGAAGGCACACGCCGCGGCGTACGTGATCATGGCGTTTCGAATAGCCTACTTCAAGGTCCATTACCCGATCCACTTTTATGCCGCATATTTCAGTGTCCGGGCCAAGGCGATGGACGCGGCCGTCATGTGTATGGGTATGGACACCGTGCGCGCGAAACTGCGGGAGCTTACGTCGAAAAGCGACCTGAGCAAAGTGGAGGAGGATATGCTCGTCAGTCTTGAGGCCTGTTACGAGTTTTATCTTCGCGGATTCAAATTTGCGCCGATAGACCTGTATACTTCCCATGCCAACCGGTTCACGATCCTGGACGACAAAACATTGCTGCCGCCGTTCAACTCCGTAAACGGTCTGGGAGACAGCGCGGCAGCCGACATAGTGGAAAAAAGAGTGGGCGTAACGTTCGTTTCGGTCGATGATTTCGCAAGCATATGTACCAAAGTCACAAAGGCGCATATTGAGGGGCTGCGGGCGGTCGGTGCGTTTGACGGCCTGCCGGAGAGCGCGCAGCTCTCGCTGTTTTGACGATAATAAACGTTTATTAACCGGTTAAAAATCATCAGAATGCTTTACAATATTTGCACGTTGTGCTAATGTTATAAAAGTAAACAGTTTCACATTTTGATTCCGGAGAATCTTTACTTTATGAACTGCGGCCGGCGGGCACGCCGCCGGCTGCGCGAAAATTATTCGGAGGTGCATGATGGACGAATCGGCCAATAGACAGGTAAAAGCGTGGGTCGATGAGATGGCGGAACTTACAAAACCCGATAAGATCGTCTGGATCGACGGGAGTTCCGAGCAGCTGGAGCAATTGCGCGCAGAAGCCGTTGGGACGGGAGAGCTGATAAAACTCAACGAGGAGAAGCTGCCGAACTGCTACTATCACCGCTCGGCCCTCAACGACGTGGCCAGAGTTGAAGATCGCACATTTATCTGCTCAAAAAAACAGAGGGACGCGGGCCCGACGAACAACTGGTGCGATCCAGAAGAGATGTACGCAAAACTCAGAAAGCTTTTTGACGGCTCAATGAAGGGGCGCACGATGTACGTCATCCCATATTCCATGGGGGTGCCTTTTTCTCCCTTCGCAAAGTACGGAATAGAACTGACTGATTCCATCTATGTCGTCGTTAGCATGAACATCATGACCCGGGTCGGGAATCAGGTGCTCGATGCTATAGCAAAAAGCGGCGAATTCGTTAAAGGCCTTCACTCGAAAGCAAAGCTTGAAGAAGAAAACCGGTATATAGTCCATTTCCCGGAGGACAATACGATCTGGTCGATTAACTCCGGTTACGGCGGAAACGTGCTGCTCGGCAAAAAATGCTTCTCGCTGCGTATCGCCTCTACACTCGCACGCGACGAGGGCTGGCTCGCGGAACACATGCTTATCCTCGGGCTCGAAAACCCCGAAGGCGTCACGCGCTACATCGCGGCGGCATTCCCGTCCGCCTGCGGCAAGACGAACCTCGCCATGCTCGTGCCTCCCGAGGTCTACAGGAAGAAAGGCTGGAAGGCCTGGTGCGTCGGTGACGATATCGCCTGGCTGAGGCCCGGTCCCGACGGGAGACTGTGGGCTGTCAACCCCGAGAACGGATTTTTCGGAGTTGCGCCCGGTACCAACGCGAAGTCGAATATTAACGCGATGGAGTCGACCAGGAAAGACTCGATATTCACGAACGTCGTGCTCAACCTTGACGATAACACGGTCTGGTGGGAGAAGATGAACGACGACCCGCCGAAAAACGCCCTCAACTGGAAAGGTGAGAAATGGGATCCCTCGGACGGATCAAAAGGAGCGCATCCGAACTCCCGTTTCACGGCCCCCGCGAAGAACTGCCCCTGCATCTCTCCGAAATTCGAGGATCCCCAGGGAGTTCCTATCGACGCGATCGTATTTGGCGGCAGACGCGCGAAGACCGTGCCTCTCGTTTATCAGTCACGCGACTGGGAGAGCGGAGTATTCATGGGTTCCATCATGGGCTCTGAGACGACGGCCGCGGCCACCGGCGCTGTCGGCGTGACAAGGCGCGATCCCATGGCGATGCTGCCGTTCTGCGGTTATAATATGGGCGACTATTTCCAGCACTGGCTCGACATGGAGAAGAAAATATCCAGACCTCCGAAGATCTTTAACGTGAACTGGTTCAGGACCGACGATAA
>JAAYAR010000091.1 GCA_012719235.1 Clostridiales bacterium
AAGATCCCACGTCGTCAAAGGCTTTTTTACGGACAATTACGACCACCCCATGTATGAAAACGGAAAGCGGCTGACGGATATGATCTATTTATTAAAACGGCTGCCGCCCGGGGTGGACTGAACACCGATAAGATAAAAGGACAGGCAGTGGCAAAATCCGTACCAAAACAAAAAAACTGCCTGAAAAACAAGTTCGTGCAGTAGTTTTTTTTTCACTCCTTAGTGTTATAATAGGCAAAAATATCCTGTGCGGCACCGCAGCGACCACCGCAAAAACCTTTGAGTAGATGTACATATAGAAAGGAAGCGTCTAAATGAAAAAAAGAGTTATTAGCCTCGCCCTGACACTGTGTATGTTGATATGCCTCTTGCCGTCTCTTGCCTCACCCGTATCGGCTGCGGGATCCGGCACGGAGATGAACGCGCTGACAGCGCTCGGGATCGATACATCCAAAGCGCCGGAGGGCTTTGACCCGACCAGCCTGGATAACCCCTACGGCCGAAACACCATCGAGCTCTCCCCTGTGTACGAGCTTTATAAAGTCGGCCTGTCGACAAAGACAGAGGGCAGCGCGTCTTATGAGACGGCCGGCGAACTCCAAAACGGCAGAACAACCGATGCGCCGTACGACACGGTCTACAACAATTCGCTGACCTCCCGGCTGTACGGCGACGAAGCCTGGGACGCGACCACCGTTGACGGGATACTCGGTTCCGTGAATACCAGCACGATCGCAGACGGCACGACGACGGTGAAAGGGAAATATACCCTCATCAGCACCGGCGAGGTGTACACGTTAGGGACAACCCCGACTACCACGTCCGCTTATCTCAACGACGCGGATAACATCCCCGCGAATGGCTACCTCAAGGAGGCGGTCAACGCCTCCACCGATCTGGGAAACGGCTTCAAGTATGCCCTGTCGTCGGTGGCCGCCGGCAATTTTAACGGCAACACAGGCGGTCTCTCGGCGCAGACCGTCATGGTCTATACCTCCGAATACAGCACAAACGGGGGGATCTATCTGCGCTTCGGCAGCGCGAAGAGCGGAACATACGGCAGCAGCGCAAAAGAGCTTCTGTCCACGACAAAGCAGATCGGCAACCCGACGCTGACTTATGAAGACAAGCTTGTGGAGAACTTCGCGGAAGCGCCCTACCAGCTTCAGAATTATCTGCAGGTAACTACCGGGGACTGGAACGGAGACGGCCTCGATGAGGTCGCGGTTTACATACCGGAAAAGGGCAACTCCCGCATCGCCGTGTACGCCCTGCAGCTTATAGGCGGCGATAATCCCGAAACGGCCTATCTGAATCCCGGCAAATGGTCGCTGGTATGGACCTACTACCTTCGCGAGGGCGACGTTGTGTCCAACATGGTCTCGCTCGTGAGCGGCGATGTGAACATGGACGGGACGGACGATCTCGCCGCCACCTGGGGCTACTATTACGGTCCCACACAGAATGTGGGGTCAAAGGCAGTGGTCATGTTCGGCGCGAAAGGCACCGCGATGCTCACCGCCTCCCAGCAGTTCGACCTGACCTACGGCAGCTCGAACATCGTGCGGGCTTCATTTGACTTCGGCGACATGGCAGGCAGCGACGAGGACGTGCTGATTCTATGCGGCCAGTCCGACGCCGACCTGAAGCTGGGAAACACGCAGACCCGCTATGTCGCGCTCTACAGCTGGAACGGCACGGCGTTTGAGTCCAATATCTATCAGAATTTCGACCTGTTTGCACAAGAGGACAGCAGCTACGTATGGGCCGCGATGACTCTGCTGCGCAGCAGCGACAGCGAAGGTAATTTCCACTTCTACTCCCTGCCTCTGTGCACGGCCAACACCGGCGTTATCTCCCAGGGGATCAGCGGCGGGGGGGATCTGCTGTACTTTGACAGCCTGATCATCGAATACACAGAAGATGGGCTTAATATCAAGGAGGCCTGGGACGTTACGGGCGCTATGCAGCAGAACATCGCCCATCCTGTCGAATACGTTGAATACGGCGCGGTGGCCGGCGACCTCACCGGGCAAACCGGCAAGGGCGCGCTGGTCACGATGACACAGACGCTGAAGTCTTCGGAAAAGATAACCGCGACCTACACCTTCACAGGCAGCCATGAGGAACCAAAATACGTATGGGATTATTACTATCAAAACTGGCTGTACAAGCTCTTCGGCATTAAGACCTGGTACCTCAAGTTCGACAGATTCCAAACCGTTACAGACAGCGGTCCGGTCAACGTCGATTACGAGCAGCTGACGATGGGCGAGACTTATATGGTCGCAGCGGATCCGACCGGTTACCACAGCCGCACCGCCGCGGATTTCTCCACGGCCATATGCCTTGCCAACACGGACAACGACTCCAGCTATATGAATTACGGAGGGAGACACTACTATACATACACCGACCCCAAGGTACTTTCGGTGCTGGCGTCGCCGCCCTACTTCAAAGACCTCATCGGGCGGGACGATCTGTCGGGCAACTACGCCGAATCCACCACCAGCTATTCGAGCACCTCCGGCTCCGGATCGGGATACAACGCTTCCGCAACGATATCGATCGGTGCCTATGTCTCCTTTGAGCAGGAAATATCTGTTTTCGGCGTAACGGTAGCCTCGACGGAGGTTGAGGCCACGTTCACCGCAAACTTCACCTTTGAGACGGAGTCGATCTCCATGCTGGAGCAGACCGTTACTTACAGCGCCGCCGCGGGAGAGGACATGGTGGCCTTCTACTCCATACCGATGGAGATCTACGAGTATACCTCCTATGTGCCTGACGGAAGGGGCAATTATAAGGAAGTGCTGACCACCGTCAACATCCCCCACGAGGCGGCGGTGCGGCTGCTCTCTCTGGATGAGTATGAGGCCATCGCCAAGGACTACAAGGTGCTGCCCTCCATCGCGGACAACGTGCTGACCCACGTTCTCGGAGACCCGTCAAGCTATCCCGCCTCAACCGATGGCTATCGCGTCATTGCCGCTTATAACGGCACACCCTCGGCCGTGGGCTTCAGCAGTACGGGGGGAGGCTCCGGAATCTCCCAGGAGATATCCATGTCCAAGGAGACCAGCACCTCCTTTTCCGCGTCAGCCGCCGTGGAGGGGAAAGCGGGAGCCGGCGAGGGGGCTTGACGGTCGGTGTCGTAGCGGGCGCGGAAGCGGGCGCGGGCTACGTCACCGTAACCACAAACGGAAGCTCGTTCTCGGGTGAGATGCAAAACATGCCGATCGAAGCCCAGCCCTACGGATACGGCATGAACTGGCGGATTTTCTGCTACGAATACAAGAACAAAGGTATATCCTTCCCCGTGGTAAGCTATATCGTAAGCGACGTGCACAGCCCTGCCCCGCTGCCGGACGATTTCGAGCAGGATATTGCCCGGACCACAGATGAGGCGGTCACCCTCAGATGGAGCTATGACAAGATGGTGGCGGGCTTTAAAATCTACCGTTATTACGAGTTCCCTGACGGGTCGGGGAGCTATGAGGTCGCGTTCGTTCCGTTTACCGACGGAAGGCCTGACAGCACGACCGGAGCGTATAATTTCAGCTACACGGATGAGGGCCTGAGCCCCTATACCGAGTATCAGTACCAGATCCAAACCGTGACCGCCAGTGACCCGAAGGAGAGTATATACAGCGAGCCCATGAGCTGCCGCACAAAGACGAAGGTGGGCTATCCAATCATGAGCTACAGCGGGCTGAACGAAAACGGCCAGCTGCCCATCTATCCCGACTCCGTCGGTACCGTGACGCTGAACGTGGCGTCGCCGGAAAGCTACAGCGGCCTGAGCTACCAGTGGCAGAAGCTGGTCGACGGGAACTGGACGACACTCTCCGGGAAAACAACCGCTTCCCTGACGATAGCCAACGCGGGGTCTGCCGACAATGCCGCATATCGCTGCCGTGTCAACTGCATCTATTATGACAGCAGCACGGCCGAGAATTACTACATTTCGGCATACTCCGACGCGATTACCACCGCCTATACCAAGCGAACGCCTGCTGTAAACATCTTTACGGCCACGGAACAGACAACGGGTTTATCGAAGGGTTTAAATGCCAATATTGAGCTGTATTCCGCCAACGCCGGAAACGCGGCGGCGCCCACAGGCAGCGTCGTATTCACGGTGGAGGGAACCGATTACCGGGTAAGCAAGACGGTTCCGTTGGTCGTTTCGGACGACACGAAGCTCTTCGGCGATGAGCAGACCGGTATGCGGAAATACTACTCCACGGCGCCGCTCTCGATCACCTCCCTGCCGGAGGGTGTTTACACAGTGTCCGCGTACTACAGCGGAAGCTTCGTATTTAAGGATTTGGAGACGCAGACAGGCGTGCTGGTCGTAGTCGGAAACGGCTCCGCACACAGGCTGTCCCTGTCCAAAGAAGGAGCAGCCGGCGCCGTGACGGGCTTCGACTACGGCGACGCGATCTTGCTTTCGGTGCAATCGATCAGTAAAGATTTAAATGATGAAATTCAGGCAGTGCCTGTCCCCGGCGCTACATACAAGTATTACAGCAACAACCCCGCCGACTGGGCGGACGATCCGGCGACAACAGCAGTGGATATCGGACCTGTCCGCGTTCCTTTTGCCGCCGGCAGCGTCACGCCTTACATCGGAAGCTATACCATGGAGGCATATGACGGTGATGATCTCATAGCCGAGCAGGTCTTCACGGTGAGTAAAAAACAGATCACCGTCGGGGTTCACAGCAGGGAGGATATCAGCACCTCCGCGGTTGAGGATATAGAGAACAAGCCCGTCATCTTCTGCCACGACCTGACAGACTCTCAACTGGCGGCGCTGAAGCTCACGTACGCAGCTGTCAACTCGGCGGGCAACCCCGTGGTGCTAAACAACAGCACGGATCCCGGAAACTACACCGTAACGGCCTGTACCGGCCCCGACACGCCCGTGGCGCTCTATAACAACTACAGCGTGACCTATGTGTCCGGGAGCTACGGCATCGTCGGCGCGAAATACAGGCTGACCGCTGTGGCCGCCCCGTATTCCGAGACCGGCCCTTCCGGAGCCAGACCGGTCGGCACGGTGGGCATCGCCAACTCAACGCAGCTCATCGCCGACTACGCCGCGGGCACCGCCGTTATGCTGTACGCTGCCCCGCAGGCGGGCTACGAGATAGACACCTGGACGGCTGCCTTTGCCTCGGGCGATCAAGACCGGCAGACGGGCGGCTCGACCTTCCCGCTGACGATGGAAGCGCAGAATGTGACCGTCACAGTGACGTTTAAACCGGCCACGATCCGGCTCTCGACGGCTGTCCAGCCGGCTGCCGGCGGCAGTATCACCTGCAGCGACCCGATTTTCAGCTCCGGAGCGTACGTCAGCTACGGCGCGGAATATACATTCACGGCCACGCCGAAGCCGGGCTATCACTTCAGCAAGTGGCAGACGACCGCCGGCGGCGCGACAACGACCCCGACCGGCACCCCCGGCGCGGGCGGCTCCAGCAGCCTGGACGTTACGATGGGCACGAGCTCCATGACCGTGTACGCGGTGTTTGAGCGCGACGCGTATACGCTGACGCTCGAGGGCGACATCGCAGCCAGCTATATGTATGATGACGACGGCGACTCCACAACGCCGCTCGTCAAGAGAAATATCCCAAGCGGCTCTCCGGTCACGGGGGATACCGCGGTTACGCTCGAGCCCAAGGACGGATACCAGGCAGCTGAGGGCGCGGTTTTCATCGTAAATGGAACGGCGACGACGAGTTCAGACAGCTACACCTTCAATATCACACAGAACACCACAGCCTCGCTGGAAACGGTACAAAACCACTATGCGGTAACAGTGACGGCGGTCAACGGAGCGGTCACGACCGTGGTGGGCGGGACGCCCACCGACCCGGACGCCCTTGCAGATATACCCGGCGGATCCTCGCTGACCTTCACGGCAACTGCGGACCGCGGCTTTGTATTTGACCACTGGGAGCGGGATGGGGACGTTGTGCCCGGAAGCGCGAGGACGCTGACCATTGCGGCGCTTGGCAAAGACACGCATATCGTCGCCGTGTTTACTCCGAATATCGCCTACACCGCCGCGGCGAGCGTCAGCGCCCCGGCCCGCGGCACCATGAAGTACACGCTGCGCGACATATACGGCGCGCTGGTCGGCAGCGCTGACACCGTTTTCCCTGAAGGCGGCCTGACCGTATATAATGGAGAGAGTCTGGTACTGTCCGTCTCCGTAGTAAGCGGAAGCATGATGGAGCAGTGGTATGTCAACGGCGTGAGCACCTACGACACGGTGAAGACATATACCCTGAGCAATATCAGCGGCAATATCAACGCGGTCGCCTATCTGAAGGCGGCGAGCAGCTATATGGTCAATTTTGGCCCCATGCCCATAGACATAACCGGCGGCACGCTGACGGCCGCGAATGCCGGGAACGCGATAACATCGGGCTCTTTACAGTTCGGCGGAAGCACCCTGGTGTTCAGCGCAGCGCCCTTGACAGGCAATATGCTGAGCAAGTGGACGATCCAGGAAGGGACCGGCACCGAGACCGATGTCGTCGACGAAAACGGGGATCTCGTTGCGGAGCCCGTCTACACGATCGCTTCGCTCACGAAAAACCTGACGGTGAGAGCATACTTTACGCCTCTGGTGACCAATACCGTGACGCTTCCCGCCGCCGTGACGGGGGTCAGCAGGATCGTCTATGTCACGCCGATTATGCCCGACGACGACGGTGCGCGCGACGTCACTGACGAAAGTGTGCGCCTCGGCGGCACCGTTCGAATGACCTTTGAGCCGAAAGACGGCTTTGGTACGAGCGTTGAAAAAATCAAGTCCGTGCTCGAGTCTGCCGCGGGTGATGAGGCTGTCGTATCCGTAACGGAAGATGGCGGCTTATACACCGCAAAGGTCTCCAACGTAAGGCAGGCGATCACGCTCACAGAAGATCAGATCTATAAACAGCATTACAGCATAACCGTGCCGACGGGCGTGACCGCGTCGCACACCACCGCGGTGGAGGAAGAGATCGTGACCCTGACGGTGACCCCCGCCGGCGGCTATGCGCTAGAGTCCCTCAGTCTTGACAACGGCTTCCTCATCGAGGAGGTCAGCGCTTCCCTTCTGGTCTATACTTTCAGAATGCCGGCCGATAATGTGGAAGTCTCCGTCAGCTTCACCTATATAGGCGGCGGCGGAGACTTCGGAGGCGGCGGCGGCATCTCCGCGCCTGAGAACGAAGTTCCCGTCCCGGCGTCCGGCAGCGGTTCGGACCTTGACATCTCGGCGGTCATTGAAGATGGGATTGCCCGTCTGAAGATAGACGCCGATACGCTGGCAGCTATCCGCTCCATGTCCGGAACATTGTCCCTTGACCTGTCCGCTCTTGACGCATCGGGAGTCACGTTCTCCGCGGATGCTTTCGGCGCGATAGCCGGCGCGGACGGAATCGGGAAGCTCTCGATTTCACTTCCGGAGGCCTCCCTTACCTTTGACTCCTCAGCGCTCGCCGCGATCGGCTCGTACGACGGCGATATAACCATTAGTGCAGCCATGGCGGATCCCGATTCGCTCACGGATGAGCAGGCGGCGCTTGTGGGCGGCAGACCCGTGCTTGATCTCATGCTCACCGCGGGCGGCCAGACAGTCTCGGAATTCGGGACCGGTACGGTGGAGGTCAAGGTGCCCTATTCTCTCGGCGCGGGCGAGGACCCGAATGCTGTTGTCATCTGGTATCTGAACGACGACGGTGTGCTGGAGCCCGTGACCGGTCGTTACGACGCCGCATCCGCCGGCGTGGTCTTCACCGTAGATCACTTCTCGAAATATGTAGTCGGCCTACTGCCCTTTAAGGATGTGGGCCGTGAAAAATGGTATTTCAACAGCGTCTCCTTCGCTTATGCCAACAAACTTTTCTCCGGTATCGAGGACACTGTATTCGCTCCGGACGCCGCCATGACTCGCGCGATGCTGGTCACCGTGCTCTGGCGCTTTGAGGGGAAACCGACCGCCGGGGCCAGCGCCTTCACCGACGTGAAGGATGGTGAGTGGTATACGACCGCGGTGGCCTGGGCCGCGGAAAAGGGCATCGTAAGCGGGTACGGCAACGGGCTCTTCGGGACCGGCGATGCGATCACCCGCGAGCAGATGGCGCTCCTCCTGAAAAATTATGCGGCTTATAAGGGCATCGACGTTTCCGCCACGAATGATCTCGGCGGTTTTGCCGACGGCGGAAGCATAAGCAGCTGGGCAAAGGCTGCCATGCAGTGGGCCAACGCAAAGGGGTACGTGAACGGTGCCGACGGGAAGCTGGAGCCAAAGGGCATCGCCACCCGCAGTCAGGTGGCTGCCATCCTGCAGAGGTTCATACTGGATGATGCCAAGTGATCGGAATCATTGTCTGACAGCGGAGGGCTCCATATACAACAATAAGCTATATAACACACGCATCCTCGGCTGAAAAGAAACGGCAGGCCCCGGCTCTAATTTGAGCCGGGGCTTGCGGCTATTATGAATGTCGCCTCAAACGCCCGCCTGTATATTCATATTAGCATCCGATAAATATATAGAAACTCAGACGGAAGTACGGCATCATGAAACCGCCGTATTTTATCCGGCTCAGACGCGGCATAACCGGATTATTTTTATTTAACACTTGACAAATTAGAACATATGTACTATTATCTATTCGGCCAATGTTTGCATCTTCATGGAGATAATACATAATCACATAAAAAAGCAAAAAAGAAGCTCCGAAGCGGAGCTTCCCGCGGAGCGTACCCAAAACGCGGGGAAGGAGATCTGATCATGACAAACAAAAGCTTCTCACAATTCGTTTCCCCCGTCCCCGCAGCGGTGAGCATTGCCCGCCATTCGTTTCCGCCGAACTCGTCGGTGCGGACACTGTCCGCCTGCCGTTTCCCCGCCACTCCGTCGGGCGTACGCATCACGGGTGTAATGTGCGGGTGCGTCATGCGGGTGCATCACGCGGGTGTATCGTGCGCATGTCGTGCCCGCGTGTGTGGGTGCGCATAATGCGTGCGCGTGCGCGTCCGCGTCCGCAGGAAAAAAATTTTTTCGAAAAAACAGCGCCCGCGTCAAACACGTTTAGCGGATTCAAAAAATGAGCGTTTCCGGATTCTTGATAAGGTTGTCGATAGGCTCCGCGATATCATCCGCGCACTTTTCGCGGAAACCCAAAAACATTACCGGTAGTCAATGGATTTGATCTGTCGATCAATCGTATAGTTAGAATCAGCAGATATAGCCCGACAGTATCGTAAACACCCCGGCAGTCCACGCAGCCCAGTACTGCACATTGTTTGCCCCGATTGCCTTGTCGTTTCCGAGACCCGTTATGGGGTCTATCATATGGTAAAAACCCGATTTTTGCAGAATCCGCGCGTAACGCCGCGCTATATCGGCGGCTTCCTTTGTTTTACCGCACGCGAGCAGTCCGAGGATGACCAGACAGGTTGTAGGCGACTGGATTGTGCCCTTTGACCAGCCGTGTTCAAAATACGGGCTGTCGAGCGCTTCCGAAGGCACACCGTAAGGCGTGACGCTGACGTTTTCCCTAAACAGATCCG
>JAAYAR010000092.1 GCA_012719235.1 Clostridiales bacterium
AGCCCACGACCGCGACATCCCAGACCTTCATTGCCGCCCCCCTGACTATGTTTATTGCCCGCCGGCGCCGGCAGGCGGCGCAGGGATGACCCCGGCGCGATAACAATGATATAGCCCGAAAAGCTGTTATTCAAGCCCGCAAATTATTGGGTTGTAAGTCGTTTGTTCCGGCGCCGAAACGAAAATAGACATTTTGTTCAGTTTGAGGCAAAATCTTTGGGAATAATGCGATATACAATTTATATGGGATTTACTTGCAAAGAACTTTATTAAGGTTTATATTACTTGTTATATAATAAACTTAATAATTTCATGGATTTAGTTTGGATTCAGTTGAAACTTTTTCGCTCCGCGCCCCCCGCGTTTTATAGCGCACCCTGATTCTGTTTCCTGCAATGCCGGTGCATTGTAAAATATAAGGAGGATAAGCAATGAAGAAGTTCCGTACCATTCTCTGCGTAGCAATGGCGCTGGTCATGGTCCTTGCTTTCACAGCCTGCAAGGCCAAAGACAGCACCGACACCCCCGACACCAGCAAGACCCCCCCGTCTGCAGCCCCCACAAGCGGAGGCCAGGACACAGCACAGCCCACCGAGACCCAGCAGGTAAGACCTTCAACCGAACCCGGCAGTGACATGGAATATGACTCAAGGCACTTCATTTACAGCCTGAGTGAGCTGGAAAACAGGCCCAGAAAACTCCAGCCCGGCACCGAATTTGTCTATCTGGCCGGCAACGACGTCCCCTCTCAGCTGCCCTGGAACTGCGCCTCCGAAGGCTGGCTCTGGTGCAACGTTTATGAGGGCCTCCTGAGGACGAACCTTGGCGACGTGACCGACATCCGCGGCTGTGTCGCTGAGAGCTGGGAGCATTCGGAAGACTTCCTCACCTGGACGTTCAAGATCCGCGACGGCGTTAAATTCCATGACGGCACCGACTGCGACGCCCCCGCCATCGCGAAAGCCTGGGAGTTCACACAGCAGGCTTCCGCCCCCTACATCACCAACCAGAACATCACCTCCTGGGAAGCCACAGACGACAAGACCCTCGTTGTCCATCTGTCAGCTCCCTGCCCGTACTTTGAGCAGGCTATGTCCAACAACCCGCTTATGCCCGTCAGCCCGACCGCACTTGAACTGTACGGCATAGGCGACAACAGAGCCGCCATCGGCACTGGCCCGTACAAGATCGAGTCCTATACGTCCGGCGTCGAGATCGTCCTGAAAGCTTTCCCGGACTATTATCTCGAGGACAAAATGCCCGCCATCGAGACCATCAGATACGCTATAGTTGCTGACCAGAACACCCAGGTCATGGCCATTCTGAACGGAGACATCGACTGCGCGAGACTGTCCACCGTTGAGCAGTACTACACCCTGCAGGATCAGGGCTACGATGGAATCCTTGAGAAGACCATCGGCGGCGCGAACCCGTTCTGGCTGAACCCGAAGTGGGTCCCGATCTTCCAGACCCGTGAAGTCCGCGTTGCTCTCGACCGCTTTATCGACATGAACGCCATCAACGACCTCATCTGCGACGGCATGGGCATCGTTGACGACAGCATCTGGCCGACAGGAACACCGAGCGCCGTGCCATATGACCAGTATTACTATGATCCGGATGAGGGCATGGAGCTGCTGGCAAGCGTAGGCGTTGCACCCTCCGATATCAAATTCCATGCTCCTATCCCCGATTTCGCGAAGCAGGACTTTGAGGCCGTTCAGGACCAGCTGGGCAAAGCCGGCGTCGAGATCAGCCTTGAGGTCATTGAGGCCGAGGCCAACTTCACCCTTCTGAGGAACGGCGACTGGTCGCTGCAGGTCGGCTCCACCGGCTACAGCAGCACGGGCCCCTACATCCCCTGGGGATATATCCTCAAGGAAGGCTGCATGATCAGGCAGTGCTGGCAGGAATATTACAATCCTGAGCTTTATGCCCTGATGCTCGACGAGTACGACAAGATGGTCACTGCCTCCACATGGGATCAGATGATCGAGCACTGCAAACAGCTCACCACTTACGTCCAGGAAGACTTCGGTGCGCTCGCCGGATATCAGAAACCCGGATTCGTTGCCTGCAGCAAGGAATACAAGGGCCTGGTGCTGACCACCGACAACCTCTTCATCCAGATGTACTTACTGTATACCTAAGCTTTGACCGGCTCTGTGTGATCACCTGACACAGAACGAAAAGAAGCGTCAAAGGGAGCGCGGCACCGGCCGCGCTCCCTTTCTGAATGCAAAAGCAGGGTATTACGACAACAGACCTTTCGCGGTGCAGCGAAATATCAAGCTGCAGCAGCGTGAAACGGACCGCTGCACCCATGCCTTCTCCTCGAGGAGAAGGTGTCGAACATAGTGAGGCGGATGAGACGGCGTACCGCCGTTCAGCCGCAGGAGTATAAAGCAGAAGGCAGTACCTCATACGAGCGGCTGCACCCATGCCTTCTCCTCGAGGAGAAGGTGCCGAACATAGTGAGGCGGATGAGGTGGCGCTGAGGGATAGACACTTCATAAGAAACAAGTCTTTGAAACGCAAAAAAGTGCGCGGACCGATCCGGGGTGGATCAGACCGCGCACTGAGCTTATCCTGAGGTTATCTCTTCGCGTAGAAATCGCTTGAATAGTAGTAGAGTTCCTCCAAAGCGGCTTTTCGGATAGCTTCGTCCCGGTTCATTATGGGGCCCGAGATTATCTTCCCGCGCGGCGCGTAGGTGTCCACAAATTTCCGGATGAGTTCCCTGGCCTCTTTCTCGCTCTTCGCTTCCGCTATTTCGGGCTGATTGACAGTGAGAGCGATTTTCTCGCCGTATTTTCTTGTGAGCATATCGAGGTCGTTTATCGGCTGCGGCGTCCATGCGTCCAGGCCCATTTCGACCATCTCTTCGATATACTGCTGCGTGAGGCCGCAGGAGTGGAGCTCTACGTACCGCCCCATGTTGTGAACCCAGTCCCAGCAGGCCTTCGTGTAGGGCATTATGAATTCACGGAACATCTCGTTTGAGAAGAAACCGGAGCGCTGTGTTCCCCAGTCGTCCCCCCAGATGATGTAGTCGATCGGAGCGTATTTTTCGAATACGATCTCCATGATCTTTATCTTATAGGGCACCATAGCGGCGAAGAACTCGTGGACCATCTCGGGTTCCTCATAGAAAGCCACGAGAGCCTCGTCCATCGGCATGAGCTCGTGAAGGCGCTCGAATATGCCCTCGACAACGTGGAAAAGGTGGGCCCTGTCCGGGTCGTAGCGGGCTGTCTGTATCTTCGCGTCGCTGTCCCAGTCCACCGTGTCAAGGTCGGGAAATTTGACCTCTTCTTTCCACTTCGTGATATCGGTTATGACCCGGTATCCCGGTGTCGGCATCTGGCCCGCGACTTCAGGCACGTAAGTCCAGTGCTGGCCCCACCAGTCGTAACCGGTGCCCTCGAAGAGCGCGTGCTCCTGATAGACGTCGGGCCAGCAGTACTGGCTGTCCGTCAGCCATATAGGCATCCACATGGGTTTTTCGCCCCTGAATATTCTGAGCAGGTTTTCTTTTGCCGTTATCGGCCTGTTTCCCGGGTAGAGAGGTTTTGGCGGCTGCTGCATCATCCATGGGAACGTGCCCTCCGGCTGTCTGGAAGGGGGCATCTTATCAAAATCGATCATTGCAGTATTCCTTTCATATACGCAGTTTGTTTGTCCCGTGTTCTATATGGACTGAGCTGTCCGCGTGATAAAGTCGTCCTGGACCGGCTTGCGAAGCTCCACAAAGTACGCGCTGTAGCCCGCGATGCGGACGATCAGGTTCCTGTATTCGTCCGGGTTTTTCTGCGCGTCGAGCAGCACGTCGGTGCCGACGACGTTGAACTGCACCTGCATTCCGCCGAGCTTGAAATACGTCTCGATCAGATCCCGGATCTTTTTCTGCCCGCCGCCCTGCAGAGCGGAAGGGGAGAAGCGGATATTCAGCTGATCGCCGTTATAAAGGATCTTGTGCGGGAGCTTTGACGCGCTGGTCATATAGGCGATCGGGCCGTTCGTGTCCAGCCCCTGGACGGGGGATATGGCGTCGGCGAGCGGTGTGCCCGCGCAGCGCCCGTCCGGGGTGGCGGGCGTCGTGAAGCCCTGGTAGACGTGTGTCGTCACCGTAAACGTACCTCCGCAGTATTTTCCTCCGCGGGGTGCGTCGGTTTTGTTCAGATGCTCGGCATAGTAGCGCAGGCTCCAGGAGGCGAGCTCGTCGATCTCTTCGTCTCCGTTGCCGTAGTGGGGGCACTCGTTCCGTATGACCTGGCGGAGCTCTTCGTACCCTTCCCAGTTGTTGCAGAGGGCGTCGTAAAACTCCCTCAGGGTGTATCTCTTCTCGTCAAAACAGAGCTTTTTTATCGCCATCAGGCCGTCCGCAACGTTGGCCGTGCCCATCGAGCAGAAGGATTGCCTGTTGTATAGGGAGCCTCCCCAGGTGACGTCCTTACCGCTCTCTATGCAGCCGTCCATCATCGCCGAGGCCATAACGGAGGGGAAATTCTCGGCGTATACCGTCTCGCAAAGGTTCGTCATCGTTATGTGCCAGTCGAGGAAATATTTGCCCTGGCGCACGAACTCGTTTTTCAGCTCTTCAAAGCTCTCATACTCGTAGAGTTTCTTGCAGGGGAGCCCCTTTGCGCCCGTAACGGGGTGCACGCCGCCGTGTATCGCCATTATAAGGTTGCCCACGTTGCAGAATCCGCTGTTATTGCCGTTGCCCCCGCAGGCCGGATACTCGTTTCCGCAGCAGGCCGGCTCCGCGCAGCCTACGATGCCGTAATCGCGGGCGTCCTCGGGAGTGCGGCCGATATCGATGAGCATGGGGATGATGAGGTTGTCGTTCTGGAATTGCGGCAGACCGCCGTTTTTCTTGCTCGATTCGATCGCGAGCTCCCAGAGATCGTCCGGAGTGTTGTCGTGGATGCGCAGGGCGGTCGTGGGGTCCGCTATACCCAGGCGCAGAAGAGACTGAATGAACATATATGTGGCGCTGTTCGTGGCGTCGCTCCCGTCGCGTTTGACGCCGCCGACTGTGATGGCGATGCCGCCTGAGGATGTTATGGCGTCGCTGAGCGAGCCGACGAGGTATCTGCCCTCTTTATTCAGCTCTATAAGCTGCGCGTTTGTCATGCGGGGCATCATGCGCAGAAGGTCGTTGATGCGGAGCATGAACGCGTCTGTGAGTTCCTGGGCCCGTTCCACGGTGATGGTCCCTTCCTTAAGCTGCTTCTCAAGCAGGTGCCCCGCGTACTGGTCGACGCGGCCCATGGACTGGCCGTGCTGCTGCGCGTCCGCGCACAGGAGCATCTCGTAAAAAAGCATGGCCTGAAGGCCCTCCCAGTATGTGCGGGCCGGGTTCTCCATGATCCAGTCGAGGGAATCTGCCATCTCCAGGAGCTCCGCCCTTCTTTCGGGAGGAGCCGTTTCGGCTTTTTTCCGGCATGCCTCGGCGTGGCGCTTTGAAAACAGTATCGCCGCGTCGCAGGCTGTGAGTACGGCTTCATAGAAAGCGTAGGTACGCGCGGCTTGACCGTACACTCTGCCTCGCATCTCGTCAAGTTTTGCCTGAACTTCACGTTTGACGGCGCTGAACCCGGTATTTACGACTTTATTGAAGTTTCCGATAAAGTGGCCTATCGGCAGGCTTGAGATGCCGCCGCCCTTTTTCGGAATACCGTTGATCCCGTTGTCTGCCAGTTCCCAGATCTCATCGGGCATGATGCCCTCCGCGAGAGCGTTGTACGTCTTGTCTTTCCAGTAGAGCACGGCGTCTTTCAGGATCTCGCGGTCTTCGTCACTGACGTATGTTCCGCCGGGGTACTGCCAGGCCGCACGGAAATTCTCGTCTGTATCAAACATGCAAGATTCAAGCCAGAGGGCGTTCCACTCTATGTAAAAACTGATACAGCGGAAATCGCCGCTCATGCCGCCGACAAAGATGTCTTCGTCCTCGATATTCACCGTTTTGTTTTCGACCCAGTATTTGAGCGCGCCCGCGCGCCTTTTTACCGGGTACTGGTTGTTGTTGGCCCGGCAGTACTCCGTATAGAGCCGTGTCCGTTCCACGTTCAGGGGGACGCTTGATTTGTTTGCGCGGGCGCGTTTGTCAAGTAGTGCCCGCACCCGGGGAGAAATGGCTGCTGCCTGCATCGGATTAACCACCCTTAATATTAGTGAGATTTTAGTGGGAGCCGCTCGTTTGTACGAACTGGAGCTTCATGCCGTTCGGGTCTGACGCAAAGAAAAACCTGGTGTTCGGGGCGGGCGATTCGGGTTCACTGAGGGTCTTAACGCCCTTCTCTTTGAGCATGGCGTAAAATTCGTCGACATTTTCTACCTCAAAACCCCATGAGATGTCTTTGCCGGTGCAGATTTCCTTGTTTTCCTTATCGTGCAAAAGCTCGATCTTCGTATCCCCGTCGCCGAGGAACGCTATCTCTTTTCCGGGACCCGCCCCGAATCTGCCTGTCAGTTTGAGTCCTACGATCTCCTGATAGAACTTTAGCGATTCGTCCATGTCTTTGACGGCGAGAGTGCTCCAGCAGAACCTCATGATGTGACCTCCCGATAACGGTTTATTTGATATCATTATACAGATTATACGTATTTATGATGCAAAATTCAAGGTGCCGGCAAAAATAGAGCTTATCGGGGCGCATTCTTCAGGCGCTGAAAAACCGGCGCCGTTCACACAACGATAAGATCGTATTCGCGCGTGCCCAGACCTATCTTCTCCGCGTGCTCAAGGCAGGTACGCCAGTCTGTGACGGGAGCGGAGTTGATAAAATGGTCGTGTCGGTCAACAAAGCCGCTGGAGGCGATATTGTCAGAGAGCTGGCTGCCGGGCAGGGGGGAGGCCCTCAGGCAGGCGTCCACGCACGCCTGGTCGAGCGCGAGCGGGTCAAACGAGGCGAACATGCCGATATCCGGCAGTATGGGCGCGTCGTTTTCACAGTGGCAGTCGCAGTTCGGGGATACGTCGACCACGAGCGAGATATGGAAGTTGGGCCTGCCGTCGATGACCGCTTTGGCGTATTCGGCGATCCGGCGGTTCAGCATGTCGTTTGCATTGTCGTTTTGGAACATTATCGCGTCATAGTTGCATACGCCCAGGCAGCGGCCGCATCCGACGCAATTTTCCTGGATCACCGACATCTTTTTTCGGGAATCGTCAAAGGACAGGGCATTGTTCGCGCATTCCTTAAGACATTTGCGGCAGCCTCTGCACTTCTCTGCGTGGATGCGCGGTTTGCCGCTGCTGTGCTGTTCCTTTTTGCCGGCCCGCGACCCGCAGCCCATGCCGATGTTCTTTATGGTGCCTCCGAACCCCGCGAGTTCATGTCCTTTGAAGTGGGTCAGGCTTATAAAGACGTCCGCGTCCATGATCGCCCGGCCGATCTTAGCCTCTTTGACATATACGCCGCCTTTCACGGGCACGGCGATATCGTCGGTCCCCTTGAGGCCGTCCCCGATCAATATCGGGCAGGCTACCGTCAGCGGGGTAAACCCGTTTTCCCAGGCGCACTCAAGGTGCTCCAACGCGTTTTTTCTGCTGCCGGGATACATGGTGTTGCAGTCCGTCAGATATGGCCTGCCGCCCGCTTCTTTCACCACGTCGACGACGGAGCGCGCATAGTTGGGGCGGAGAAAACTGATATTGCCTCTTTCGCCGAAATGCATCTTGATAGCGACAAACCTGCCGTCCATATCGATCTTTCCGATCCCGGCTTTTCTGATCAGTGTCTTGAGTTTTATCGGGAGCCCGTCGCCCATCGATTCGGTCCTGAAATCAGAAAAATAAACTTTTGCTCTTTCCATTCTGCTCTTTCCTTTAATATTGTAATCTGTAGAAAAAATGCTCGGTGTCGTGCAGGCTCTCACGCTCCGGGTCTCAGTTCGATGACAACGAGCTCGGGCGGGTTGAATACCCTGGGGATACGGCCCCTGCTGAGCCCGCGGCTGACTATCATCGTTGTCTTTCCCAGCTTGAAGCTCCCTCCGGCGTATTTCGGGAACAGGCCCTGGTTCGGCGCGTAGAGGCCGTTGATAATGCCAGGGAGCCGCACCTGTCCGCCGTGGGCATGTCCTGCGGTGACGAGATCGAAACCGGCCGCGCTGTACTCACGGGCCCATTCGGGTCGGTGAGTGAGCAATACCGTGAACACGTCTTCATCCGCCGCGGTCATCAGGGTGTGGATGCGATTCTTCCGGTTTGCCGCGTATGCTCCTTTCGCTCGTGAAAAACGCGACTCTTCAGGATCGTCGAGGCCGCAGATCTTTATCAGCCCGCCGCCTGTCGTGACGTATTCGGCGTCTCCCGACAGTACCTTCACGCCTAATGAGCGCAGCATGTTTTTTATGTTCCCGACATTTCCCGTCCGGTGTTCGTGATTTCCGGTCACAAAAAAGCATTGATATTTTCTGCCCAGGGCGGCCATAAGCTGCTTTGTCGCATCATACGGTCTTTTGCCGTCGATAATATCCCCGGCAAAAAGAACAAGATGAGGGTCCCGGGCCGCGATCGCGTCGATGAGCTCTTGTTGATTTTCACCGTACCATACGTCGTGCAAATCGGCAATGAGAGCCAGACGGATCACCGATGAGAGCTTCTTTGTAGTCAGAGAGTAATCTCTGACAGTGAGTTCCTGTCTCAGAGCGGCTATGCAGATTGCGGCAAAAACCGCGACAGCTGTTATCCAGATCATTTACCTTTACCTTTTTGTATTGTCTGTGCCGGGTGCGCCGCTTTCCCGCCGCACAATTCTATCATATCCTGCCCGGCTTGAACAGAGCCGCTCGGCGGGATTCCGGCGGCCGCGCAGGAAAAACCCGGGCGGATAAAGCGGCGCGGCCCCGGGGAATCTTTATTGCGCCCGGCGGGTCGTTATGATATATTTGTCGCATCATGCGACAATTGTTACCGCTCGGCGCAAGGCGGCGGGCCGCAGCGGCGATCTTCGGCGTTTTTCGATGGTGCGGCAGTTTTCCGCACAGCCGTATCCGGTATATGGAGGACACAAAATTGGAGAATAAAAACGCCCGGACGGGCATCACGCTTATGATCGTGATGATCACGTCTTTCATAGCGCCGTTCATGATCGGCGCGGTAAATCTGGCCATTCCCGCGATCGGGATAGAGTTCGGCGCCGATCAATCTCAGATCAACTGGGTCGTATCGGGGTACCTGCTCGCATCCGCGGCGTTTTTACTGCCGTTCGGGCGCCTGGCCGATCAGTACGGAAGAAGGAAAATCTATCTCATCGGTGTGGCGATGCTGGGGATCGCGGCTTTGGGGTGCGCTCTGGCGCGGTCGCTCGCGGTGCTGATCTTCTTCAGAGTCTTTCAGGGTATCGCAAGTTCAATGATATTCGCAACGGCGATGGCTATCCTCACATCGGTAGTCCCCCCGCAATCGAGGGGCAAAGCGCTGGGCTTCAACTCGGCGGCGACATATGTCGGCCTGTCCGTGGGGCCGGTGGCGGGCGGGTTCGTCAGCAGCAATTTCTCGTGGCGCGCGATCTTCATCCTTAACGTTATCATATGCGCGATTTTGCTAGCCCTGACTCTGTGGAAACTAAAAGGCGAGTGGAAGGGCGAATCGAAAAAACTTGACGGCGGGGGCATCGCGCTTTGTATCCTCTCCCAGTTCCTGCTGCTGTTCGGCCTCACCGACCTGACCGCGGGGCTGCTGAACCAGATCGGCTGCGCGCTCGGGGTCATACTCCTGGCGGTATTTTTCGTCTATGAAAAGAGGAGGGAGGACCCGCTTATACCGATCGAAGCCATAGGAAAAAACAAGGTGTTTGTGTTTGCCAATCTTGCGACCCTGATAAATTACAGCGCGACTTTTGCGCTCAGCTTTTTGCTTTCGCTGTATCTGCAGGCTGCGCTCAGGCTGGACGGGGGAGTATCGGGGCTCATACTGCTCGTTCAGCCCGTTTTGATGGCCGTACTGTCACCCGTCACAGGGGCGTTGTCGGACAGGGTATCCTCCTCTGTTCTCGCGTCGACCGGGATAGGAATCTCAGCCGTGGGGCTGTTCCTGTTCTCTTTCCTGACAATAAACACGCCCGTAATACTGATAATCGCGAACCTCGCTCTGATAGGCATAGGCTTTGCCCTGTTCGCGTCGCCCAACACGAATGCGATCATGAGCTCGGTCGACATATCGCTCTACGGGATCGCGTCGTCTTTTCTTGGGAATATGCGCCTCATCGGACAGTCGTTCAGCATGGCGGTCGTATCGATCATCACGTCGATATATATCCGTGACCTGCCGCTCGGGTCTTACGAATACGTTGAACAATTGATGGTGAGTCTTCGTGCGGCGTTCATTGTGTTTGCGGTGCTTTGCCTGCTGGGCGTGTTCGCCTCACTTGTAAAAATGAGCGCCGCAAGGCAAAAATAACGAGATAACAAAAGCCGGAGTATAGTGAAGCCCTCTCCGAAAGTTCGAGAGAGGGCTTTTCGCGCTGTTACAAGCCGCGGCGAAATCGCTTGCGCCGGTATTGGACCGTCTGATCCGGCGCTGCTTGATCGGTGTCTAAAGGTTTTCGTTCATAAGCGCGTCTATGGGGTTTTCCTTTCGGATCCTGTTCATGGAATAGATCATGGCAGCAAACACGACCGCGAAAACGCTCAGAACTGCGATTGCGATAGAAAGCCACGGCAAAGTGAAATCAAGATCATAGCCCAGATTTACGGAGCGATTGATCAGATACGCCAGAATGACAGAGACGGGGAGGCCGAAAAGCAGGGCCCGGGTACCGTATAGCACGCACTCGAAATTCATCATCCTGCTGAAACCCTTCTGTGCCATACCGACCGATCTGAGCATCGCGAAATCGCGCCTCCTAAGTATTATGTTTGTCGAAACAGTGTTGAATACGTTTGCGACGGCTATAAGTGAGATGAGCACTATGAAGCCGTATGCAAACACGTTTACTATCGTTACGATATTCCTGTACTGCTCGGCTTCCTCCGCGTAGTCATACAGACGGTCTGTCGGATAACCGTTTTCGATCAGGATCGTCCTGAGGCTTTCGAAACTCGCTTTATGATCCCCGGACTTGATGAGGAAGTCCGCCGTCAGTCCGGAGTAAAAACCTTTCGTTACGGTATCAAAGGAGCTGAAGGGGTAGAGCAGCGTCAATAAGGTATTCTGAGTTAAGAAAAACGGCTTTTCGGTAATGATGACTCCGGCTTCGAGAGTTCTTGAATTTATCTCTCCGTCAGGGCTTTCCAGGTCTATATCAACCGTAAAACGCTCCGAACCGATGATCCGCAAGTTCATCATCCTGTCATGTTCATAATCCATCAGCCTCACGCCGTCGACAGCGACAGCGACCGGCTCATCGGCATTCATAAAGTGCGCCTTGTTCAGGTTGTTGTCTTCCAACAGGCGCAGGTAATTATCATCGTCGACAAAGCACACGCCGAGCGGTATCTCAAACTGCCCTTCCGGCATGAGAGCCGATGCCTCCTGCGTCAGGTACCCGGGTTCTATCGTCGTGCTGAAGACATATTCCAGTATCACCGCCGTTTCGTTCACCGACTTTGCCCCGCCGATGAGGCTTAACAGCTCTTTCACGGAGTTCTCCTGCTGCGCGGAGAGCTCGGAATAATATATCAGATCATAACCTTTTGTCGAGAAGCCCCCCCTGACCGTTTCGGTGAGATTGCCCGTAAACGCGCTGGCGGACACAAAAAGCACGACGCTCATAAAAAGGCTCACCACCGTGGCCCTGTACTTTTTACGGCTGCGCTTGTAGTACTTTTGCGCCAGCATACCGGGGAGGCCGAACAGTTTGTATGTTATTCTGGAGGTCCTGACTTTTTTCGGTTTGACGGAGATATCCGAGGTCTGGCGTATGGCTTCGATCGCAGATATACGTGTGGCGCGCTTGGATGGTATGAGCGCAGATATAAAAACGGTTATAACCGCAACGGCGATCGCGATCAGTATCGCGGCCGGAGTTATCTCAAGGCGCATCGGTATGCTGAATCCGCCGAGATCCATAAACTTGTCGCCGATCAGATGAAGCGTTACGCCGATCCCGGCAATGCCGACCAGTATGCCCAGCGGTATGCCGACGACGCTGACCGCGAAAGCTTCAAAGAACACGGAGCTTCGAAGCTGCTTTTTTGTCGCTCCGACCGAGGACAGCAGCCCGAACTGCCTGGTCCGCTCACTGATGGAGATGGAAAACGCATTGTATATGAGCGACACCGAGCCGAACACTATGAGCGCGGTCACTATCGCCGCTAGGCTGTAAAGCACCCTGTAGAAGTTGTCGTGCGACGAGACTCCGCTGAACATCAGCACGTTGCTGTTGGTCTCATACCCCAGCCCGTTCTTCTCCATAAACGAATATACGTCTCCGGGGGACTTCATTTTAAAGTAGACGTCGTAAGAATAGGCGTCGGAAGGATCGCTGTCCATGAGAGTTATCGCCGTATAGCCCGGTGCAGAGTAAGGTTCGAAGCCGGGCCTCTCATAGAAACCCGAGACCGTGAATTCCCGCGTTTCGCGGGCGACGAATTCCTCGTCGCTGCCGGGTTCTCTGCCCGTCTCCGCGTCGTATACGGTAAACTGGGAGCGCTGCCCGATAGACCGGCCGTCCCTTATCCTTACGCCCAGCTCCAGGGTCAGTTTGTCGCCCAATTCATAGGAAATACCGCCGTTCGTCATCAGGTGCTCGGGCAGCAGTATCTCGTTTTCCGTTTTCGGGTAGGTCCCGCTGATAATATGCACGGGCATCGATTCCTCAAAACCTTTATCCGCACCCAGAACAAATAAATACGGCTTGTTTTCGTTATTGGAATCTTCAAGCGGCGAGTATCCGATGATCTGAGCGGCGTGAGTTTCGATCACTTCATCCGATCCTTCCACAAGGCGGACAGTCTGAAGATCCGTATCCAGTGCGGCTCCGTGCCAGTCTCCGTTTTCGTATATCATGTTCTCGAGAGCGAAAGTATTGAAGCTTGAGACAGACGTTGTAACGGCGCATATCAGCGCCGCGGAGAGCATTACCCCGATTATCGTGACGACTGTGCGGGTCTTGTTCTTCAGAAGAGATTTCAGAGTGATTTTTGAAAAGACGTTCATTTGCGCAGCACCTCGTCACGCGCTATCCTGCCGTCTTCAATCGATATTATCCTTCCGGCCTGCAGAGCTATGTTCTCGTCATGGGTTATGATTATGAGCGTCTGCCCGTACTTTTTATTTGAAAGCTTAAGAAGCTCGACTATCTCCTGGCTGTTTTTCGAGTCAAGATTTCCGGTCGGTTCGTCGGCAAGCACTATGGCCGGTGCGTTCATCAGCGCGCGGCCGATCGAGACACGCTGCTGCTGTCCGCCCGACAACTGATTGGGCAGATGCTTCTCCCTGCCGTCCAGGCGGAGAGTCGTGATCAGCTCGCTCAGCCGCTCCTTGTTTACTTCGCGCCCGTCCATCAGCACGGGCAATGAAATGTTTTCGACCACGTTGAGGACCGGTATAAGGTTGTAAAACTGATAGATCAGACCGACCTGGCGGCGCCTGAAAATGGCGAGCTGCTCGTCATTTTTCGTATAGACGTTCTGCCCGTCCATATAGACAGCTCCGCTTGTCGGCTTGTCCACTCCGCCGATTATGTGCAGCAGAGTCGACTTTCCCGAGCCGGACGGACCGATTATCGATATAAACTCGCCCTTTTCCACGGAGAACGATACTCCGTCCAGCGCCCGTACCTCATTATCACCCTTGCCGTAGATCTTGCAAAGGTTCTCAACACGCAGTATTTCCAATCAGATCGCTCCTTATCGTTAGTGAGGCAATTCTATCAGCCCATTCTTACACCGCGGTGACTCGAAAATTACAGATATGTAATATTGACCTGTCCGCAGGCTTTTTTACGAAAAAAAACCCCCTCTATAAGCGCCGCGGGTCCGAATGCCGCGCATATGGAGGGGGTAACTTGTCTGCCATGATGCCTTAGACTATTCCTTTATAGAACCTGATCGTGAACATAGTGCCGCCTGTCAGCTTGTTTTCCGCCTTTATCACGCCGCCCTGGGCGGCGATTATCATTCTCGAGAGAGCCAGGCCTATGCCGATGCCTTCCGGATTCGGCTTTTTCCCACGGTAGAACCGTTCGAATATATGGGGCAGATCTTCGGGATCTATCCCCGTGCCGTTATCTTCAATGACTATCTCGCTGTAGAGTGCGTTTTCCCTCGCGCTGATCGAAAGGGTCCCGCCCCGCGGCGTGTGTTCCATACAGTTTTTCAGTATGTTTCCCAGGGCTTCGCAGGTCCACGGGATATCGCCTTCAAACCCGCCCGAAGCCTCTTTTTTAAGACTTAACCCGCGCAGCTCAACAGGTATTATCAGGGGCTCCGAAGCTTTCTCCAGCAGGTCCTCCATACTGATACGGTCTTTTCTGAAGATAATGGTTCCCGCGTCGAGCCGCGACATCTTGAGCAGAGCGTTTATCAGCCAGTCGATGCGCTTCATAAGCACGACAAGCTCCCGGGTGAGCTCCGCTCTTCTCTCGTCTGACAGTTCAGCCGCTGACAAAAAAGAGACGATCAGGTTGATGGATGTGAGGGGAGTTCGGATCTGGTGCGATATGTCCGCGATCGAGTCGGCGAGAAATCTCTTGTCGCTCAGGAGCCGCTGCTGCTGTTCACGCAGTTTTACCGTCAGCTTGTATATTTCACTCGCCAGGATCGCGAGCTCGCCCTCGGCGTACAGGTCGGGCGACATATTCGCGCTGCCGTGCAGCATCGTGTCGATCTCGCCGGCGAGCTTTGCTATCCGCTTATATCTTCGGTATGTCCCGCTCATGTGAGCGGACGTGAGGACGGCGCACACGATGAACGTGAAAAGTCCGAAATACGGCCTCCAGATAAGAGCGCCGGCGGTCGCAGCCAGCGAAATAACGGCCGAAACTATAATGCTCACGCGCACCTCGGTGTTTTTCAGCAGCGTGCGCATGTTCAGACCACCCTGTATCCGAGCCCGCGAACAGTCGTGATAATTTCAGGATTCTGCGGATCGTCCTCAATTTTGTCTCTGAGCCGCTTTATGTAAACCGTCAGCGTATTATCGCTCACAAATTCGCCCGCGATGTCCCACACTTCCTCCAGCAGTTTGCTTCGCGAAAGGATGCTGCCGCGGTTGTTGAGAAAAACAAGCAGCAGTCTGTATTCGAGCGCGGATAAGCACAGATCCCGGCCCCCCTTTGTAGCGGTGCCCCTTACCGTATCAATGCGTATCCCGTGTAAATCGATAACGCCGCCGTTCTTTCCCGAGCGCCTGAGAACATTCTTAATGCGCGAGACGAGCTCGCGCGGCCGGAACGGCTTAGGGATGTAATCGTCCGCCCCCACATTAAAGCCGGTCACCGTGCTGTATTCGTCCCCGGATGCGGTGAGGAATATGACTGGTATGCCGTACTCCGTTTTGACTATGGTGCAAACGGAGAAGCCGTTTCCGTCTGCCAGGGAAATATCGAGCAAAACAAGGTCGTATGCGCCGCACTCGAGCTTTTTCAGGGCCTCATCCTGCCCCGAGGCGGAATCGACCGAAAAGTTCTCCGATGACAGGAACTCGCTCAGCTTCTCCACTATACTTTTATCGTCTTCAACAAGAAGGATACGGGTCATAATAAGCACCTGCAGTCTGAAACATAATTCGCCTGCCGATCATTCTATTACAAATAACACCGCTCGGCAGCCGGAATAGCAGTCTCTGCCCTGTCGCAATAATTGCGGGCAGTTTTAGTGTTGAGAGCTCCGGGCATTGAATATCTCCCTGTCTCTTTCAAAAGCTTGTACGGTACAGCGGGATCACATATATCACTGGTTCCTCGTAGGGATGAACTCTCTTGACAGCCTCTACGGTGATATCCGCCTTTTCCGTTAAGCAGGTGACCTCCACCTTCAGTTCCGGCTCCGAACTGATCTTATTTTCTTCGCCGATATAAGGTTTGCTCCCTGCAAGCGGCCTCCAGCAGCCGGTCACCTCGCTGTAGGACAGGCAGCTGTCATAATTTCCGATGTGGCCCGCATCTACGCTCTGAAGCGCCTGTTGCAGCGCCGCCAGATGTGTCGCGGGTATAAAGACCTCTATTTTGCAGTAACGAAAATCCTCCATCGTATACCTCCCGGACAATGTCATGTTTCATGGGGATCAATGGTATATGCAGGCCCATTGTCCGTTGTCTGATGCCGTAATAGTCTCAAATTCTTTGTCTTTCGGGCGAGTCTGCCTGAAGTCTATCAGATCATACCAAAAATGCCTGATGCCGGCAATCGGTATTTGGCGCAGACAGCCAAAAAAGAGATACTGCGGGCCCGGTCCTTTCGAGCCGCCGCAGCGGAAGAAGACCGCTGCACACATGCCTTCTCCCGGAGGAGGAGCCTGGCGCGGTGGGGCGGACGAGTCGGCGCTTATTGCTGTCACGTCATCCGAGCGGCTGCGCCGCACATATACCCCAAAGGTTCTCGCTTGCTGCCCGGCTGGCGGGGTCTTTTCCCTGAGCGCATCAAAGGACAAGTGTTCTTCAACACGCTCAGGCGCCCCGGATACTGACCCGGGGCGCCTGTAATATGTCATCTTAGTTATCGAACGGATCAGCCCCGTTCGAACCCGCTCGGTTTGTATTGCAGTATAGCGTTGTAAACCTCGGCGTCACGGGTGGTGATATAGAGATCGGGACGTCCGGAGGCGAATAAGCGGACCTTATAGCCTTCCTCGTTATTCTCTTCGCACTGCGACGGAAAAAGACGGTAACCTGCGGCAGACAGCATATCGGAAAACGTATACCATTGTTCAAGCGTATCGATCTGTTTCATAGCAACCTCGGAAGTTCAGATTTAGTTTAATCAACGGGTATCATATCGGTAAAAAAGAATGTGATAAAAACCGGATATGGTTCGGGTGCGAGCGGCAGAAGGGGAAAGACCCCGATCAGGGCACTCCGGGAGCCGTATTGATTATAAATGAAAAATGTAATATTTACAAGGAAAATATCGGCCGCTGTTTATTGCCCCCGTAAAGCGGCAGGAACGCCGCAGATAAACAAATTGCCTCAATATGAGACAATGCCGCAAGCGAGCAGAGCTCGGGACAGAGGGAAAGCCGGACAGGCAGTCCGGCTTTCCCTCTGAACTTATTGTTATTTCTGTTTATCGATCGAGGGGCATAACCGGTATTATGACTCCACTTCGGTCTTAGGCTTGCGGTAGAAGAACATACCGATGATCATTATCACGGCGAAGACGATGAGATAATATACAGCCTGTATCTTGTACGCCGAAAAGGCACAGTAGACCATGAAAGCACAGCAGAGGCAGGCAATGACCGGCATAACAAGGCGCTTGAATTTGGGTAAATCCTTGTCGCGCACCATCATCACGATAAAGATGGGGATATACATCGCATAGAGGGTGATGATCGGCAGTTCCTCGTTTTCCCAGGCGATGATATCGGGAAGTACGCCCTGAATGAGACCGAGTTCCCATTGGACCATCCAAAGCCCGCAGAGCAAAAGTCCGAGGACGGAGGAGTTTGTGGGCATATTCGTGACGTCATCGACCTGACTGAACACCTTGGGGACCGGGCCCTGCCCGCGCACGGCGATGGAATACATACCGCGGGAGCAGCCGAGCATCAGGCCGTTCATCGTGCCCAGGCAGGATATTATGACGAAAACATAGGCGATCGTGCCGAATACGGGGTTGCCGAACAAGGCGCTGAACGCTTCCTTGGGGATATTGGCCGAGTTCATAAGTTCTGTCGTAGTCATGGGGCCTGTCAGACCGAGGAAGTACGCCAGGTAGATAACAATGACGATGATTGAGCCGAGGATGAGAGCAAGGGGGAGGTTCTTCTTGGAATCCCTCAGTTCGGCGTTGATCGAGGTGGCGATGATCCAGCCCTCATAGGCAAACGCAAATGCAACGATAGCGGTAAAGATGCTCCCACCCATGCCGGAGCCATCAATAACAGCAGTCAGGCCCTCTGCCGTTTTGCCGTTGATGAGACCGGTAATTGTGCCGATTATGGCCATCAGGATAAGAGGGACGAGCTTTATAACCGTAGCGGAAACCTGGAACTTGCCCGCGAGCTTCGGAGACAGGGAGTTGACCGCATAGCCTGCGATAAGATAAAAAGCGGCTATGACGATGTGCAGGTCGGAAGTGGCGCCGAAATTGAAGAGCTCGGCGGTATACTGCGCGGAGATCCATGCGAGGCAGGATGTAAGGGTGGGGTAGTAGATGGTGGTCATAAACCAACCCACAGTGTAAGCGTACCCGCTCCCGCAGGCTGCCTCTGCATAGTCGACTATGCCGTTGACTTTTTCATGGCGCTGTGCGAGCGTGGCGAATACATAGGAACAGATTATCATGATCAGACCGACGATGCCGACGGTTAGGAGACTCATTCCCATGTTGCCGTTGTTGTTTGTGAGGACCTTGCCTGCTTTGAAAAAGACGCCGGAACCGATGACGATACCAACAACCATACAGATAGCGGTGAATAATCCGTATTTCTTCTCGAGCTTGATGTTGATAAGGCTTCCCTTCTTTCATATTATTTTGAGATATATTCTGAATACATAATGATACGCATCATAAAGAAAAAAGTCCCGAACCCCTTATGGATTCAAGACTTCTTTCTGGTGGAGATAAGCGGGATCGAACCGCTGACCTCTTGAATGCCATTCAAGCGCTCTCCCAGCTGAGCTATACCCCCGTATTCTGTTTTTCAAAGCGGCGCAGCCGCGCCGCCGAACGCACCCGATCGCGTGCCATTAATCAGCAGCGGTCGTTATTATAACAAAGGTATTGAGCAATTTCAAGAGCATTTTTGCTTATTACATATTTTTTTCTTTGTCACACGTTTCGGGGACCTCTCCGCAACGCCCCCCGCGGGAACCGGAAAAATCCGGAGTACCCTGCGGGGGGCGTTATGTCTTATCATGTACTGTTAACTCCGGGCTATTCTTCCCAGTTGTGCCAGACGTTCTGCACGTCGTCAAATTCCTCAAGTTTGTCAAGGAGTTTCTGCAGCGCCGCGGCCTTTGCCTCGTCTTCTATCTTGACGTATGTCTGGGGTACCTGCTCTATCTGAGCGCTGACAAACGTGTAATTGAGTTTCTGGAGCTGTTCAAGGACGCTGCCGAAATTCTCGGGTTCCGTGTAGATCTCGAATACTTCGTCCTCGGTCTTGAAGTCGGAAGCTCCCGCGTCGAGCGCGTCCAGCATGACAGCGTCCTCATCGAGGTCTTCGCTGTCTATGACGATAACTCCCATCCTTTTGAAATTCCAGGATACGCAGCCTGTTGCTCCGAGGTTGCCGCCGTACTTGTCAAAATAGTGGCGGACTTCCGACACTGTCCGGTTGCGGTTGTCCGTCAGTGTCTCCACTATGACGGCAACGCCTTCAGGGCCGTAGCCCTCGTAGGTGATACTCTCGAAATTGCTGTTGTCGGATGAACCCGCGGCTTTATCGATCACCCGGTAGATATTGTCGTTCGGGACATTGGCCGCCTTTGCCTTGGAGATAATGTCCTTAAGTTTAGAGTTGGAGGACGGGTCGGGGCCGCCTTCTTTGACCGCGACCGTGATTTCTCTGGAAAGCTTCGTAAATATCTGCGCGCGCTGTCCGTCCGTTTTCTCTTTTTTTAAGCGAATATTGTGCCATTTCGAGTGGCCTGACATACTAACATCCTCTCCAAGCAGAATATGCATCGCTCATACGTTGCTGAGCGCCGGATATGATCCTCAATAATATATTTTAGCATGTGCATTCTTTGTTGTCAAACTGCCGATTGAACGTTGGGGCACGGCCCGGGCCCGATCAGACGATATAATCCGGATTTGACTGGAATATATTTGTCTTTGAGGGGTTAAGGGGGTGTGCTAATGCCGGGTGGTTCCCTGCTCTACGGCGCGTCGGTGCTGACTTTGACCGGTCTGACAACGCAGCTCATCGGTTTCATATACAGGATCCTTCTGTCGCGCGCCGTCGGCGCGGAAGCGATGGGCATATACCATCTTGTGATCTCAGCTTATTCCGTAATGCTTTCGGTATGTCTGTCGGGGCTTACGACCGCGTCGCTCCGTCTGTCCGCGGGGATGTACGCGCTGGGCAGGAAAGCGCGGTGCGCAAGGCTGATAAAGAAACTACTGTCGATTTTCTTTTTATTGTCTGCGGGCTGCGCAGTCATGGTGTTCGGGTTTTCGGGCTTCATTTCCGAAAACATTCTTAATGACAGTCGAACGCGCCTCGGGCTCGTGCTTCTGATACCGGTGATGCTGCTCACAGGCGTTGAGAACGTATTCAAGACGCACTTTCTGGGTATCGGGCGGGTCATCCCCGGCGCTCTGTCCGACGTTGGGGAAATAGCGGTAAGGATGATGGCTGTGTTCGCCGTACTGACGCTCGCCAAACCCGACAATATCGCCGTGACCGTCGCCTGCATCGTTATCGGTATGGGCGTGAGCGAAGTGTTCAGCTCCTCCGTGCTCTTTATGACCTACAGAAAGACCGCTGTGCGGGCAGAGGAGGTGCGCGGGCAGAAAGACCCCCTTAATAAGCAGATATTTCGCACAGCCGTCCCTGTGGCACTGACGAATTTCGCTTCGAACCTCCTGTCTTCGGCCAACAGCGTGATGATCCCGGCCCGTATGGCCCTTACGGGTATGGCAAAGAGCGATGCGGTGGCGCTTCTGGGCACGATGTTCGGTATGAGCCTGCCCATGATCACGTTTCCGATGGCCTTTATTGACGGTCTTGCGGGCGCGATCGTGCCGTCGCTTTCCGAAGGGATGGCTAAAGGGGATATCGGCGCGGTGCGCAGGAAAATTTCGAAAGCGTTTCTGGGCGTATCCCTGTTTGCGATCCCGTCCGCGGCGCTCATGATCCCGGTTGGGCCGGATATCGCGCGGCTGCTTTTCGGTTCGGAGGCGGCGGGGAACTACATGACGCCGCTATGTTTCTGCGTATCCGTTCTTGAACTCCGGAGCATAAGCTCGATCATTCTCACAAGTATAGGCAGAGAGAGCCGGGCCGCACTCCATTTTATAACGGGCGGAGCCGTTCAGACAGCCTTTACGTGGTTCGGCACGACAATACCCGGAGTCGGAGTCTACGCGATCATCGCGGGGCTCGCGGCATCCGGCCTTGTGACGCTGATCCTGAATATTAACTGCATCGTGAGCACGACGGGGCTGCGCGTCAGATTCGTATCATGGTTTGTATGCCCATGTGTCGCGGTGCTCCCGGCAGAGCTGCTGGCGGCGTTCATATATGCCGACGTCTCCGGGACGCTTTCGCTTCCTTTTGCTGTGCTCGTTTCCGTTCTGCCCGCGATCGCGCTCTATATTCTGCTGATCCGCGCGATGGGCATAAAACACACCGAGCTCTTTTTCCTGAGAAAAGAAGAGGGTATGAAAAAACGACTGGCGATAAATAACGGGCCGAAGCCGTAAGGGTGCGAAACAGGCCGGAACGATATCCGTTCCGGCCTGTGCGGTATACTTATCAGTCCTCTGTCTGGCTCGCTTTGTATTCCTCGATAACTTTCTGCTGTGTCATGGGTGATGCTTCCTCGTAGCGGACAAATTCAAACTCAAAGGAGCCCCTTCCCTGAGACATGGAGCGAAGGTCGATTGCGTA
>JAAYAR010000009.1 GCA_012719235.1 Clostridiales bacterium
CCTGTATAGAGCGCCTCGCCCAAGCCGGGGATCGCCTCGGAGGACAGGGATAGCCCCGCTGTGCCGGAATCGGCGGTGTCTATCGCCGTATCGATCTTGATGGTGACGCCGCTCCTGTCGGCGGTGAAATCAACAACGGCGTCCAGCAGGTGCATTAAGGTATAGCTCGGCACATAAAAGCAGCCGCCGATGTGTTCCGGGGCTGTGCCGCCCAATGTGGTTTTTCCAACGACAATATCGCTGTTGTCGCCCTTGCAGGTGATGACCTGACCGTTTACCCGCGTCGTCAAAGCCTCAAGATGCTCGTCGAACAGGCACTCAACGCCCAAATGCTCTAAAATCTCAACAATGGGGTAATATGCGACCTTCGGCTCGTCCGGGTAGGTGTAAGCGTCGTGATCGGTTTCAGCCGGCTCGCCGTTTATGTATATCTGATGATGGACTCTGCCGTCGTCATCTTCAAAGGATATTCCGCTTCCTTTTCCTCCGGCTCAGCGGGAGCGGGTGGCTCCGTCGCTTCGCTTCCGGCATCCTGGCTCGGTTCTGCGCACGGAGGCGGGGCATCGGTCTGTGCGGGAGCGGACGACGGCTCATTCGATGGAGCGCCCGCGCCCTGACTGCCTGAGCAGGCGCAGAGCGTCAGGCAGAGCAATAAAGCAATCGCTGACAGAATCGTTCTTTTCATGGGAATATCCGCTTTCATCGTACCGTTTTTATTCATCATCATCGTCGCCGTACGGCTCAATTTCAAGATCAGTCAGGCCGCAGAACTGACAGACGCGCTGGGTGACCAGGATATAGCCCTCCACATTGGGATCGCCGTCGCCTTGAATCTCTTGCGAGCAAATATTCCACTCGTGACCTGTCAGGCCGCACTTTTTCTGCTCTTCTCTCAATAGCCGCAGCTTCTCTTTTTCGATTCGCTCTTGCTCTTGCTTCGCGGCGAGCTTTTTCTCCCGCCTGCGGCGATATAGTTTCAGCATAGTATTCCTCCCGTCCCAAAGCCGCTATCGCAGGCCGCCTTTCTCTCCGATGACCGCATTTACCGGCATCCTGAAGTCGATTCTCCCGTCCATGCAGAACGTGCCGTTTTCGTGGAGGCAGCCTTCGCATAGCTCCGGATAATTCAAGCAGGCGTATATGGTGTGATAGGCCGTGGGCTGCGCCTGCCAACAGTGATAGCCGTCGTTGCTTTGGATAAACTTCACATTCTGCCGGTCATGCCCGTCGATGGTGAAGTCTTTGGCGCAGGCCCAGCAATGAAGCTCCGGGCTGCTTTCCATTTCACTGCTCATTCCGCAATGGGGACAGATCACCTTGCGTTTCACAGCGCCGCCTCCTGTCTGCTTAATCGGGCCACAGCAGAGTACCACAGCGGTTACACAAGATACTCTCTGCGGCGTCAAATTCATTTCTGGTTACAGTGACAGAAACATAGCTATTACATTTCGGGCAATACATCGCACTGTCGCAGGGGATACAGCCGCTTCGGTATTCCCGCCCATAATTCGGGTCTTTGGGGTTATCGCATATCTCCGCCAGATGGGGAGTCTCTTTGCCGCAGCGACTGCAAACCCTCCTGCGTAGCTGTGTATACTTGCCTGGGTAACGATCGACTACCTTGCCCTGCCCGCAGTGGATGCAAAAGCCGTCCTCGTCGTACACATGCTCCACCGCTCCACAGACCTTGCATTTACAGCCGTCCCAAACATGAGGCTCTGTTTTTTGCCGGCAAATAATACAGGCATGTCCATTCTTTCCTCTGATGTCAAACCGATGCCCTTCGTCGCGTACCTCGCCGCAGCGGACGCATTTACAGCCATTCCAGTTATGGCCTTGCTTTTTGCATTTGAGTTTTTTGAATATGCCCATATTTCACCTCCGTTACCAGCCCCCACGGACGCCGCCGCTGCCGATACCCTCATCAGCGTTTGACATACTTTCCTCATAGGACAGTTTCTCGCGGGGCAGCGGAGCGGGGTCTCCGCAGCGGACGCATTTGCCGTCCTTGTATTCGTGAGGTAAATAATGCATGTCGCCGCAGACCTCGCATTTATCGTAGCAGCGATTGGGAACGCGTTGCCATTTGTGCATCGTCTTGCCCTTGCCGCAACGCTTACAGCGATAAAAGCAGTTTCCGAAGGTCTGATAGGGCGCGGGCTTAATCAAAACCCACTTATGCCCGAAGATTTTACAGAGAAGCTCCATAGTTTCATCCTCCTAATAGCTGTTTTTGTGCTTGTTGCATGGGTGATCCATCGGGTTACGCTGTCATGTGATTGACCTTACTCACCAAACAATCCGTTTAGATATTGTACGATCTCATCATCGTAAATACTGACCTCGTATGTCCAAACATCGCCTTTCTTGTTGAGACGGGCGCTGGACTCAGTAGCTGTGAATCTCCGCTCATCAACAAGCGCCCAATCCGAAAGACGGATGACCTCGATAATCATATACTCCGAAGCCGCACCAGCCACATACTTGCCGGAAGATGTCTCCCAATTTCCGATGTGCTCCGTTCCTATACGGAAAGCGACCACGGTATTGACCTTATCAGGATTGCCCTCAAAGCCTTTAAGAGTATTTCGCGCCTCATATTGAAATGTGTCCTTTGCACGGTCATAGAGGATGTACCTTGCATTCTCCGGCAGCGTCGCGCCGGTTTCGGAATACTGTTCGCGCATATAGGGACGAAGCGCCTTGTCAATACGGGAGGTATTCGACTGCGTGGTGAGCAAACTTACGCCGACCAACAGTACAAGCAACAGAACGACACTGCCAATGATAATGAACACTTTTGGAAGCGTACGCTTTGAGCCTTTGGCCGTCCCTCGCTTGGTCTTGATAATTCCCCAAATTCCAAGTGCAAGCAATGCGAAGCCCACCATGAAAAACTGCATATTTCGCATCATAAACCCGTTTTCAAAGTTGCCGGCAGCCGCAAGATAAACGCAATACGCAACTACTCCGATTCCGGCAAACAAGGAAAGGAATGATAAAATGCGTTTCACAATCCCGCCCCCTTTCGTAGTGGTCATTTGCCCGCATTACCACGCTTGCGCCGAATCAGAATAGTCAACAGCAGAAGCAAGCCGCATACTGCGAGACAGATCATTTGGAACCTTCTCACGGGTGGGTACTTTGGCATTGAGATATAAATCATCAAGGCGTCCGCAAGCAACGACGCAATGAGCCAGCCTTTTCCCTTAACGGAGGCAGCGTTATACTCCCATTGGCCTGTTCTGATGTTATAATCGCCCATTTGCCTTTTAGCTGCGATATAAAATAAAAACGCAAAAAGCATTACGATGAGTATATACAATATGCCGACCGTATATCTTGGCCACGGCCTTACAATGGCATTACCAATGACAAAAGATATACCTGCAAGCAGGCCTCCGACTGTCATCACACAGCCGTATAAGGTGCTATTTGCTGTCTTTTCCTTGTATTCCCCTTGGCTAAGATATGTGGGCTGTTGTGTCTGCTGGTCAGGAAAGCCCACCCTGTAACCGTCAGGCATAGGGCGGCCGCAATGAGGGCAGCAGCCCTTCGACACCCGCGAATACTCCACGCTGCCAAGCTCAACGTAGCCCCCTATTGATTTGTTGCAATACGGACAATTCATAATCCGCCTCCCAATCATCCTCACAAACGTGCTTTTTATGCCATATTTTCCAGCCGCTCCGTCATGTCCCACAGGATGCTGATTATGCTCATCCTTTTCTGAACGCCTGCATTTTTCCGATAGCTAATTTAAGCAAAGGCGCTAAAGACGGCTCTATTTTGGTCATGCAGCCGGATGCATAAAGCAATGAGGTCAGCTCTTTTTTGTCCAAGAGCTTTTCTTGGCTTTTCGCCGCATTCAGCAGGTCCAAAGCAACGCCTCTGTATTCGAGTTTGTACACTTTTTCCGCAATCTTCGGATCAATGGTCGTTCTGATTACCGCCAGATCCCCCTCGGAGAAAAAATCTGTTATCCTCGCTGTCGCTTCTGTCTTTTCTTTCTTTCCGAATAATCCCATCTTAATTCCTCCATTTGATTTCAGTTTATGTGTTCCAGCCGCTCCGTCACGTCCCGTAAAATGCTCATCACATTGGCGCGGCTTCCGACGCCGCCCGCGCCCTGCGCCCACAGAGCGTCGAACCGCAAACCGAACTCACGCAGAAGCATGGTTTGGTCAGAATAGATCATCACCGGGTCTTTGGCTCGCCAGTTGTTGATGCAGAGGCTGCGCTCCTGCTTCAGATGCCAACAGCTATTTTGCTGAAGGTCGGATATATCGTTCAGTATCAGCAGCTTGAAATTCGGCACCTTCTCCAGATACTCAATATATCCCTTGAGGATGGCTGCGCAGCCCTCCGCATCCAGCTCGATATAGCCGCGCTCCATAAAGTACAGACCGGCCATGCGGCAGAAGCCGCGCCGGGCAATATCGTTCAGCCTTTTCAGAGACAGCACCTCGCGGAACTCC
>JAAYAR010000093.1 GCA_012719235.1 Clostridiales bacterium
GCCTCCTGAGGGCGTCTCAAGCAGGTTGATACAGCGCAGCATGGTGCTTTTGCCCGAGCCGGAGGCCCCGATCACGCTGATGACCTCCCCTTTTTCGACTTTCAGGCTGATGTCGATGAGGACGTCGTTGTTCCCGAAGCGCTTTTCAAGGTGCGACAGTTCTATGACGGGCAATTTACGCACCTCCCTTATTTATGTGTATCTCGGCTTTAAAGTCCCCCTGGGAGCCGTAGATGGTGTAGCTCCCGGAGCCGTCCATCTTCCGCTCGATCATTCGCAGTATCCTGGTCACGGTGAAAGTCAGAACGAAGTATACCGCAGCGCAGATCGTGAAGGCCTGGAAGAGCATGGCGTACGTCCCGGCCGCGGATTTTGCCTGGAAATAGAGCTCCGTGACGCTGATCACATTGAGAACGGAGGTGTCCTTGATGTTGACGACAAACTCGTTTCCGACGGAGGGCATTATGTTTCTTATTGCCTGCGGCAGAACGACGTACAGCATCGTCTGCGCGTGGTTCATGCCGATGGAGTGCGCTCCCTCGGTCTGGCCTTTGTCGATAGAGATGATGCCCCCGCGGATGATCTCCGCCATATAGGCCCCCGTATTGATCGAGACGACAATGAGACCGACAATGTTCGCGTCTATGTCTACTCCGGCAAATATGCCGTAGTAGAACACGGCCGCCTGGATAATCATCGGCGTCCCGCGGAAGACCTCGACGTACGCGGCAAGAATGAATTTGAGGACGCCGAGGAGGGCTCTCTTTACGGCGCTGTCATTCTCGTGCTCCGGTATCGTGCGGATGGAGGCCACGATCAGGCCGATGACAAAGCCGATCACTGTTCCGGCGATCGAAATGCCGAGGGTGAACACGATCCCGTACAGGAACAGGGGGTAGTACTGTTCCAGCAGGAACCATACTTTTTCAAAAAAAGACATTACTTAGTGACCTTTAACAAGCGTCTGGTTCAGCTCTCGGAGAGCGGCTGGTTTTCTATGGCCCAGTCCATCAGTTCCTCGCGCTCCTGAGCCGGGATGGCGGCCAGCGCCGAGTTCAGTTCTGAAGCCAGATTGCTCCCTTTTCTGAGTCCGACCGACACGGAGATCTCGGCGTCGGAGGCTGTAAAGCCGTTGCCGGCGTCGAACCGGACGTAGGAGAGGTCGCTGTTTGCGGTGACCGCGGATTTGGCGGCGGGAAGCTCGCAAACGTAACCGTCGATCTTATCGCCCTGGAGAGCCGCGATCATAGTCGGGAAATCGGTCATCGCGGTCTTCTTGTCGACGCCCTCTATCTGGTCGATAACGTCGTAGTTACAGGTATCGAGCTGCCCTGTTATTCTGGCTCCGGAGAAGTCCGAGATGGAAACGGCGTTTGAGTACGCACCGTCGGCTTTTACGACCATCACAAGCTCGCTGGAGTAGTAGGGGTCCGAGAAGTCTATGGAGACTTTTCGCTCGTCGGTCGGGCTCATGCCGGCGATTATTGCGTCTATTTTGCCGGACTCGAGGGCCGGGATGAGTCCCTCCCACTCGAGTTTCACTATCTCGAGCTTCACGCCGAGGGATTCGGCAAGTTCGGACGCGATCCTGACGTCGTACCCGTCGGCATATCCGGAAGCGATCTTGACGGCGGTCTCGCTCGAAGAGGCCTGGGTCCAGTTGAACGGGGCGTAGTTGCACTCCATGCCGACTTTTATAACGCCCGCTTTTTTAACGTTTTCCAGATCCTTGGCAGGTACGGGCTTGCCGCTTCCGCAGGCGGACAGTGCGAGAATCATCGCCGCTGCGGCGATCAAGAGTATTATGGCGGATATTTTCCTTTTCATTACTATTCTCCTTAAAAACTGACTGTATTATTAAAAAAGCGGCCGGAGGTATCTCCCGGCCGTTTTCAATAACAAAACAATTGCCGATAGTTCTCCACATTCAGAAGATGTGACAGTCAAGGGGATGTCGTCCCGGTGACCAGCTGGAAACAGCTTATTCTGTTTCCGCTTCGGCGAAAAAGCCCTTCAAGCGCCCTCTGCCGGCAAAATAAGTGCCATCGGGCGCTATTATCTCAGTTTCGCACCTCTATCTCTTTTTTAATGTTAATACAAGTAGAATAACTTGTCAATATAAATAACCGGCGTACCGGGCTGTTCCTGCTGCTTCTACCCGCTTCACAGGCGGTCTCACGCTGCGGGGATGCGCCAGAGCAGGGTACCGAGAGCCAGCGAGACGGCGAAAGAAGCAGCCGAGGCGACGCTCCCCCAGAACAGTTCTCCGGCGGTGTGGCGCTTCAGGTAAACAGACGCCCAGACAGCAGCCGCATAGAGCGCGGCGCACGGCAGGATGATCCAGCTGCCGACGTAATATGAAGCTGCGACGAGCGGCCCGAATATGCCGCAGGCGTGGCCGCTCGCCCGAAAGCCGATAAGCTTGTTCAGGACGAGCAGCACAATCACGGAGAACATATACGTCATATATACGACCATCAGATCGCGCCCCGCGTTTGTGATGATGCCGTAGACCAGGCCCAGCAGATATCCCGCGGGGCTGAGAATGAACGCGAGGCGCCGTTTCCCTTCGTTTCCCTGTCGTCTCAGGCTCGGAACAACAGCGGCGACGGGGTAGGCGAGTATCGGAATGACCATCAGGAAGACCAGCGTGAGCGCAAGATCCCGAACCGACGGGATAACGTCGTTGGCGAAAAAGAACAGCAATACGCAGAGCGCGCACACCATCACGGGCGGCACTGTGATAACCCGCACGGTTTTTGCGGCCGCTTCTTTAATGTTCATATATGTATCACTCCCGTATGGATACGGCCGGCATATCGACCGGCATATTATGGGATGATTATACCCGCCTCCGCGAAAGGTGCAACCTATTTTCCCGGAGAGGCTCCCTAAAAAGCGGATATGGGCCGGTAGAGCGTCCCCAAGCCGATTCTACGGGAAGTAGAGCGGGCTCGCGTTCCGGGAGTGTTGCCGGAAACTGAAGCGGAGCACGGGCTTTCAGGCATTCGGGCAGCCGCGTTTCAGGCGTTTTTCGCTCTCCCGGGACCGGGCGCAAACCGCACCGGGCCGGTTTACATTCACCCCCGCGTGTGGTACTATACTTTTTACATAAAAACGCATTTTTTGAGAGGAAGTAATTTCATGTTAAGAAGGATACTTCCCGTTTTCCTGGCGGCGATTCTGCTGCTCGCGGCGGGCTGCGGCAAACCGGCCGGGCAGGCCGGACAGATCCGTATCGGCGGGCTTACCGGCCCCACCTCGATGGGAATGGTAAAAGTGATGGAATCCGCCAAAGACGGGGACGACTATGTATTCACGATCGCGGGGTCGGCGGACGAGCTGACGCTGAAGCTTATTCAGGGCGATCTGGATCTGGCGGCGATACCCGCAAATCTGGCTTCCGTACTCTACAATAACACAGAAGGGGAAATCGTGCTTCTGGCGGTCAACACGCTCGGAGTTCTCTATATAGTCGAAAAGGGCGACACCGTCAACTCATTTTCCGATCTGCGCGGAAAAACAATTTACGCGACCGGCAAAGGCTCTGTTCCGGAGTACGTTCTGAAGTACCTCCTGACCGGGAACGGGATCGACCCCGAAAACGACGTGTCGATCCGGTGGAAGAGCGAGCCGGCCGAGGTAGTGGCGCTGATGGGGGAAGAGGGGAGCGGTATAGCGATGCTGCCGCAGCCCTACGTCACCGTCGCAAAGGGACAGCTCGAAGGCCTGCGTGTGTGCGCGGACCTCACGGAGGAGTGGGAAAAGCTCGATAACGGGAGCGTACTGATAACAGGAGTCCTCGCCGCGCGCAAGGAATTTGTCGACAAGCACCCGGACGAGCTGGAAAAATTCCTCAGGGAGTACAGTCAGTCGGTCGAATTTGTGAACTCCGAAGTCGCGCAGGCGGCCCGGCTCATTGAGGAGTTCGGCATTTTCAAGGCGGCGGTGGCCGAAAAAGCTATTCCCGAGTGCAACATCACTTATATGGCGGGGGAGAAGATGAAGTCGGCCGTGCAGGGCTATTTAAAAGTACTGTTCGATCAGAATCCCAAGGCGGTCGGAGGTTCGCTCCCCGGGAACGATTTCTACTATGAAGAGTAAGAGGCGGCTCGAACAGGCCGCCGCCGTGCTGATCGCGCTTGCCGTCTGGCAGGCCGCAGCAGCGATCGTCGACAGGCCCGCGCTGCTCGTAACGCCCGCCGTTGTGTTCATGAAACTCATAAGCATCTGCTCTTCTCCGGATTTTCTGAGGACGGCGGCGTTTTCGTTTGTAAGGATAGCCTCGGGATTTCTGCTGGCGCTGGCGGCCGGGTGCGCTCTGGCCGCTCTGGCGGGGAGTTTCCGCCTTGTCGAAGTGCTTTTCAGGCCGTTTATACAGACGATAAAATCGGTGCCCGTGGCGTCGTTTATCATACTGTGCCTTATCGTGATCGGTTCCGAGGGCCTGTCGGTACTGATCGCCTTCCTGATCGTGCTGCCCATAGTCTACACGAACGTGCTCCAGGGCATAAAAAGTACGGACAGGAAGCTGCTTGAAATGGCGAAAGTATTCAGAGCGGGCCTGCCGAAAAAGATAAAGTATATTTACCTGCCGCAGCTTGAGCCGCATATCGTTTCCGCGAGCAGCGTATCCGTGGGCCTCGCATGGAAGGCGGGCATAGCGGGCGAGGTGATAGGCATACCCGACGGCTCTATCGGCGAGAAGCTGTACGAGGCCAAGGTGTACCTGAGCACCGCGGAACTGTTCGCGTGGACTGTGGTGATCATCCTGCTGAGCATTGGTTTCGAGAAGCTCTTTTCTTTCATTTTAAAGCGTCTGTACGCGCTTACGGGGAGGTCGCAGCGGTGGATATCACAGTGACCGGCCTTGAAAAAAGATATGGCGAAAACCGCGTTCTGACAGGATTTACGGCCATTTTCCCCGCGGGGGAGACGACTTGCATTATGGGGCCCTCGGGCTGCGGGAAAACGACGCTTCTGAACATAATGATGGGGCTGGATTTCGCCGACGGCGGAGAGGTGCGGGGGGTGCCCCGTCTGATGAGCGCCGTTTTTCAGGAGGACCGGCTCCTGGAGGGTTTCAACGCGGAGTCAAACATTCGCTTTGTCTGCGGAAAGAAAACGTACCGCGAAGAGATAGCGGAGCATCTTGAGAGAATCGGACTTGCGGGCGAACACGATAAACCCGTGCGTAATTTCAGCGGGGGGATGCGGCGCAGGGTCGCGGTCGTGCGGGCAGTCTTAGCGAAAAGCGAGATATTGTTTCTTGACGAGCCTTTTAAGGGGCTTGACGAGAAAACAAAGCTCCTCACGATGCAGTACGTCAGGGATAACATAGCGGGGCGGACAGTCATAATCGTGACGCACAGCCTCGACGAGGCGCAGGCCTTCGGGGGAAGGCTGATCAATATGCCCGTCAGGAATGAAACGGGCAGCCGGGGTGCGGGATCCTGACCGCGCCGCGGCGGCATGGCAGGCCTTCGGCGCCCGGCGCGCGGTCTGATGCGCCCCCCCGTTATCTGTGTCGGGGCCTCGGATATTGACACAGCATCAGGCACAATATACAATCAGGTCATAAACAGTATCGGTTATTATAGTGCGGGCGCTTTGCCGGTGCGAAGCGGGTGCATGTGTGACGACCTCCCACGCACCGGGAGGTCGTTTTCGGTATGTTGCGCAATGGAGGTAAGGATGAACAGTACTGTAGAGAGTCTGGATCTGAGCGAGATCGTTTTCAGCAGGGCCAGAAGCCGCTTCATGGTCTTTGAAGAGGCGAACGGCGGTCACAGGGAGCTGTTTTTATCCCTGACGTACGACGCGCCCGGCAAACTCAGGAGCGGACTTATAAATCTGAAGCCGTGGCATGAAGGAAGAGAGATCCCCTACACGTACATCGCTACGCCCGACAGCCTTGAGATCTGGACGGCGGAGGGCACGGTGAGGCTCGCGATTGACGAACCCGACATTCTGCGCATACGCGCGGAGGGTGTGGGGCTTCGCCTCTTCGCTCCGATGAAAACCCACGAGGGCGCGGTGGACCGCCTGAACGGGCAGTATGAGATCTCGTTTGCCGCAGTGGGCAAGCTTTTGTTCGTTCCCATCACGGGGAGCCTTGACTTCAACGCCGGTTGGATCCTTGACAAGATGCGACCGGAGGACGTGCAGATACTGTGCACGCCCGGGGACGGCGGCGTCTTCGAGGCCGCCGTGCATGAGTATATAGCCAACGAGCCGGGGCGGGACAGCTACCGCCCGTTTGACGAGTGCGTTAAGGAAGCCCGCGAGGATTATGAAGACTGGTGGAGGAAGTACGGTGAGTTCAGCGAACTGAACCGCCCGACAGCGAGGCTGGCCGCTTATACGATCTGGATCTGCCGCCAGATACCCCACAGAGGGAACCCCCACAGCGTACTGAAAAACGAGGTCATCTACGCAAACAGAAACGGCTACTGCATGGCTTTTTCCATGGATCAGTTTTTGCAGTCCATGGCGATAACGAACGATATGGAGACGTCGTACTACTACCTGACGAATATCTTCCCGTATATGCTGGAAAACGGGCAGCTGCCGAACTGGGTGAACGACGTGTATACCCTCTATAACGCCAGCAGGGCCCCGATGGCCGGAGCCGTGACGGAGATCTTCATCAAAAACTACGGCATGGAGGCGATCTCCAACGAGAGGTGGAAGCAGGTCTATCACGATCTGGTCTATTGCGCGAGCTGGTGGATGAATTACAGGGTCAGCGGCGAGATCAAGTTCCACTATCACTACAGGGAGGAGTGCGGCTTCCACGGTTCGACGATGTTCAGCGGAGGCTGCCCCGTCTGTACCGCCGACCTTATGACGTTCATGGCCGTCCTGTCGGACGTCATCGGCCGTATAGCCAACTATCTGAATATCGACGAATCCGAAGTCTGGTGGGAGTACTCGGAAAACGTCATCGATTCAATGCTCTGTGACCTGTGGCACGCGACGGGATACGTTTCCCGAGCGGCGGGCGGCATGGTCGAGAGCGGAAGCCTGCTCAACTTTGTGCCCCTGATACTCGGTGGAAGGCTGCCCCAGGACGCTCAGCAGTGCCTTATAGACGCTCTGAAATGGGATCCGCTGCGCTCGAGCAAGGAGGGCCTCCTCTTTGAAAAAGGCCGCGACCGGATCTCGCTCAACGCAGAGCAGATGGTGATCCTGGGCATGTTGGCCAACGGGGATGGCGAGGATATTCTTGAAAACGTGGTGGAGAGCCTCCGCCGGGAGGGGATATACGACACCCTGCCGCGAGGAAAGCACGCTCCTGGCGCAGCATGGTCGTCTGCGGCCGCGGCGAGCGCGCTGATACTGTTGAGGGCGTACGAGGACCTGCAGAAAAAGGAATCGGAGGGCTGAAATGTTCGGGACAAACGAAAGATTTGATCTGACGCGGGCCGTGTTTTCCCGCGAGAACAGCTGTATAGCTTTCTATGAAGAGTACTCCGGCGGAGGCCTGTACCTGACGTTCAGCCGAGTGTCGCCCTGGTTCGTGCTGGAGCGGAGGGCCCTCGTGAGACTGGTGCCTCTGTTCAACGGGAAAAATATCGATTATTCCTATCGGGCCACACCCACGGAGCTCGTCATTGAGACCCGGGCGGGGAAACTTGAGATCTGCATAGCCGAGAGCGAGCTCATACGAATCAGGGGCAGCGAAGGGACCGGGCTGCGGCTTGTCGTCGAGCCCGAGTACAACGATTGCCTGTGTCCGGTCGATTACGGCTGCATCGACATAAACCTCGGCCTGCACGGAAAGATGCTGGTGGTGCCCCTGCGCGGTTCTGCCTCGGGGTATGCGCCCTGGAACAACCAGGCCGACCAGCCCTGCTATCTTGTTGCCGACCTTATGCCTGACAGCTTCGGCGTACTCGAGACCGCGATCCACTGTGTCACCCGGGAGATCGTGCGCAGGGAGATCTACGCGCAGTACGACGTCGCGAAGGCCGAAGTCGACCACCAGTTTGAAACGTTCTGCAAGAAATTCCCTCCGGTCGAAGAGAAGTACCGCGAGATGGCGCTGTACGCCATGTACACTATCTGGAGCCACAGGATGGGGCCCTCCGAACACTCCGTCATACAGAGTCCGATAGTGCAGATGCACAGGCTCTGGCTCTCACACGGTTTTGCATGGCAGCAGAGCTATAACGCCATGGCTATCCGTAATGACCCCGAAGAGGCGTGGCGGCTGATAAAGTCGATGTTCGAGTACCAGCTGGGCAGCGGCATGCTGCCCGACTGGGTGGATTTCTACAGCGTGAACTACCTCGCCTGCAAACCTGCGATACAGGGGTTTGCTCTGGCATTTTTGCTTGAACACGCGGATATGGACGGCGTTCTCACCTCCGAGGAATGCGGCAGGATGTACGAGCCGTTTTGCAGGTGGGCCGATTTCTGGCTCAAATGCCGCGCGTCAGACAGGGAGGGGGTGCTGGTATACCACCACGCCGACGAGTCGGGCTGGGACGAGGCGACGATTTTCTCGAAGGGGCTGCCGGTGGAGGCGCCGGATCTGATGGCTTTTGTCATCCTTCTGATGGAGGCCTGCGCCCGTCTGGCTCTGGGGTGCGGGCGGAGCGATGAAGCCGGGGAGTGGATGAGGCGCTCCCGCGTGATGCTCAAAAGACTCACGGAGGAGTTCTGGGACGGGAAACAGTTCAATGCGCGGCTTGCGAAGACGGGAGAGATCGTCCCGAGCCGCAGCATAGCGTGCTATCAACCGATAATCCTGGGAAAGCGCCTGCCGCAGGACATCATAGACACCATAGCCGAGGCTCTGACGGATGAAAAGGAGTATCTGTCGCCCATAGGTCTTACGAGTGAGGCTATGACGAGCCCTGAGTGCACCTATTCATATCTGTTTATGAAGGGCAGGGTCGTTGCGCCCGTGCAGATGCTCTTTTGTGTGGGGCTGCAAAGCGCCGGCAAGACCGGGGAGGCAAAGCGCATCGCCCGGGCATTTTGCGATAAAGTCAATCAGGAGGGCATGATCCTGGGCTATGCCCCCTCCGAAATCGAGCCGGCGACCGGCAGACCCGTGGAGAACCACCCGTTCCCGACGCCGACGGACCCCTTCCCGTGGTCCTCGTGGACGGCCGCGAATTTCCTCATACTGGCGTCGACGATCCTGTACGGTGATGACTGATACCCCTCCGGCAGTGCCGGGCAGCGAGACGCTTGAGCTGTGGCCGGGCGGGCACAGGTATTACCGGGACAGCGCGCATTTTCCCCTGGGCATGGACTCAGTGCTGCTCTCGTCGTTTGTCCGCCTGAGAAGGGGCCAGCGCGCGGCGGACCTGGGGACGGGCTGCGGCTATATCCCGCTGATGCTGCTCGGCAGGGAGAGCTCGATATATATAGACGCGCTTGAAATAGTACCGGCCGCGGCCGGTGTCGCTCGCATGAATATCGGGCTGAACGGCCTTGAAAGCAGCGTCAGCGTGATCGAGGGCGATCTTCGCGAGGTCAGGAAATATATGAAATGCGGGGCGTACGATCTTGTCGTGTGCAACCCGCCGTATTACGATCCCCACAGCGGCGCGCAGAGCCCGGACGAAAATATGCGGACCGCCCGCAGCGGCGGCTGTACGGTGGCGGACGTGTGCCGGGCTGCCGCGGCTCTGCTGCGAAACGGGGGCTCGTTTTGCCTGTGCTGGAAGCCCGAGCGCATGGCCGAGCTCTTCGCCGCGCTGTCGGCAGCGCGCCTTGAACCGAAACGCATGCGCCTTTGCCACAGCAGGGCGGATCACCCGGCATATCTCATGCTGCTCGACGCGCGAAAGCAGGCAAACCCGGGCCTGAAGATGCTGCCGCCCCTCGTCGTTCGCGGTAAGGACGGGGCCTACACCCGGGAGATACTTGAAATATACCGCAGGCAGGCCGGAAGCCCGGCGGAGCAGGGGGAGGGTTGATTTGGCAGGTACGCTCTATCTTGTTGGAACACCGATCGGAAACCTGGGCGACCTGTCGCCCCGGGCCGCAGAGATCCTCGGGTCGGTCGACTTCGTTGCGGCAGAAGACACGCGCGTTACGCTCAAGCTGATGAACCATCTCGGTTTGCGCAAACCGCTCGTCAGCTATTACGAACATAACCGCGCGTCGAGCGGGGAGAGGATACTGAGCAGACTGCTCGCCGGGGAGAGCTGCGCCCTCGTCACCGACGCGGGAATGCCGGCAATATCGGACCCGGGCGAGGATCTCGTCCACCTGTGCCGGCAGAACGGAGTCGTCGTCAGCCCGGTCCCCGGACCCAGCGCCCTGACAGCGGCGCTCGCCGCCTCCGGGATAAGGACGGGACGGTTCTGTTTCGAGGGCTTTCTCAGCCGGGGCACGAAGAGCCGGAGGGAGCA
>JAAYAR010000094.1 GCA_012719235.1 Clostridiales bacterium
CACAAGCTGTTATATACGCTGCGCGACCTTTATGAGTGTCTGGGCGACCGAAGGGCCGCGATATGCAGGGAACTCACGAAGATCCACGAGGAGATTCTGCATACAACGCTCTCCGGGGCCATTGAACACTTTACACAGATTCCTCCCCGCGGGGAATTTGTCATCGTTGTCGAGGGGGCAGGCGGACAGCCGGCCGAGGCGGACGACGAGGAGGCCGTTGAGTACGCTCTCGGGCTTGTTGAGGAGGGCATGTCGGTAAAAGACGCGGCGAAAAAGGCCTCGGAGCGCTTTCGCATTTCGCGCAACAGCCTGTATTCCGAGATATTAAAGCGCGCGCGGGAGGATTGACCCTCCCGCGTGATACAGGTCCGGCCTGATCTGCCGCAGCGCCGTTATGTAAAAGCGGAAAACACCGGCATGAGATTTTCGCCCGTCTTTCGCCCGCCCGCGACGGGCGCGTTTTGTTTTTTCGGACTCAAAACGAACCGGTCCGACGCGGGGCGCGGGAACAAATTATTATTGTGAACTTCAGGAAAATGTGATATTATGCGGCTATACGAGAATAGAGCACAGCTCTGCAGGTTCACCGACAAATCAGATATTATGCGCATATGCGCAGGAAAGTGGGGGTAAAAAATGGAACAGAGATTCTATATCTGCAAGATCTGCGGAAACATTGTTGCATTTGCCAAGTATAACGGCATTCCCGTCGTATGCTGCGGGGAAGAAATGCAGGAGATCATCCCCGGAACCACGGACGCGGCGGTAGAAAAGCACCTTCCCGTGTATAAAGTGGAAGGGAACAAGGTGACCGTCAATGTGGGCGCGCTTCCGCACCCCATGCTCCCGGAGCATTACATAGAGTGGGTATCGCTGCAGTGCAACTCCGGAAACCAGCGCAAACAGCTTCACCCCGGTGACAAACCCGAGATCTGCTTCGCACTGTGCGAAGGGGACGAGGTGCAGGCCGTATACGCATACTGCAACCTCCACAGCCTCTGGAAAGCGACCTCACCCTCGTAAACTTTACAGCCTGTCAAAACAGGGGGCCGAACGGCCCCCTGTTTTTTGATACGTAAACAGTCTGCGGCGCTGTTTATCCGGGACCATACCCCGTTGCCTGCGGCAGGACCTCGCAGGGGACCGGGTTTTCTCAGGCGCCTGAACCTCTGTAGTTCAGAGCCTGCCTGATCATTGCGACGACGTTGTCGGTCCCTGCCACGCACGGTATGCGGATGTCCGAGTATTTTTCGTAGTAGGGCCTCCGCATTTTGAATATGTCGGCCAGCGATTCACCCGGCCGTGCGGCAATGCCCCTGTCTGCTTTATCGCTTATCCGGCGCTCGAGCTCCTCAAGTTCGGTGTCAAGCCATATGACAACGCCGCTGTTTCGCAGATTCTCCATGGCGGCCTCAAGGAGTACCATGCTCCCGCCCGTCGCGATGACGGTCCTGTCGCATTTTATGCTCTGTCCGACAGCGCTCTCCAGCTCAAGAAAGCCGTCGACTCCGGCGCTTTTCAGTATCTCGGGCAGGGCCCTGCCCGCTTTTTTTATCAGCAGGAGGTCCGTGTCAATGAAGTCATAGCCCAGGCGCTTTGCGAGGATAACGCCGACGGTGCTTTTTCCCGCGCCGGGCATGCCGATCAGTATGATATTGTCCAGTGTATATCACGCCTTTCATGCGGTTATTGCCGTACCGCGCAGCTTGCGGTCCTTCGAGTAAAATACCACAAATAAGCCCGCCGGTCTACAGGAGCGCCGTAAAAGCGCACCGCGCAAGAACAAGCGCCCCCGACGGAGCGCCGAATTTGACAGCGAAAGGAAATTTATTGATTGTCTGCCCGGACGGGAGCTCAGAATTTAACAATGCGGAACATATCGTCCATCACCAGCCAGACCTGCGGGAATTCCTCGCCGAGGACCCAGAAGCTGACGCCGCGAAGGCCGTACTTATTGATCAGAAGCAGTTTCTCGCGCGCGCTGCGGGCGTCCTCGAACCAGACGACATGCTGCCTGCCCCGGTCGTCGTAGTAATTGAAGAACGGAGTCTGTGTCAGAGCGTCGTACTGTATCCCGGCGCCCCGCTCGGCGGCGCGCACCACCGCGTCAAGCGGGCTGATCCTCCTTGCAAAGGGGCCTCCGGGCACGTACGGGAGCGTCCAGTCGTACCCGTACAGCGGCAGGCTCATCATTATCTTATCCGCCGGCATGACGCTGACCGCGAACTCGATGACGTCCTCGACCAGGTTTATCGGGGAGACGGCGTAGGGCGGGCCGCCTGACCAGCCCCATTCATAGGTCATCAGTATTACAAAGTCGACTATATTGCCGACAGCCGCGTAGTCGTGGGCCCCGTGCCAGGCGCCGGTCGTAGCGGGGGAATCCTTGGGCGCGAGGGCGACGCTGACCGGTATGTTCAGCGGCCTGAAAGCGTCCGTGACGCGCCTCAGGAAGCTGTTGTATGCCTCCCTGTTTGACGGGGATATCCGCTCGAAATCTATATTCAGACCGTAGTAGCCCTTTTCCCTAATGACCCCGAGGACATTGTTTATAAGCGTCTGCTGCGCCGCAGGGTTTGTCAGGACCGCGTCGACTATCGGGGTGCTGAAGTTGCCGCCCGAAAAATTCGTTATGACCATGAGCGGCGCGATATTGTTGCTGCGGGCCGCAGCCAGGATCGCCGCGTCGTCGATCGGGTTAAGGCTGCCGTCAGAGTTTATCGTATAGCTGAAGGGCGATATGTACGTCAGATACGGGCCGACCTCGCCTATGAACTGCGACGGTTGAGGAGTCGTCGCTTCATAGTAGGCGTTCACCTCAATAACTCCGTAGTTGCGGCTTCTTTCCGGTATGCGCAGAACCCGGCCGATGCTCAGCGTGTAGGGCGGGCTCAGGCCGTTCAGTTCTATGATGCTTTCCATGCTCACCCCGAACGACCTCGCGATCAGGAAGACCGTATCACCCTCTTTCACTGTATACGCCTGTTCTTCCGTCGGTATCACAAGTGCCTGCCCCACAACCAGATAGGGCTGACGGTCCAGCATATTCGCCTCCGAGATCGAGTCGGGGCTCACGCCGAAGCGCCCGGCTATCTGATACAGCGAGTCGCCGGGCCGCACAACATATGTTGTCATAATGCGCCAAAGTCCTTTCAAATCGTTTTTGCGGGATTCCGTTAATTGACCCGCTGAAACAGTATATTCACGGCGCATTATTTTGTATCGGCGCTCAGCCGGGAGCAGAGCGTGCTGGAGAACAAGTTTTCTTTGACTCGCTCACGGGCCGCGCACGCGGCGCGGCCCGTTCCTGACATGTGATCTGCTTTTAGGACGCCGAAATCACTGTACTGCGTACATGCCCTTGCTTATCATATACTGGGAGATCGCTTCTCCGTGCTTCTGCTCTTCTTTCTGGATGTGGTTCAGTACGTCGCGCACGTTCGTGTTGCAGAACTCGAATATCGCAGTGTTGTACGCGCCCGAGACATACTTCTCCGTAGCCAGCAGGTCTTTGCAGATGTCCTCGTCAGAGAAGCACGCGGTCTGAGCGCCGCCCGAACTCTGCTGCGCCGTCTGACTCTGCTGCTGATCCATCTGAGGCAGCTTTCCGCACAGCAGCTGATTCAGCGAATCAAGATGGCTGACCTCCGACTGGCCGTTTGCGAAACATATCTGCCTCAGTTGGTTGTCCGAGACCTGATTGCCGTAGGTCAGATACTTCTGGATGCACAGCTGTTCGTGGCTTTTCTGGTCTTCGAGGAGCATCCTCTCTTTTTGTGTCAGGGTTATTTCCATAATAAGCACCTCCGGGGTTATTTTTGCTCTTTTCAAGAATAATATTCCCGCCCGGCATATCGGAGGCGCAAGGTATATGAAAAGCGGCAGCTCTTCACTTATACAGATAATAGAGCTGGATATGACAGTTTTCGGTGAAGTAGACGCCGTTCTTGAAATCCCCGTTCAGCGCGATCAATACGGGCGCCTGCACGCCGCCGATCGCGCCGAAGTCATCCTGGACGTACTTTGTGATCTGACGGCAATGACTGAGCATATCGTCCCATGTCAAAGCTGTCGACATCGCGTCATATTCGTCGAGCATCGCCTGATAGAGCCCGGGGTCGTATATGTCCTGCCAGCACAGCTTGAC
>JAAYAR010000095.1 GCA_012719235.1 Clostridiales bacterium
CAGCCGGCCGGATGAGGTGTCAGTCTTCCTTTCTCTCCAGCGGTATGTCGCCGAGGTTTACGCACTCCCTCGTGCGTATGTCCTTGAAGACCTTGTAGTCGAAGCCGGGCGCCTCTATCGTCAGGTCGTACAGGCCGACGGCGAGGTCGGTGAACCAGAAATCGCCGTACTCGTCGGTCCTCGCGTGGTAGACTTTGCCGCCGGAGACGAGGCGGCATTTCGCGCCGATGACCACTTCTTTTTCGACGGGGTCGTAGACTGTGCCCGCGATGAACTTGCCCGGAATATTGCGGTAGTAAACTCTGGGGCGCAGGCCCGTTTCGGGCTTGAGCACGTCGGCGCCCTCGATGAGGTCCTGAAGGTCCGATTCCTCGCCGAAACGCAGTGCGTCTGTCGGGCAGGCCTCCGCGCAGCGCGGCAGCTTGTAGCCGTTGTCGAGCAGGTGGGCGCAGCCGGTGCATTTTTGATAAATGCCCTCAGACTCGTTTTTATAGATGACGTCGTAGGGGCAGGCCTCGGCGCACTTGCCGCAGCCCGTGCACTTAGCGGGGTCTATTATCACGAGGGCGTCGTCCCTTTTATAGACAGCCCCCGCGCCGCACGCCTCCATGCAGACCGGTCTGTCGCAGTGGTTGCACAGGCGGGGTATGTAGTGGATCTTCACTTTCGGGATCGTGCCGCACACGTGATCGTTGACTTTCATCCAGAACTGCCCGATCTCGGGCTGGGGTTTCGCGTAGGGCATCCATTCGTTTCCGGCGTGCTCGTCCTTGCACGCCAGTTGGCAGTTGTAGCAGCCGCTGCACAGGGACACATCTATTACAAACGCTTTTGCCATGGCTGCGACCTCCTTATCTTAATCTTAATATTGAAAATACATACTCCGATATTATACATCCCCGGGCGGCCATAAACAAGGGCGGAATATCCCTGCGGCGGTAAGTCCGCCCTCACAGGGCAGCTGTTCCGCAGCCGCGCACGAGCGCAATGATCGTTATAGCCTCGTTCGATACATGGTGTCCTCCTACAGCATAATACGCAAATGGTTAACATAATAACTAACGATTTCCCCGGATTTCCCTCCCGGTATGGTCGCGGGCCCTCTTGCGGGGGAGGCAAGAGTTGACATATCCCGTTCAGACTTGCTAAAAAACGGGGAGAGAAGTATAATGCAGACAGTATTTTCATTTTTCCGAGAGAGTGAAGACGCTTGGACAAAGAAAAAGGAAAACCGAATAAGGGGGCCCTCAGGGGCCTGTTTTCCGGACACCCGTTCATCCAGGTCCTGCTGTGGACTATCGCTCTGGGTGTGATTGTCGAGCTTTTCGCGCGCAGGGCGCCGTTCGAGAGCCTGGTGTACATATTCACAAAACCCCACCACTTTGCCCTGAACGTCCTGATCCTGCTCTCGTTCACTTCGCTGAGCCTCCTTTTTCGCAAGAGGGTGTTCGCGTTCGCCCTCATAGCCAGCGTATGGTTCGGGCTCGGTGTCGGAAACATGTTCCTGCTCGGGTTTCGCACGACGCCGCTAGCCGCGATAGATTTCATGCTGCTGGGTTCGGTCTGGAGCATACTGAACAACTATCTGAACCTTGCGCAGGCCGTGATAATAGCAGCCTCGTTTATTCTGCTTATCGTGCTGCTCGTATTCGTGTACAAGAAAACGCAAAAGCGCCCCGTGTACATAAAGACGGCGATAGCGGCCATAGTCGTGACTGCCGCGCTTACGGCGGGGAGCCTGGCGCTGTTCCTGAACAGCAGACAGGTAAAAAAGGACTTCACGAACCTGCCCGAGGCGAACGACAAATACGGTTTCGTCAGCTGCTTTTTCGTCAGCATTGTCGACAGCGGCATAGACAAGCCGCAGTCGTATTTCCCGTACAAGATCGAGAGCATCAGGAAGGAGCTCCAGAAGATCCCGGACAGGGCGCCGTTAGTGCTGCCGGACATCATAATGGTGCAGATGGAATCGTTCTACGATTTCGGCTACATCGAGGGCATAAGCTGCAACAAGGACCCGACGCCGTTTTTCAACAAGCTGAAAAAGGAGTTCTCCAGCGGCATGCTGACAGTGCCGACCGTGGGGGCGGGGACCGCGAACACTGAGTTTGAGGTCATCACCGGCATGAACCTCGACTCTTTCGGAGCGGGCGAGTACCCGTACAAGACGATACTCCAGTTCCAGACCTGCGAGACGGTGAACTACGACCTGAAGGAACTCGGCTACACCTGCTGCGCTATACATAATCATAACGGCTCTTTCTATGACAGGAACGTCGTTTTCCCGCACCTGGGGTTCGACGTTTTCGATTCTCTCGAGTACATGCAGGACGTGACGTTCACGCCTACCGAATGGGCGGAGGACAGAGTGCTCGTCCCGCGCGTGCTCAAGGCTCTCGACTCGACGCCCGGCAAGGATTTCATATACGCCATATCGGTGCAGGGCCACGGGAAGTACCCCCGGGACCCGATCGAGGGCTTTACGCCCGAATTTTCGGTGCACGGCGCAGCGAACGAGTCGCTGCAGTACGCCTACGAGTACTACCTCACCCAGCTTAACGCCTCGGACAGGTTCCTCGAGGAGCTTGTCAAGGCTCTGGAGGACAGAGGGGAGCCTGTCATACTCGTGATTTTCGGCGACCACCTGCCGAATTTTGACATACAGTCCGACGAGATCGAGACGGGCAGCCGCTTCAAGACGGAATACGTCATCTGGAGCAACACGGGCCTCGTTAAGAAGGACAGGGACGTGTACAGCTACCAGCTCGCCTCCTATGTGCTCGACCGCGCGGGGATCACGAACGGCATTCTCGTCAAGGTACACCAGAAGATGTCGGACAGGGCCGAGTACCTCGAGGTACTCGAACTGCTCGAGTACGACACGCTGTACGGCGACAGGGTGCTCCATCGCGGCAGGAACCCCTACGAGCCGACAGACATGCGCATGGGGATCGACGTTATAAGCCTAACCGGCGCAGCGCAGGAGGGGGAGGACGTCGTCGTCAGGGGGGAGAACTTCACCCGGTGGAGCTGCGTCCTTATAAACGGAAAGAAAAAAGACACTGTCATGATCGACAGCGGAACTCTGCTGGTCAGGGATGAGGAGCTGAAACCGGGCGACGAGGTCGTCGTCGCGCAGATAGGCGAGGACGGGTCGCAGCTGAGCGGCACGCCGCCCGTGATCGTGGAGTAAGGCCGGGAGCTGGCCGCAAAAGAGCAAAAGAATGAGGAGGCGCCGGAGCGCCTCCTTCAGTTATGTAAACCAAGTATTATGTAACCTTGTGCTGCATCCCCGGTTCAGACCTTCAGACTGGACGCGCCGCCCGACAGTTCCCTGTCGAGGAAGCGCTCTTTCCACCCTCCGACTGGGCAGTAGGACAAACACAGCCCGCAGTGCCAGGACTCGTGGTGCTGCAGCCCCCGCTCGGAGATCGGCTTTTTCGCGTTCGCCGCGCGTATGTCCTCGGGGCTGGGGTCGTCGACGTTTTCTATATAGTCGTCCTCCACCCCGAATTTCTTCAGCAGGCCGTCCGACGCTATCTGGCAGCGGGTGTAGTGCACCTTGCCGTAGGTGCCCAGCTTGCATGAGCGCGTCTCGCCGGATTCGCAGGAGGGGATGGCGTTGACGGGGCACACGTCGGTGCAGATGCGGCACTTCTGCGGGTCGCACAGCTTCGGGCCCTGATAGAGCGGGTCGGGCTCGATCTCCGCCGTCGTCAGTATGACTCCGAACCTGTTTCTGGGGCCGAACCGCGGCGTGATGACAATGCCGAGCCAGCCGAACTCGCCCAGGCCGGCGGCGACGGCGCTGTGGCGAATGCTTATCTGCGTGCCGTTTGTCATCGGGCCGGTGGACAGGGGGGCGGCCGTGTGGCCGGTCTGCCGCTCGATAGCCTGCGCCACGGCGTAGCACGCGTAAGTGAGGTGGAAGTTGGGGACCGTCGTGTAGCCGTACGTCGCGTAAAGGCCCTTCAGGTCCTGCCTGCCGTCTTCATAGGCGCGGAAATTCGACTGCACCGCTCCGTCGAGCAGCCGCAGGCCCACGACGATGACAGACTTGCAGCCCGGCAGGACGTCGGTCGGGTGCCTGCCGGGAGGGGCCTCGTCAAAGCGGTCAATACCCGAAAACCCGCACATATCCATACCGTGGCTCATAGCGACGTTCCTGATAAGTTCTTTTATTTCCATGGTAGTCCTTTCCCCGGGCCCATGGCCCGTCCGGGTATCCGCGCCCGGCGGTTTTTTGTATTTGATATTATTACAATAACCGACCGCGGCGGAAAAATCAATCGCCAACATTCATTTGACAGGGCGGCATCCGAGGTGATATAAAAAATCAGCAGGGACATATTTCCGCGAATGCGGTAGTTAACATAATATAAACAGGAGGAGCGGCATGAAGATCGTCGTACTGGAGGGCAACCCGAAGAACACGGGCCTGTGCATGGAGCTGACAAACTGCCTCGTCAGGGGGGCGGAGGACGGAGGGGCTAAGGTCAGCCGGATCAACACCCTGATGATAGAGCGCTGCAGGATGTGCGGCACGGGAGAGGGCATCTGCAACACCGAGAGCGTGTGCGCGTTCGGTGAGGACGGCTTTGACGAGGCCCAGGCGGAGGTGCGCTCCGCGGACGCCTTCATAATCGTTTCGCCGGTCTACTTCTTCGAGGTGACGGAGTGTCTGAAAAGCTTTATTGACAGGCTGCGCAGGTGCGAGAAGATCTGGGGAAGATCGAAAGGCCTCGCGGGCAAGCCCGTCATACTGGCGGCCTCGGCGGGGGATTCGGGCAAGGGGGTGCTCAATGCCCTCTCGCAGATGGAGCGCCTGTGCGACCACACGGGGGCGAAGGTCCTCGATTTCATAGCGGTGAACCGCTGGAACAGGGAGCACAAGTTCAAAGCGGCGTACGAGGCTGCAAAGGAGATGGCGTCGGGCCGTCCGATGCCGGCGCCCAGCCACTGAAGGCGGGATAAATAAGGTTAAAGCGAGGGGGCTGCGGCAAACGAAGAATGCCGCAGCCCCCGAAGCAAATCGTATTATGCTCAGTCCTAGGATAATTCCAGCAACAATTCAAATTGTTTCTCCGAGACGATCCGCATCAGTTCGGTCATCGCACTATGATACTCGTTTACATAATGTGAGAAAGTATCGCTTTTCTGCAGTTTGAATCCCAGAGAAAGGTACAGGAAAATGGCCTTCAGGCTCCAGGGCTGCGTGTGGATATAGATCGGGAAGTTCCCCTGCTCTTCAAAAATATCCATGGCGGCGCAGCACAGGGCTCTTCCCAGACCCATACCCCGATATTTCTCGTCAACGACCAGCCAGTGCAATGAGGAAACCAGGGAATCCCCGCGCCTGTCCTGCCAGGCGATGCATGAACCCGCGACGGCGTTATCTTCGTTCACAAGAAAAAGGATGTTGCCAAGCGGCCCCCGACCCCGGAGATATGTCGATATAAAATAGCTCTCCGCCTCTTCGACAGAGTCAAAGTCTCCCAGGGAATACTCAAGCCGGGCCCAGTCTTTTTCATAGCCTCGTCTGTAGGGTACGATGGAGTACCCCTCCGCCAGCGCCGCGTTTTTGCGGCGGTAACTGTCGCACCTTAAGATAATATTATAAAACGGTATCGTTCTGTCAATCATAGCTTCGTTCCCTCAGACAGATACTGATTTGGTTTTACAGATCGGATGGCGGTCTTTGCGCCGGAGGATATATATGCCCGTGGGGCGGCCGGACGGCCGCCCCACGTTTTATGCTCGTATATTATTAGGGCTTTTTGTAACCGACGTCCGTGCAGTTGAAGGCAAATCTCTTGCACAGCGCGAGAAGATCGCTCTTCTCCATCGGCTTGTCGGGATTTGCTTCTTTGTAGGAATTGAGCTCCTCGCACAGATCCTGGAGCCTGGAGGGGCAGTCGAGATCGTACATCTGGGTGTCCTCGACCGTCTCGAACTTGAACGGTGTGTAGGGCGGGATGAACACGATGTTTTCCTCCACGGCGTCGAACTCCATGGTCTCGGTGGCGGAGGTCTTTACGGAGCAGTGGATCTTGCCCTTCGTGACGTAGAACATGCGGTACTCGGGCAGGAAGTTGTCCCACTCGCAGTAGAAGCCGGGTTTCAGGAACAGATCCCAGACCTCTTTCACGCCGAAGGTCTCGTATTTGGCTATCTTGAGGTGCAGCTTAATGCCCTCGTACTCGTGCTCGCGGATGCCCTTTCCGGCTCTGCGCAGCTGAGTGACCTGATCGTCGGGCACCATCTTCGTTGCCGGGAACGCGCGCTCGCCGGCGTTCTTGTTGACGGACGTGAACATTTTCTTGAACTCGGGATCTTCAAATACGCCGGGGAAGTTCGTTTGCAGGTGGATCCTGGGCACGGTGATGCCGTACTGCTGGTTGATGCTCTGGAAGAGTATATTAAGCCTGCTCTCGGGCTCGATGGGCGTGAAGCTGTGGCCCATCCAGGGCTGGATGTGGAGTATGTCGCCCGGGCGCATTATAAAGCCGTGGCCCATGCAATAGCACTCGAAAGCGCCCTGGCTGACAAGGAACGTCTCGGTGCCGTCGGTATGTTCGTGATAACCGATCTTCCTGTCTCCCGAGGGGCTGTGGAACTGCATGCAGTCCATCTCGTCCTTCTGGACAGCGGTGACGGGATCGTTGAACAGGCGGTAATAGACGCCGTCACGGTCGCTCACCTTAATGCAATCCTCAGGAACTTCCATGCGGATCAGATACGGATTCTCTCTCATAGTGTCCTCCTTATAACAGATAATTCTTGATAACCGACGAATCGGCCGCGAGGAGCTTTTCATAAAGAAAAGAAAAATATATCCGGGTCGATTTTAACACCGCTCCCTGCAATTGACAAGTGCATTAAGGTAAAGAAGCTACATATTCTCAACTGTCTCGATGCCAAGGACGTCGAGCTGCGCCGTGAGGAGCCGCCCGGTGAGCCGGCAGAGCGCGAGCCAGGAGGAGCGTTTTACGGGATCCTGCTCGGTGAGTATGTGGTTTTCGTGATAGAAGCGCGAGAACGCGACCGCGGTGCGGTAGGCGTTGTCGCAGATATAGCTGGGCGAGCGCTCGGCGAGGGCGTGCTCGTAGGCGTCGCCCGTCATGACGAGTGTGAGCATAAGGTCGCGCTCGCTGGCCGAGTAGACGCCGGACGGCGGGGCCTCGCCGCTCCCGGGCCCGGCTTTCCTGAGGATTGAGTTTATCCTCGTGACGGTATACAGCAGATAGACGCCCGTCTTGCCCTCAAAGGAGAGGAGCTTGTCCATGTCGAAGACGTAGTCCTTTGTCGGGTGGTTTATCATGTCTCCGAATTTCAGCGCGGCTATGCCGACTTTCTCGGCGAGGGCGGTCTGGTCGCCCTCCTGTACGAACTCGGAGTCCTTGAGCTTGCTGAGTGCTGCCGCCGTCACGGAGTCGAGCAGCTCGGAAAGGCGCATGACGCCCCCCTCGCGGGTCTTGAAGGGCTTGCCGTCCGGGCCGTTCATCGTGCCGAAGCCCATGTGGAAGAGCCCCGTCTTCTCGGGGACGATGCCTGTTTTTTTCGCGCAGCGGAACACCTGCTTGAAGTGCAGATTCTGGCGCTTGTCCGTGAAGTACCATATCTCGTCCGGGGAGAAGTCGCGCTCGCGCTGCAGGAGCGTGGCGAGGTCGGTCGTGGCGTACATGTTGGAGTTGTCGGATTTCTTTACGATGACGGGCGGGACGGGGGCCGTGTCGCCGGGCTCCTCCACGTCCACGATCTGCGCCCCGTCGCTGAAACGGAGGAAGCCCGAAGAGCGCAGGATCTCCATCATGTCGGGCACGTACTTTTCGGCGTCGCTCTCGCCGTACCAAAGCTCGAAGGAGACCCTCAGCCTGCCGTAGTTGCGTTTGAGGTCATCGACGGACACGCGCATTATCTCGCGCCATACGGCGGTGTATGCCGGGTGGCCTGCCTGCAGCTCGGCCGTGATGCGGTGGGCCTTCTCGTTGAACTCCGCGTCCGTCTTGCTGCGCTTGCTGGCCTCGGGGTAGATGTCGTTCAGCTCATCGACGTTGAGCGGAGGCACGGTATCCTTTTCGGGGTCGAAATCCGGGGCGAAACAGCGCCAATGGGGGTTCTGCTCACTGAGCTGCGCTATGACGAGGCCCATCTGGAGGCCCCAGTCGCCCATATGCACGTCGCCTATAGCCTTCATGCCGGAAGCGCGCGCGAGGCGCTTCACGGCCTCGCCTATGATGGCGGCCCTCAGGTGGCCGACGTGCAGCGGCTTGGCGACGTTTGCCCCGCCGTAATCGACGACGACCGTGCTGCCTGCTCCTGTCTGCGGTACGCCGAGGAAGGGGTCGAGGGCGATCTCCGCGCAGCGGGCGGCGAGGTATTCGTCCGTGAGAGTTATATTTATAAAACCGGGTTTCACGGCCTCCGCGCGGCAGAATGTGCCGCCCTGAAGGCGCTCCGCGACCTCGGCGGCGACGACCATCGGGGCCACGCCGTGTTTTTTAGCGGCGGCGAACGCCCCGTTGCACTGGAACTGGCACAGTTCGGGCCTGTTAGAGGGGGTCACGATGCCGTGCGAGGCGCCGTAGCCGCACTCCTCAAAAGCGGCGCCCACGGCGGCGGAGAGGTCTTTTGTGATCGTATTCATGGAAACGGACTCCGTTCGCGTTGATTTCGGCTTCCCCACAGGAGGAAGCCGAGTGAATTCTACCATTATGCGGTATGAAAAGCAACAAAAAACAACTCGCGGCGCGCCCACTAGCCGCATTTTGAGTAGCCGCACCTTCTGCATATCACGCAGCCCCCCTCGTGTTCAATGGGGTCGCCGCATTCGGGGCAGTAGTGCAGCCCCGACAGCCCGAACGTTATGCCGCCGGTGCGCGCGGGCTGAGCGGGCCCTGAAGGCATATCGGGCGCCCCGTTGGAAGCGAGGAGGGCGCTCACCTTCTCGAGAGTGCGCGCAATGGCGTCGGGGCACGAGAGGACCTCCATCCCGGGCTGGCGGATAGTGGAGGGGCAGCGTATTCCCTTGAGCTGTTTTATCACGGTCTGCAGGCTGATGCCGCTGCGCAGGGCGATGGAAGCGAGGCGGCCGGTGGCCTCCGACTGCGACGGACAGCCGCCGTGGCGGCCCGTGTTCGTGAAGACTTCGCATATGCCGTGCTCATCGTAGTTGACTGTCACGTACAGCTTGCCGCAGCCGATCTTCACCTGCTCAGTCACGCCGTGCATCATCTGCGGCCGGGGCCTCGGTTCGAGGGTCCCCCCCGCGCGGCCGTCTGAAGGCCCGCCCTCCGCGCCGCTGTCTGTCTTCGCTATGTTGAGCACCTGTGAGTCGCGGCTGCCGTCGCGGTAGATAGTCACACCCTTGCATCCCAGCTCCCGTGCGAGCAGGAATACCCTCTCCACGTCGGCGCGCTCCGCGTTGGCGGGGAAGTTGACGGTTTTTGAAACGGCGTTGTCGGTGAACTCCTGGAAAGCGGCCTGCATGCGTATGTGCCATTCGGGCGTGATGTCGTGGGCCGTGACGAAGACCCGCCGGATCTCCTCCGGCAGCTCGTCGATACCCGAGAGGCTGCCTTCCCGGGCTATGCGGCGCATGAGCTCGTCCGAGAAGAGCCCGCGCTTTTTCAGCTCCGCGAGCAGGACGGGGCTCGATTCCAGCAGCTCCGTGTCCATGACTCTGCGCACGTAGGCGTAGGCGAACACCGGTTCGACGCCGCTCGATACTCCCGCTATGATGGACAGCGTGCCGGTGGGCGCAACGGTCGTGACCGTGCCGTTTCGCATTTTCGGACCGCCCGAGAGAGTGCTCTGCGGGAACATGGGGAACTCGCCGCGCTCTGCCGCAAGCTTTTTGCTCGCCGCGCGTGCGCGGGACCTGATGAAGCTCATGACGTCCCGGGCTGTCTGCACGCCCTCGTCGCTGTCGTAGGGTATGCCGAGCTTCAGGAGCATATCCGCAAAGCCCATAACGCCGAGGCCTATCTTGCGCGTCAGCTTTGTGGCGCGCTCTATCTCCTCGAGAGGGAACTTGTTTATATCTATCACGTTGTCGAGGAACCTCACCGCAAGGTCGACGGTTTCGCCGAGCGCGTCATAGTCTATCTCGAAGCCGCCGGGGGCGTCCTTGAGCATGGCGGAGAGGTTGACTGAGCCGAGGTTGCACGATTCGTACGGCAGCAGCGGCTGCTCGCCGCAGGGGTTCGTGGACTCGAAGCTGCCGAGCGAGGGCGTTATGTTGTCGCGGTTCAGGCGGTCGATGAAGACGATGCCGGGCTCGCCGTTTCTCCAGGCCGAGTCCACGATCTTATCGAGCACTTCCCGGGCGTTCAACCGCCCCGCGATCCTTCCCCCGTTCGGGTCGATGAGGTCGTAATCGCGGCCCTCCTCGGCTGCTTTCATGAACTCCTCCGTCACGGCGACGGAGATGTTGAAATTCGTTATATCGCCGCCCTCCGACTTGCAGGAGATGAACTCGAGTAGATCCGGGTGGTCCACGCGCAGCATGCCCATATTTGCCCCGCGGCGGGTACCGCCCTGTTTGACGGCCTCCGTGGCGGCGTTGAACACCCGCATAAAGCTGACGGGCCCGGACGCGACTCCTCCCGTCGACCTGACTGCGCTGCCTTTAGGCCGCAGCCGCGAGAACGAGAAGCCCGTGCCGCCGCCCGATTTGTGTATCAGCGCGGCCTTGCGCACCGCCTCGAATATTTCGTTCATCGAGTCCCCTACGGGCAGCACGAAGCAGGCGGACAGCTGCCCGAGATCCCTTCCCGCGTTCATCAGGGTGGGCGAGTTCGGCAGAAACCTCAGACCCGTCATCATATCATAAAAGAGCTCACCGACCCGCTCCGTATCGGCCGCGGGATCGTACAGTTTCTCGGCGGACGCGACGGCGGTGCTCACGCGCCTGAACAGCTGCTCGGGCGTTTCGATGATATTGCCGTCGGGATCTTTTACCAGGTAGCGTTTTTCAAGGACGGCAAGAGCGTTTTCAGACAGGATCATGGCGACCTCCTTTTACTCCCGTTTATCTGTGAATACAATATATTGTATATATTATCAGATAAAAAGTCAATATATAGTCGCGACCGCGAACCCGCGCCGGGCGGGGCAGATTAATGTTGCGCCCTGAGGGCGATCGTCATAAAATAGTGGCAGCCGGCGGCGGGCCGATTGTCACGCCGAGGCACAGGGGGAAGGGGGGAAAGCGATGCTCAGCGAATGCCACGGCCACATTATGATGGACGGGATATCCTATCAGGCCTCCGTTTCGCGCCACGGCGGCGGCGTTTGCGAGGCCGCGATCCGCGAAAACTTCGATGCGCTCCGGAGCCGGGGCATCACGTATTTCCGCGACGGGGGCGACGCGCTGGGCGTCAGCGAAAGGGCTGCAGCTATCGCCCCGGAGTACGGCATAACTTACTCGACTCCCGTTTTTGCCATACACAGAAAAGGGCATTACGGCTCTATTGTCGGCAGATCCTACGACTCTGCAGCGCAGTACCGCGAACTGCTCAAAGAGGCCGCCTCCCGGGGGGCGTGCTTTGTAAAGCTGATGCTCTCGGGGCTTATAGATTTCACAAACTTCGGGCGCGTCACAGGCGAGCCCCTCGGGGCGGAGGAGATAAGGACCCTCGTGCACATAGCCCACGAGGAGGGCTTTCGCGTCATGGCGCACGTTAACGGCGCAGACCCCGTAAGGGATGCCCTCGAGGCCGGGGTCGACAGCATAGAGCACGGCTGCTATATAGACCGGGAGGGCCTCGATATTTTGAAGGAGAAAAGGGCTGTGTGGGTGCCGACCATCGCCGCGATCGCGGCTTTCACGGCCCGCGGCGATTTTCCCGGCGGCGTGACGCGGCAGATACTGAGCACTCAGCTGCAGGCGGTATGCGAGGCGTTCTCAAAGGGCGTGCTCGTAGCGTCGGGTTCCGACAGCGGAGCAGTCGGAGTGAAACACGGCCGGGGGCTTGAAAACGAGCTCGCTCTGCTCCGCGCGGCGGGGGGCAGCCGGGCCGCGGTTATCATCGGAAGGGCGAACGCCGCCCTGCGCAGGCGGTTTCGCGGAAGGCAGCCCCGGCGCCCGGGGGCATGCTCGTGACGGGGTGAAAGAGACAGCCGGTCCGCTGACCCGGTATAAACGCAGACAGTTCGGGAGGCACGGGAGGATGGAGAGGATCACAGCGTTCGACGTAGAAACGCCGAATATGAGAAACGACAGGATCTGCTCTTTGGGGTACGCCGTCATCGAAGGCGGGGAGATAGCGCGGACGTGGTATACGCTCGTCGACCCGGAGTGCTGTTTTGACAGTCGGAACGTACAGATACACGGCATCCGGCCGGAGGACGTCCGCGGCGCCCCGGCTTTTCCGGCGGTCTGGGACGAGATCGGGCCTCTGTTCCGCTCGGGCATACTCGCGGCGCACAACGCCCTGTTCGACCTCGGCGTGCTCCGGAAGACGCTGCGGTATTACGGAATAGAAGCATCATCCGTGCGTTACGTCGATACGCTCGCGATGTCGAGGGCAGCGCTGAAGGGCGGCAGCCACGGCCTCGCGGCGCTCTGCGAGAGGCTCGGGATCAGGCTCGACCACCATAACGCGGCGAGCGACAGCCTGGCATGCGCCGAGATACTGCTCATCCTGGACGAAAACGGCACTGAGCCCGGGCGTTTCGTCAGGACTTACAGGCTGGACGGCGCCGTGCATGCGGGACCCGATCGGTACCGGCGGACAGAGGGCCCCGTCATAGAGACGGCGCCCGGGCTCGCGGGCCCCGATATTCGCGGGAAACGCATCTGCCTCACGGGGGAGTTCGACTGCGGCAGCAGATCCTCGGTCATCGAGCGGCTCGAAGCGGGCGGGGCGATAATACATAATACGGTGACGGCGCAGACTGACATCGTGCTTATAGGCGGGCAGGGCAGCGTGGCGTGGAGCGGGGGCACATACGGGTCGAAGATCAGGAGGGCACTGGAGCTCCGGTCGAAGGGCTGCGGCGTCACGCTGATAAATGAGGCGGATTTCTTTGCCGATCTCAGCGAGTCCGATCTGTGATACCGTGAATAATATGCCGCGGCCCGCGGCGAAAGATACGAAGCGCCCTGAGAGGATGCGGTCCTCTCGGGGCGCCTGTCATAGCGAAAGTCACTATGTATGCCTGCGGGATCAGGGTCTCTGACCGATCAATTACTCGCCGACGGGCAGCTCGTCTTTGCCGCCGCGAAGACGGGCTGCGTGCTCCTTCGCTTCGCGCACGTCGTCTTTTGTGACGGGCGAGACCGGGTCGTAGCGGGCCCTTATATAGACCTGCCTCAGGCCGCGAAGAGCCGCGCTATCGAACAGTTGGCCGGCTTTGCGCTCCACGGTGAGGCTCGTATCGCTGAGTTCCACGCGCACCCCGGCGGAATCAAGACGCTTGAGGAATTTCCTGTATACCGCTCGCACCTGGGCGCGCGCGCCCAGGCGGGGCAACTCTGTGCGGGCGGGGGGAGCCGCGGCCTCCGCGCGGACCGCGAATTTGGGGCGCGTTTCGGGGCTTCCGCCGCGCTCGCCCGCGATTTTCCGGGCGACAAGAACGATGATCGCGATCAGCGCGGCGATCCCGAGGATGACGAGAAAGGCCGTGATTATCCTTGAAGCTGGCGAGAGCTCTCCCGACTGCTCGGCGATGTCCTCGATCTTTTCCATAGCGGACATATCGAGCTGCATCTCCTGAGACAGACCGTCAAAACCCACGGCGCTCAGGAGCCGGCCGATGAGCCATAAGATGCCGCCGAAAGCGTATACGAAAGCCAGGATGACGGGACCGAGCACGTTCGAGGCGAACGCTTTAATGACCGCGCCGACGGCCCGCAAAAACGTGCGGGAACCGATGAGCGCCGCGGCCGCGCAGACGACGGCGAGCAGGGAGGCGTTAAACAGGATGAAAGTCCTCTCGCGCCGCGCGTCCTTGCTCATCCTGAGCATCCTCAGCAGCATCAGCCCGACGAGGAGGAAACAAAACATAAACGGCATGTAGTACTCCCTGAGGTGCGCGTCCATCCTCGTCGCGGATAAGAACAGGCTGAAAAATATCAGGAGTATCGAAGCCGTCTTGTAGTAGCCTGAAAACTGCGAGTGGTCAGGTTCGAAACGGCCCGTCGCGCACACGAAGACTACGTATGCGCAGGGCGGTATCACAAGCACCGCGGCGGCCCAGGAGCGCACCCATACGGCGATGAACGCCAGCCCCGCGAGGGGCGCGAGCCTCAAGGGCAGTTTTTTGTTTCTGAGCGGGGCGCACAGCGCCGCGCATAAAGCGGTAATCAGGGCCGGTATATAGGCGGGGCCCGGAAGGCGCGATGCGAGCGCGAACCCCGCGGCGCAATACCAGAGGCACAGATCGCATACTGTTTTGAATAGAAACGACAGGTCCATTGCCGGATCACCTTTCCTGCGCTGCCGAAAGAGCGCGAATGTCCGGGCGGCGCTTCAGCTCCCGGAGAGCCGGCCGCCGGAAGCGGCGATTATGAACGTCTGCCCGCCGGTACGCTCGCGCAGCAGGTGCATCGAGCGCCGCACCTGCTCCGTGTCGGTCGGGGTTATCAGTATATGGCAGCGCCCGGGCTCCGCTTTCCTGGCGGCCCTGTCAAAAAGCCGCCCGGCGGAGTGAGTGATGTCGTACGTGGCGCGGCCCAGGCCCTCCAGGATCGCGAGCAGGTGGCCGGGCCCTAGCCCGTCGGCCACGCTCCCGATAAGTCCGAAAGCGCCTGCAGCCGTAGAGTTTGTGAAGAAACCGTATTTGATGTGCCGCTGCTCCAGCAGCTCGCAGACGGACCTCGTAAGGCTGAAACACCTCTCGAGAAGCTGCGGGTCCGCTCCCTCGCCCCCCTCTTCGGCGTTGAGCAGCACCGTTGCGGCCGGCTCTATCGTGTAGTCGTATTTTTTCACCATCATGCGGCCGGCGCGGGCGCTCTGGCTCCAGGAGATCATCTTCTGCGGCTCTGCGCCCGTGTACTCGCGAAATCCCAGAGTCAAAACCGGGTCCTCCATAATGAATCGGCGGACGGACACCTCGCCCATGGTGCCGCCCAGGGCGTCCACGTCTGCGGAGCGCTCCGCCCTGCGAGGCAGCGCGACGACCTCCGCGAGACAGCTCAGCGAGCCGTACTCAGTGCGGAAGCCGAAAAAGTCACCGTGCTGTATCTGGACGCTCTGCATGAGAAAGCGCCCGCGCCGGGGCAGCGACATGGCGAAGCGGCACTCGAGCTTCCGCCTCGGCATGATAAAGTGGGAGCTCTCAACTACTACAGGCTCCGACTGTATAACTGGCCTGCGCACATGCAGGCCGCGGGCGCGGGACGCGGCCTCGTCCACGTTTGTGAGCGCCGGAAGGCGCAGCTGCACCCTCACGAGCGACATCGGGATGAGGCCCGTATTTTCGATTACGCAGACGAGCTCGAAAGGCTCGTCGGGGTCCACCGTGATCTTTGTGGCGGTGAGGCTGCAGCGCATGCGGGACAGGGGGTCTTTCAGGCTCAGCCACTCGAGCACGCAGGAGACGATTATGAGCGCCGCCAGGAATATGAGCATTACGGCTTCTCCAGAGGCACTTCCACGCCCTCGATGAGGCGCTCAAGGAACAGCAGGCTGTCGGCGCTGCCTCCGCCCGTGCCGCTTGAGAGCCTGTGGCAGAGCACGTGCGGAGCCGTGAAGCGGACGTCCTCGGGCAGCACGTAGTCCCGGCCCGAGAAAGCGGCCTCGACCTGGGAGGCCCTGTAGAGCGCAATCGCGCCGCGCGTGGAGACGCCCGCAATGAAGCGGCTCTCGTCTCTCGTTTTCTGCACTATGTCCATTATATAATTAGCAACGTCGTCGCTGACGGTGACGGAGGGGAAGAGGTCCTTGACGCGCTGCGTCTCCTCTTTCGTCACGACAGTCTCGAGGGAGTTCACGATATCGAGGGTGGAGCGGCGCGCTATGACGCCGAGCTCCTGGCTGCGCGTCATGTAGCCGAGGGACAGCCTCATAAAAAAGCGGTCGGTCTGCGCCTCGGGCAGGGGGAACGTCCCGTAGGATTCGATCGGGTTCTGCGTCGCCATGACCATAAAAGGCTCGTCGAGCTTCGTCGTCGTGCCGTCCACGGTTATCTGCCGCTCCTCCATGGCCTCGAGAAGGCTCGACTGCGTGCGCGGCGTGGCGCGGTTTATCTCGTCGGCGAGCACGATGTTTGAAAAGAGCGGGCCCGGCCTGAACTCGAAATCACCTTTCTTCTGGTTGTAGAAGTTGATGCCCGTCAGGTCGGAAGGGAGCAGGTCCGGTGTGAACTGAATGCGCTTGAAGTTTCCGCCCACGGATTTGGCGAAAGCCCGGAGCAGCATCGTTTTCCCCGTGCCCGGCACGTCCTCGAGAAGCACGTGGCCCGAACATACGAAGCATATGAGCACGAGGCGGATGACGTCGTCTTTGCCGACGATGACTTTTGAGCAGTTTGAAACGATCTTGTCTTTGTAGTCTGTGAACAGCTGTAAATCCATAGCCATACCCCATAAAAAATTGAGCCCGCGGGGCGGGCGGCGCTGAGTGTGTCGCGCCGGGAGCGCCATCGCGCAACGGTAGGTACATTGTAAATGCGCAGGCCGTAAAAAGCAATGAAAAAATGCTTATTTTTGCCGTTTTCTAACACGGTCTCCCTGCCGGCCGGCGCGCCGCGAAATTCCGTATTGACATATCCGCTCCGCTTTAGTATAATCTCGGTTGCTGGTTGGTCCTGATGATCAGATCGACAATTCGCCGGGGGAGCATAGCTCAGCCGGGAGAGCACATGCCTTACAAGCATGGGGTCACAGGTTCAAGTCCTGTTGTTCCCACCACGTGGCCCAGTAGTACAGTTGGTTAGTACGCCAGCCTGTCACGCTGGAGGTCGACGGTTCGAGCCCGTTCTGGGTCGCCAAGGCCCTTCCCGGAGGAGGGGCTATTCGCCTTCGTAGCTCAGTTGGTAGAGCAGCGGACTGAAAATCCGCGTGTCATTGGTTCAATTCCGATCGAAGGCACCAAACAGCTCCGCGGCTGCGTTATATTACACAGCCGCGGGTTCATAAGCGGGAGTGACTCAGTGGTAGAGTGTCACCTTGCCAAGGTGAAAGTCGCGAGTTCGAATCTCGTCTTCCGCTCCATCGGCGCCATAGCCAAGTGGTAAGGCAGAGGTCTGCAAAACCTCCACCCCCGGTCCGAATCCGGGTGGCGCCTCCAGAGAGGTGAGTTGCATCACCCGAAAAAACCCGGACAATGTCCGGGTTTTTTCATATGCGTTTCAAAGAACAGGTGTTCATTATAACGGACGGGGAAAGACCTCTCCGCCGCGGCAAACAGACTTCCCCTTGGAGGGGAAGGTGGGCGGCGAAGCCGGCCGGATGAGGTGTTGACTTCCCCCGACGGAGCTCCACCTCATCCGCCTCGCTGCGCTCGGCACCTTCTCCTCCAGGAGAAGGCTCGTGTGCAGCCGCTCTGCTTCCGCTGCGGCGGCCCGCGTGGCGTAAGGAACACGGTCGGAGTATTCTGCTTTTTGACATTCCGACAATAGCAGTATATTAAAGCGGGGCACCACGGCAGCAGCTCGTCCGCAGGACAGAGTTTTCTTATCAAGGTAAAGCAGAAGAATGCCGTCATATCGGTCGGGGCCGCAAACAACTACGGCCACCCCTCCGCGCAGGTGCTTGAGCGCCTGAGGGCGTCGGCGAAAGGGCTGGCTGGCCCCACCACGAATCGATAGAAACCTCAAAGAGGATCCTGAGATCGTTTATCGATCAGAATGAGGTCCTGGCGATCTTCCACAGGAGCGACAAAAAGGTTATCGGTTCACTCGGCCTGCATGGGCGCGAGACCTGGGCCGATAAGGAATTAAGGTACGCGGGTCTTAAAAGGCGGGAGATCGATTACGTGCTGTCCAGAGACTACTGGGGCCGGGGGCTCATGACGGAAGCCGTCAAAGCCGTCATTGAATACGGTTTCGACACCCTCGGCATCGAGGTTTTCACCATAGGGCACTTCTTTGAAAACGACCGGTCGAGGCGGGTGATCGAAAAATGCGGTTTCCGCTACGAGAACGACGGCGAGTACTACGCGGAGCAGCTTGGCCGCGTTTTTCCGGAGAGGAGATATATCCTTCTGCGCGGGGAGAGACGCGCCTGAGTGTCCTGAGAGTTTTTTTATAAATCGGGCGTGAAAATTCTGTACATTTGTGGTATAATAAATATATGGTATAATAAGTACGGG
>JAAYAR010000096.1 GCA_012719235.1 Clostridiales bacterium
GTCCACTTATAGTAACCGGGCTCCGTGGTGTTGACTTCCCTGTCCCAATCAAAGGAATAGCCGAGCATGTTGAGCTGCTCTTTGAACATAGCGATATTGTTGTTTGTGACCGCGCGGGGATGGATATGGTTCTTGATAGCATAATTCTCTGTCGGCAGGCCGAAAGCGTCCCATCCCATCGGAAAAAGGACGTTATACCCCTGCATGCGGCGTTTCCTCGCGATGATGTCCATCGCGGTATAAGGTCTTGCGTGCCCTACATGGAGGCCGTTCCCGGACGGGTACGGGAATTCGACGAGCGCGTAAAATTTCTTTTTTTCACTTCCGTTCCGCGCGCGAAAGATCCCCTTTTCGCTCCATATCCTCTGCCACTTCTCCTCGGCTGACCTGAAATCATACTTCATCGCGGAAATCACGCCTCCAACCCGTCAATTTTGATACGCGGGGCGTCCTGCCACAGCCTTTCAAGGTCATAAAAGGCGCGCGTCTCCGCCATAAACAGATGCACGACCAGACACCCGAAATCCATGAGCACCCATGTGCCGCCTCCCCGTCCCTCCACATGGCCCAGCTTCTCGCCCGCGTCCTCCAGAGCTTTTTGCACAGCATCGGCCAGTGTCTTCAAATGTGTCGTCGACGAACCTGTGCAGATCACAAAGTAGTCCGCCATGACAGTCAAATCGCTGATCTGAAGCACGCTGATGCTGATCGCTTTTTTATCTGCGAGGGCGCGCGCCGCAATCATGGCCACCTCAAGTGGAGTATTCATTAAAACAGCATCCTTTCTGTCTTCCGTAATCGATCTTCACGGGGTCCCGGCTGAGGTCGATCAACCGAACGCCCCGTCCAGCTCGCCGCCGTCACCCGGGTAGTACGGATCGGTCCCGGGATCGACCGGTTCGTCCGGTGGTGCCCCCGGATCTGTTCCGGGCTCCGCCGGATCATCATCCTGACCGCCCGTGTCACCGCCGGGGCCGGATGCGCCGCCCGGTTCGGGCGGGCTGGTGGAGGGTTTAAACGTCGGCACGAAAATGTTCAGGTCTGCGGTCGTGATGGCGTGATCGTCATAAGGATTGAAGTATTCGTCCATCATTTTCGCTACTTTTGACGCGTACAGGAAGTAGTAAGACAGATCCTGGTACATCGTGGCGTAACCTTCAAGCGTGAACGTCTGTATATTTTCCACCCCCACGTCCAAAAATCGCAGGCCGAACCAGATCATCTCGCCTTTCGTTAGGTTGGACGTGACGTTTTTGCTGAATATCTCGGCATAATTGCCTATGTTCTTTGCGATGTTCTTAATCGACAGGCACTGTTTGGCAAGCGCGATGATAAAGTCCTGCTGCATCTCGATGCGGCCCAGGTCTCCGTCAAGCCCGCCTGTGAAACCGTCGTTGTTCTGCCTCCAGCGGCAAAGCTGGACGGCCTGCTTCCCGTTGAGCGTCTGCGGCCCGGGATACAGGTCTATCAGAAGTGACTGCACGGGGTCCCTGTAGTGCATCCTGTACGGGACGTCATACTCAACGCCGCCGATCGCCTCTACGAGTTCCTCCATCGCGCTCATGCTGACAAGGATATAGTAGTCGCACTCGAAGCCCATGATTTTTTTCAGCTCGCGGCTCAGAGTTTCGATCCCGCCTATAGCGTATGCCGAATTTATTTTTTTCGTGGCGGTCCATCCCGTGTTGCAGTACGTATCCCGCGGTACGCTCACAATGTTCACGGTATTTTTATCGGCGTTGTACGATAACACCATCAGTGTATCCGTGTGTACGCTGCCTTCAATATCGTCAAAACCCGCCAGGATAATATTATAGACATTTTTGTTGATCGCAGGCTTTGTTCCCGGATCTGTCGGTTCCGGATCCTCCTCCGTGGGCTCGCTGGGCTTGGCCGTAGGCACGGGGGTACCCGGCTTCGACGATTCCGGGGCAACGCTGTGGCTCGGCCGTATACCTTCGCCCTGGTTATCCGGCGGCTTTACGTACGTCTTTGCTAAAGCGAAAGCGGCCAGACCGATAGCCAGCACGGAAAAAGCGATCAGCAGGCAAACTTTATGCCATCTCTTCAGCAGGCAGGATCCGCCCTTTACATCAGCTTTAACAGCATCTTTTTCTATGCGCATTGTCGGATCGGACGCGACGTTCTGCGCTCCCCGGGGGCCCTCCCCCTCCGGCTGCGCCCGCTGCTCGCTCAGGATCTTTTCGATATCGAAAGTGCCGAGATCTGCAGTATCGAACTTCTTTTTATCCTGCGGTTTTTCGGTATTCGCTTCCGCTCTCCTGTTACCGAATAGTTTCAAGGCTTTCATCCTTTCTTTGCTTCCGAAGCCATTCGAGCGTTTGCTCTGTTCTCGGATGGATGTTTTTCTCGGAAGCGAGCAAAAATGCGAGACCGTCTGTCATCGCCTTCTCTAGCGCGGCGTCAATGTCCTCGAATGCGATCTCCCGAAGCACCCCGGCTCCTTCAAACGTGCGCCCGGGCTCGATGTAATCGGCAAGGCAGACTATCTTTTCGAGAAGGCCCATACCCGGCCTTCCGGTAGTATGATAACGGATGGCGTCACAGACGCACTCCGGCTGGTTCAAAAACGTAGAGGCCACGGCCGCTCCCGTCATTCCGTGGAGCAATTCGGAATTCTTTACCTCAATGTCGTCCGGTATAATACCATACTTCCGGCACAGTTGCAACTGCTCCCGCTCCCGGGCACACCTGGTCACGTCGTGCAGGACCGCCGCTGTCCGGGCTTTCAGCTCATCGGCTCCCCAGCGTTGCGCAAGCATGGCGGCCGCCGTTTCGCAGCCCAGGATATGCCTGCCCCTCTTCTCATCGACCCTGCGCAGCGACCATTCCCGAATACTATCGAGATCCTTCCGCGGCGGCGCCGTGTCGTACAGGCCGTGCTCCAGAATATATCCGTATACGTGCCCGGGCAGGGATTCCTCCGCGCAGCCGAGAGGCAGAAGGCGTCTGATCCGGGTGGAGGAGACGTCGATGTAATTATTGTCGACCCTGATTATGTTGGCGTTAAACCGCGATCTCAGCCCGGCGGCGCATATCTCCAGAGCTTCCTCCTCGTCCCCCCTGTTCAAATAAGCCAGATCCGCAAGGGCCGCGATCTTCCCGGGTTCGTGCCACCTGTCAAAGCTCAGCAGCATGTCGCTCCCCATAATGAAGACCAGCCTGTCATCCGGGAACATGCTCTTCAACTCCGACAGCGTCCGGGAAGTGTAGCTGAGCCCGCCTTTTTTGATCTCGATATCCGATATCTCGGCCTTGTCCAACCCGGAGAAGGCGAGTCGCAGCATATTTATCCTGTCCCGGTCGCACGGGGTCAAGACGCTGCGCGGTTTATGGCTCGAATAGGCCGAAGGAACGATCAGCAGCCTGTCAAGCTCCAGCGATTCACAGGCTGTCCGCGCCGAATCCGTATGCCCTATGTGCGGGGGATCGAACGCTCCCCCGTAGACGCCGATAATCATTTAGCCGGACATTCCTTTCCAAAGCGGGCTTCGAAAGCTGCCGGGCGGCCCGGAGACCGAAGCTCCGACATCACGTCCCTCCCGCAGTCCCCGGCGGCGCTGCAGGCACGCGGCGCGGACCGTTGGCATTGAAGTTGCGGACGGAGCTCACTGCCCGCCGGATCTTTTCATGTTCGAAAAAACACTTTCCTGTTTGCGGGGTTTTCTCTGTACAGAACAAAGCGGCTCCCTATCACCTGAACGCCCTGCGCTCCGGTACGGGCGGCAAGGACCTCGCACGCTTCGCGCGCCGTCAGAGGCGCTGTCTCCAGCACCCTGCCTTTTATCAGTTCTCTTGCGGTCAGAGCGTCATCCGCCTGTTTCACAACGTTGTCGGTGACACCTTCATGCCCGATAAAGAGGATCGTCTCTATCCCGTTTGCCCGGGAGCGGAGGTCCGCCCTCTGTTTACTTGTCAGTTCCATTGAACATTTTCTCCATTTCTTCCAGAAAAGACCGGATGGCGCGGGCTCTGTGGGAGACGGAGTTCTTCTCCCGGGCATCCAGTTCGGCCATCGTCTTTCCGAGTTCCGGCAGCAGGAACAGCGGGTCATACCCGAAACCGTTTTTGCCTCTCGGCTCTGAGAGGATAACGCCCCCGCACGTCCCCCGGGCGGTGATAATCCGTCCGTCCGGGAAAGCGCAGCACAGGCAGCACACGAACCGCGCTCCTCTTTTTGACGCAGGTACTCCCGATAAGTTCCCCAGCAGATATTCGTTTCTTTCTTCATCGCTGCTTAAGCCGCCGTATCTGGCCGATAACACGCCGGGGGCGCCGCCGAGAGCGTCGACTTCCAGGCCCGAGTCGTCCCCGAGCGAGGGGAGATGTGCAGCGGCGGCCATCGCCCGGGCTTTGATCACGGCGTTTTCTTCGAAAGTCGCTCCCGTCTCCTCGGGTTGGACGCTGACCCCAAGGTCACCGGCGGACAGTATGTTGTACCCTCGGCTGCCCATTATTTCCCGTATCTCGCGCAGTTTTCCCGGATTGCCCGTCGCGCACACGATCGTCATCTTCATATGAGCGCTCTGACGTATTCCGCGGCGTCAAACTCCATCAGATCGTCGATCTGCTCGCCGACACCGATAAACTTCACGGGGATCTTCATCTCGCTCGAGATGGCAAGGACTATACCGCCTTTGGCCGTACCGTCCAGCTTAGTCAGGACAATACCGGTCAGGCCGGCGCTCTGCATGAACTCTTTTGCCTGCGCAAGGCCGTTCTGGCCGGTCACGGCGTCAATAACCAGGAGGGTCTCCACGTCGCATCCGGGCAGTTCGCGCTTTATTATACGGGCGATCTTTCCAAGCTCGCTCATAAGGTTTTTCTTGTTGTGCAGCCTGCCTGCCGTGTCGCATATGAGCAGGTCCGCATTCCGCGCGCGGGCAGCGGAGATTGCGTCATACACGACAGACGCGGGATCCGCCCCCTCTTTCTGGCTGACGATCGCACAGCCGGCGCGCCCGGCCCATACTTCGAGCTGCTCGGCGGCGGCCGCACGGAAAGTGTCTGCCGCGCAAAGAACGACCTGCTTCCCCTCTCGTGTGTATTTCGCGGCAAGTTTGCCGATCGTCGTCGTCTTGCCCACACCGTTGACTCCGACGACGAGGATGACCGAGGGTTTGGTCCCGAGCTTCATGCCCGTATCACCTGTCCCCAGCCGCTCGATGAGGATCGAGCGCAGTTCGTCCCGCGCTTCGGCGGCCGACTTTATGCCCTTCGCCCTGACCCTCTCGCGCAGCAGCGCGGAGGCCTCCTCAGCCGTGCTCATCCCGGCGTCGGACAGGATCAGGGCCTCCTCTATCTCATCGTAAAAATCATTGCTCAGCTTACCGAAAGCCGCGAACGCGCTGTCTATAGCACCTGCTATGTTGGCCTTCGTGCGCGAAAGGCCCTGCGCTATTTTGCTGAATATCGACATTTGTCCTCCAGACAAGCCGGTAATTACCGGCGGTTTATTTGTTCTGTGTCGCAGCGTCAGGCGAGCAGCTCCCGTTCGACCTGATCGAGCGCAAGTGTCAGGACCTTTGATATGCCCTTTGAGTACATGGTTACTCCGTAAAGTATGCCCGCAAGCTCCATCGTAGGCCTCCGGTGTGTGATGGCTACTACCTGGGTGGTCTTTGAGATATGTTTCAGATACTTCGCGAATCTCACCACGTTTACCTCGTCAAGCGCCGTTTCTATCTCATCGAGTACGCAAAAAGGAGCGGGCCGGATCTTCATGATGGCAAAATACAGAGCTATGGCTGCAAATGCCTTTTCTCCTCCGGAAAGAAGCGAGATTGAACGGACTTTTTTCCCGGGGGGCTGTATTTTGATCTCGATGCCGCACTCAAGCACGTTTTCGTCGTCCTCGAGGCAGATCCCCGCTGTTCCGCCTCCGAAGATCTCCGAGAACGTCTCCTGAAATTTCTCGTTTATCTCCGCGAACCGGGCTGTGAACAGTTCTTTCATCTCGCCCGTCATGGAGCGGATAATGCCCTCAAGCTCTTTTTTGCTCTTCAGCGCGTCGTCTCGCTGCCCGGTCAGATACTCCCAGCGGCTGCTCACGCGCTCAAACTCGTCGATCGCGCCGAGATTCACCGTACCGAGGGAGGCCATCTCTTTTCTCAGCTCCGCGGCCCGCTGCCTGGCTTTTGTCTGAGAATCGATAGGGGCCGCCGCCCCGGCCGCCGTCTCGCGCGTCAGACCGTAGGTGTCCCACAGCTTGTCCACGAGCTGTTTCTCCGCAAGCTCTGCTTCGGCGCACCTGCTTTCAAGCCTCGCGGCTTCACGCTCCAGAGCGATTATCTCCGTGTTCTTATCCTGGATCCCCGCCTTGACGGCCTGTTTCTGTTCATCAATATCCGCGCGAAGCCCGGCAGTTTCGGCGAGCTTGCGCTTTAATTCTTCGATCCGGACCGCGACAGCCGCCGCTTCTTCCTTTTTCCTGTTCGAAACGTCGAGCAGCCGCGCCGTATCGGACTCGATCTCCCGTATCCTGGCCATACACCCGGCGCGGTAATCGCTGATCTCGCCGGCCATACGGCTGAATTCGGCAGTCAACGACTGCTCCGCGTTCTTTTCCGCGGCCAGCGCGACCGTCGCGGCGTCTATCCTTTCGAGTTCTCTTCTGAGCTCCTCTCCCGACAGCCTGAGATCCTGAGAGCCCTCGGCGGCTTCCGCCCGGTCGGCCTCAAGTTTTTCAAGCCTTGCGGATACCGACCGGATCTTCTCCTCCAGAGCATCCCTCTCTTCGGCGCGCGCTCTGCGCTGCGCCGCCTCGCCGTCCATGTCTGAGCGCGCTCTTTCCAGAGCCTCGAGGACGGATCGCTTCTCGGAACTCTTTTGATTGAACAGGCCGGAGAGCAGGAGCACTTTATCTTCCAGTTCGCGCTGCTCCGCAAGTGCCGACTCGTGTTCCGCCCTCGCCTTCTGAAAATCGCTGTACGCCCGGGCGGCTTTCTTCTCAAGCGCTTCAAGCTGTTTTTGAGACTCCTGCTTTTCGAGATTTAGCCTTGCAAGCTCCGCAGCGCGGGAAAGGATGCCTGTGGAGCGCGAAACGCTCCCTCCCGTCATGGCGCCGCCCGAGCTGATGATCTGCCCGTCAAGTGTCACTATCTTAAAACGGTGCCCGTATTTGCGGCCTATATTGATCGCGGCGTCCAGATCCCCGGTAACAGCCGTCCTGCCGAGAAGGCTTGCAAACACCTGTTCATATTTCGGATCATATGATATGAGCGACGCGGCCAGCCCGACAAAACCGCTCTCGTTCGAGAGTCCCGACTCTTTCAGGGTGCTGCCTCTGACAGAGCTCAGAGGCAAAAATGTCGCCCGCCCCGCGTCCGCTCTTTTCAGGAGCATAATTGCGGCTTTGGCGTCGGCTTCGCTTGAAACGACGATACTTTGCGCCGAGATGCCCAGAGCCGTCTCGATGGCGACGACGTATCTGTCCTCTGCGCTCAGCAGATGCGATACCGGCCCGTGTATGTTGCGGAGGCTTCCCCTCTGCTTCTCCTGCATGATCCTTTTGACGGCGCGGTTGTACCCGTCGTAGTCTCTCTCCATTTCAGAGAGGATATTCCATCTGGATTCGATCGCGGTCAGTTTTTCCTTTTCGCGTGCGGCAAGTTTCAGGGAGTTGTTGTACTCCTCCTCGCGCGAGCTGCGCTTCAGAGCGCAGCCTCTTGCGACGTTAGCCCGGTATTCGGAGGCGCTGCGGGCCTTTTCAAGTTCCGAGCGCGCCTCCTCCTCTTCGCTCAGCGCGGCCTCATACTTGTGCTCAAGCATACCGATCTCCTGCTCAAGCGCAGTCCGGCGCTCTTCAGCGCGGCTCTCCTGCTCGCTGAGCGCTTCATATCGCGCGCTCAGGTTCGCTTTTTCGCCTCGCAGCGCCAGCATTTCCTCCAGAAGGCGCGTGAGCTCTGCCGCCGCCCCCGCTTCAAGATCGGAGTTCTCACGGATCCTGTCCCGGAGTTCCGTAACCCTCAGGCGCAGAGCTCCGAGTTCTTCATCAATACTGTCGATCCTTGTTCTTTTTTCTTCAAGCTGCTCACGGATCTTTGTGCCGCGTTCCTCTCTTGACCGGAGTTCGGCTGTGATCCTTGATATGTTCTCCTCATTTGAGCGCACCGCGTTCTGCGCGGCCTCCGCTTCGTTCATAAGCGAAGCGGCAGCCAGCTCAAGGCTGGACAACTCGTCGCGCAGCTCTTCGCCCTTTGACTCGAGAGCCCGATAAATACCCTCCAGCTCTTCTGTGCGCGCATAGAGCTCCCGCTGCTCGGCCCTTGCTCTTTCGGACTGCTGCTGCGCGATCAGGGCATTCTCCCTGTGTTTTTTCGACAGCTCGGCCGCCTTCCTGAGCTCCTCCAGCCAGAGGGCGCTCTCGATCCCCCTGAGCTCGTCGCGTATGACAAGATAGCGTTTGGCGACCTCGGCCTGCTCTTTCAATGGCCCTATCTGCAGCTCAAGCTCCGCCAGCTTATCGTTTACGCGCAGAAGGTTCGCCGCCGCGCCCTCGAGCTTCCTTTCCGCTTCCTGCTTGCGGGAGCGAAAGCGCGAAATGCCTGCGGCTTCTTCGAAGACTTCTCTCCGGTCCGTGCTTCTTGCGGACAATATCTCGTCGATCCGCCCCTGCCCTATGATGGAATATCCGTCGCGCCCCAGACCCGTATCCATAAAAAGCTCGTGGATATCCCTCAGTCTGACAGATCTGCGGTTTATGTAGAATTCACTCTCTCCGCTGCGGTAGACTCTTCTCGTCACCGCGACCTCGGGGCTGTCGACCGGGAGTTCCCCCTGCTCGTTCCCCAGGACCATCGTCACCTGGGCAAAACCTGACGGAGCCCGCCCCACGGAGCCGCCGAATATGACGTCCTCCATTTTTGTGCCGCGCAGAGCCTTGTTGCTCTGCTCGCCCATGACCCACCTGAGAGCGTCGGATATGTTTGATTTGCCGCTCCCGTTCGGACCGACGATCGCCGTTATAGTGTCGTTGAACACGAGAGTGGTCTTTTCCGGAAAAGACTTAAAACCTTGAATTTCCAGAGACTTCAGATGCACCGGAGTGTTCTCCTTTGCCGCAGCCGGGTTACCGCGATGAACAATATGATCCAAAAACCCAAAAAACTATCTGATTATACAATATATAGAGGGTATTAACAAGTCAAAAAACAACATGTCCGCATAATTGGCGCAGGCTGTGAAAAAGCCGAATGCCAGGAACTCGGTCCTCCCGCAGCGCGGCGGGATCTCAATAATAATACTGTATTTGCGTGACCGGTTTTTACTATTATTAAGTTCCGGGTCATCCGGAGACACGCACGCCCGGCGCGATCATTCGCGCCCGCCCGGGATCAGACTGATCCCTCTCGCGGCCTTATCCTCGATCACCTCGACCTTTTTAAAGCCGTATCTCGCCTCAAGTTCCCGGATATTCCGTCTGCGCTGCCCTATGACGGCGGATGCCCGGCCCTCGGGTACCCGGATACGGAGACAATCGCCGCGACGCCCGTTTTCAAGCAGTTTTTCGATTTTGCGCAGATAAAAAACCCCCTGTGCAAGCTCCCCCATGGCGGGATGGTAGGCCCCCGCCAGGGCGTCGCCGCCGGAGAGCTCATTCGAGGGGTTCAAACCCAGACGTATCACCGGAATGCCGTAAGACCCGAATACCTCGAGCAGGTCGGCGCACCATTCGGCCGCTTCATCGGGAGTCTGCGGCTTATACTCTCCCGAGAGCCAGAGCCGCTCAAGCTCCGTCCCGCGAACGACCACGGTCGGATATATCCGTACCCCGTCAGGTCCCAGCTCCGCCAGTTCCACAGCGGTCCTGACGCTCTTTTCGCGGGTATCGCCGGGAAGGCCCGTCATCATCTGCAGAACAAGCCTGAAACCTGCGCTTTTTATCGCGCGCGCGGCTTTGCGGACATCCTCGGCCGTATGGCCGCGGGAGCTCCGGATGAGTACATCCTCATCCATAGACTGGGCCCCGATCTCCACGGCCCCGACTCCGCCGCGCCTGAGGCGGCTCAGAGCTTCTGCGTCGATACAATCGGGCCTTGTGGATACTCTGACCGAGCACACGTCGCCCCGCTCAATGAACGGCAGAACGGCGCTCAGCAGCTCCTCCTGCAGGGCGGGTTCGACAGCAGTGAAGCTCCCCCCGTAAAAAGCGACCTGGGCCCCCGGCCCGCTTTCTGCGAGGGCTCTCTCAATAATACCTGCGGTCTTTTCCCCGTTTGCCGCCTCAACGGAGCCCGATATGCTGCGCTGATTGCAGAACGCGCACGAGTGCGGGCAGCCGAGATGAGGGACGAATACGGGGATGACTCTTCTGTCTGATCCTTTCACGTCAATCGGGGCGCCTTTTCTCAAACGCTTCGCGAGCGGCACCCTGCTCCGCGCTTTTTTTCGAGCGCCCGGTGCCCTCCCCCGCAGGTTCGCCGTCTATAAGGACACGGACGGTATAGACCCTGTTATGAGCGGGCCCGCTCTCGGATACCGCCTCATATGAGATCGAGTGGCCCGGCTCGCGCTGGATGAGCTCCTGAAGGAGCGTTTTATAGTCTTTTGCTTTTTCGCCCTTCCCGTCAATGATAAACGTCTTGACAAACTTCTGCGCGACGGCGTAACCCCCGTCCAGATACAGTGCCGCGATGACAGCCTCGACCGAATCGGCCGCTATCGAAGAGCGGCTCCTTCCGTCGTTTCTGCTTTCACCCTTTCCTAATAGTAGGTGCCGGGTCAGATCGATCGCCCCGGCAGCATGCGCAAGATTCTGCTCGCACACAAGCGAAGCGCGCATGCGCGTAAGATCGCCCTCACTTAAGTCGGGATAACGCAAATACAGGTATTCGGCTACGATCAATCCGAGCACCGAGTCCCCGAGAAATTCGAAACGCTCGTTGCTTGAGATCCCGCTGCCGCGTTTTTCGTTCGCGTAAGAACTGTGCGTCAGCGCGTTTCGTAGAAGGTTCTCATTTTTGAACCGATACCCGATAGTGTCCTGCAGATCCACAACAACCTCCCGTTCCATAACCGGAGGCACCTTGATGCCTCTTAATGATACGCAATGCGCGGCCCCCGGTAAAGCTCCGCACAGTACGGGCTGCTGCCCGCATTTGTGAAACCTGGTGGCCGGGTGGGCCGCGCAAGGAAATTCAATTTGTGCAGCGCCGAGCTCGAGAACGTCCGGCTCAACAGCGCTCAATTATCGCTCAGCCTGGTTTGGATATAATTCACGATATCGCCGACAGAGCGCAGATTAGTCAGATCTTCATCCTGCATTTCGCCGATTTCAAATTCTTCTTCCAGCGCCATCGTGAGCTCGACGATGTCGAGTGAATCGGCGCTCAGATCCTCTTCGAACAAAGTATCCATTGTGATCGTGGAGACGTCCACGCCAAACTGCTCAGATATCATTCCGGCAACCTTTTTAAATACCACCCTATATCACCTCCGTAAAGACAATCTACATATTAGCAAAATCACAAAGGATGTCAATACTGCAATGAGATTTATTTTTCCAGCAAAAACGACCTATTTTTCCGCTGCCATCAGACCGATATTTCCCGCTATCAGTGAACTTATGTCCGCTTCGGCATACTTTATTGCCTGGTTTACCGCGCTTCTGACCGCCCTGGCGTCCGATGAGCCGTGAGCTTTCAGAACGGGTTTTGCTATGCCGAGCAGGGGCGCCCCGCCGACTTCTTTGTAGTCCAGTCTGCTCTTGAATTCGGCCAAAGACCCCCTGAGTGCAAGAGCCGAGAGTTTTGTAAATATATTCTTAACGAACATGGACTTGAGCATACCCGTCAGCATATATGCAGTCCCTTCCATTGCCTTCATCAGGATGTTGCCGGAGAAACCGTCGGCTACAACGACATCCGCTCCGCCCGCGGGCACATCCCGCGCTTCGATGTTGCCTATGAAATTGAGCGTGGCGGACCGCGCGGCCTCGCGAAGCAGCGCATAGGCTTCCTTCTGTACGGGAGGCCCTTTTGTCTCCTCTGTTCCGTTGTTGAGCAGGCCGACAGTCGGATTGCTTATTTCCAGCACGTGCTCGGCATAAAACGAGCCCATATAGGCAAACTGCAGCAGTAACGAAGGGGTGGTCTCAACGTTCGCCCCGCTGTCGATGAGGACGCAGCGGCCTTTCGCCGTCGGCAGGACAGCTGTGATCGCGGCGCGCTTGATGCCTCTGACGCGGCCTATCATCAACGTTGAGCATACCAGAAGGGCCCCTGTATTTCCTGCCGAAACAAAGGCGTCGCCTTCTCCGGCCTTGAGAAGCTTCAGCCCGACCACGAGGGACGAGTCCTTCTTGGTGCGCAGGACGGCGGAACCCTCGTCGGTCATTTCTACGACCTCGGAAGCGTGAGCTATCTCAATGCCCTTCGGTAGATTTGCGTACCCCATACTTCGCATGTGCTCGAGCAGTGACGTGCCGTCGCCCACAAGAATAACGGGGACCCCGAACTCCTGCACCGCCTGCACTGCCCCTTTGATTATCTCGTCGGGTGCGTTGTCGCCGCCCATTGCGTCAATGATTATTTTCATAGAGTATCTCCCTGCCCGCCGGAATCGCATATTGCCGGATCCGACATTGCCCTGCGGTCTTTGCAGCTGTCTATGATCTTCAAAGAGCGTTCGGCAATGAGCGTATTGCGCGCCCTCTTTCCCCGGACACGCTCTTCAAGAGGGGACATTATTCCGAAATTTATATTCATCGGCTGAAAGGTCTCCGGCTCCGCACTGCTTACATAGTGCGCGAGAGCACCGATCGCCGTAGAGGGCGGCATGGGCGTAAACCCGGCGCCCGATATATCGGCATACAGCGACAAGGCCGCGTAAAGACCGGAAGCCGCGGATTCGACGTAACCTTCGACGCCGGTGATCTGCCCCGCGAAAGCGATATCAGGGCATGATTTAGCCCTGTATCTGTCGTCGAGCAGCAGCGGCGAGCGGATAAAGCTGTTGCGGTGCATCACTCCGTAGCGCAGAAATTCCGCGTGCTCGAGTGCGGGTATCATGGAAAACACCCTTTTTTGCTCGGAGAACGTCAGGTGGGTCTGAAAACCGACCAGGTTATATACGCTGCCGGCCGCGTTATCCTTTCTCAGCTGTACGACCGCGTAGGGCATCTTCCCCGTTGCAGGGTCGCGGAGCCCCACAGGTTTCATCGGACCGAAGCGCAGCGTATCCTCACCCCTGCGCGCCATGACCTCTACCGGCATACATCCTTCAAAAACTCTGCTGTCTTCAAATCCGTGAACTTCCGCCTGCTTTGCACCGGCGAGCTCCCGCACGAAACATGTGTACTGTTCCCGGTCCATGGGGCAGTTTATATAGTCGTCCCCGCTCTTTCCGTAGCGGGAGGCGAACCAGGCCCTGTCGAGCTCGATGCTCTCGAAGCTTATCAGCGGCGCTGCCGCGTCAAAAAAGCTGAGATATTCCTCGCCTCCGAAAAAGCGGGAGATATCATCCGCCAGCGCCCCGTCGGTCAGAGGTCCCGTCGCGATGATCGCGGGCCCCCGGGGGACGGTGCGCACTTCCTCGCGAACTACGGTTATACGCGGATGGGAACCGATTTTCTTTGTAACAAGTCCGGAAAAAGCCCCTCTGTCGACGGCCAGAGCCCCGCCCGCCTCGACGCGGGTCTGATCCGCGCATGAGATGATAAGGCTCCCGAGCCTGCGCATTTCCTCCTTGAGGAGTCCCACCGCGGTCGTGACGTCCGCGGAGCGCAATGAGTTTGAACACACGAGCTCCGCAAAATCACCGCTCTTGTGAGCCGGGGTGCTTCGCGCGGGGCGCATCTCACAGAGCTTTACGTTCACTCCCCTCTGTGCCAGCTGCCACGCAGCCTCACATCCGGCAAGCCCTGCTCCTACCACACAGACATCAGGCATCTGATTTCTTCCTGCGGGTCTTTTTCGGTGCTGCGGCTTTTTTCTCTTCGGTCTGCGGACTTGCCTCATCACCGCTTGATTTGCCGGTCTTCTTCATATATGTGCCCCGTTTCTCCTCGGGTGTGAAATTTGAGCACTTTTCATTGATACAGTAGGGTTTCTTATGGCCTTTGCCGGGTTTCTTGAACATAGTTTGTCCGCAAACAGGGCAATCGTCCTTTGTCGGAACATCCCATGACATGAATGAGCAGGCGGGGTTCTTCTCACACCCGTAATAGGTGTAGCCCTTTTTTGACGACTTCTTCAGTATTTTTCCGCCGCAGACCGGGCAGCGGCCCGGCATCTCGACAACTATCGGTTTTGTGAATTTGCATTCCGGGAAACCGGGACAGGCGAGAAACCGCCCGAAACGGCCCGATTTAATGACCATCCTTCGGCCGCACAGATCGCAGAACTGGTCGCTCTCCACATCCGGCACCTTTATACGGACCTCTTTTAATTCCTCCTCCGCCTTTTGGAGAGACGCGTCAAATCCGCTGTAGAAATCGGACAGAAGCAGATGCCAGTCCTTCGTGCCGGCCTCAACGTCGTCCAGACCCTTTTCCATATTGGCCGTGAACTCGGTATCGACTATGTCGGCAAATTTCTCCTGCATCAGGGCCGTCACGACCTCGCCGAGCGGGGTGGGCTGCAGCTGCTTCCCGTTCTTTTCGATGTATTCCCTTTCAAGGATCGTCGTGATCGTCGCCGCGTATGTGCTCGGGCGGCCCACTCCGTTTTCCTCCATGGCTTTTACGAGCGTCGCTTCGGTGTAGCGCGCGGGCGGCTGCGTGAAGTGTTGTTCTTTTTGGGCGCTCAGCAGCTTCAGCGGCGCCCCCTCGTCAAGATCCGGCAGCGGCGGTTTCTGGTCATCCTGCGAGTCTTCCTTTGAGTCCTCGTATATTACGAGGAAACCCGGGAATTTGAGGCTCTGATGGTTCGCTCTGAAAACGTGGCCGTTGGAGACAGCGTCGATGGACGCAGTGCTGTAGACAGCCGACGACATCTGGCATGCGAGAAAGCGGCTCCAGATCAGTTTGTAGAGCCGATACTGATCGGAAGTCAGATCGCTCTTTATGCTCTCGGGGTCAAGGTACACGTCGCTGGGTCTTATGGCCTCGTGCGCGTCCTGGGACGCGCCCGCATTTTTATATGTGCGGTGTTTTCCGGGGTAGTAATCTTTGCCGTAATTATTCATGATATATGACTCTGCCGCGGCCAGCGCCTCCTGTGATATCCGCAGCGAATCGGTGCGCATATACGTTATCAGACCGACAGCCCCGTGCTTCTTGATCTCGATGCCCTCATAGAGCTGCTGCGCGACAGCCATTGTCCGCCGCGTCGGCATCCCGAGCTTCCTGGCGGCCTCCTGCTGCAGTGTCGATGTGATAAAGGGCGGAGGAGGGTTTCGCTTCTTTTCGCCTTTCCTGACGGACAGTACCGAAAAATCGTTTTCGGATATATCCGACAAAATCTTATCGACCTGCTCCTCGCTTGAAAGCTCGGTCTTTTTATTGCCTTCGCCGAAGTACTGCGCGATGAAATCGGCCCCGTTTTCCGCCCGGAGGACAGCGTCTATACTCCAGTACTCCTGAGGGACGAATGCCCTGATCTCATTCTCCCTGTCGACGACCATGCGCGTCACAACAGACTGCACGCGCCCCGCGCTGAGTCCCCGCCTGATCTTGCGCCACAGAAGAGGGCTCAACCTGTAACCCACGATGCGGTCAAGTATCCGGCGGGCCTGCTGAGCGTCTACGAGGTTCTTGTCTATCTGCTTCGGTGACTTAATGCTCTCGGCAATTACGTTTTTCGTTATTTCATTGAAGGTGATACGGCTCACCTTTTCATCCGGGAGCTGCAGTATCTCCTTTAGATGCCAGGATATAGCCTCCCCTTCCCGGTCGGGGTCTGTCGCCAGGTAGACCCTGTCGCTCATCTGCGCCGCATTGCGCAGTTCCTCTATAATATTCTCCCTGCCCTTGATCGGCTGATAATGCGGGATAAACCCGTGTTCGATATCAACGCCGAGCTTGCTCTTGGGGAGATCGCGAAGATGCCCCATCGACGCCTTGACGGCATATCCCTTCCCGAGATACTTTGCTATCGTCTTGGCTTTTGCCGGTGATTCAACTATCACTAGATTCTTTTCTGCCATCTTTACTCCGTCAGTCCGAATCGAACTGATACATTTTTATTTAATATCGATCCGGAAAAAGATCTTTCCGGGTCTTTGGGCGACGGTCCCTCCCATCTCCAGAACTGTCAGTGCCGCAAGAGCCTCATGAATTTTTATCTGCGCGCGCTCGGCGAGGTCGTTGACTTGCGCGGGACCGTCCGCCAGAGCCTGCAGCAAGGCTATTTCCGTATCTGTATATGCTGAATGCCCGTCTTTTAGGTCAATATAATCTTTGTGGATATTGTTGTCAATCTCTTTTTTGTCTTCATTTGTCGCAGCGTCCGGTTCGTTATGTAAATATTTGCCGCCGGCATCTTCATCTGGCAGCTCCCCGGCGGCCTGGCGGAGATGACGATCATACGTGAGTTTGCCCGGAAAGCGCCATCTGTATTGCGACAGGATATCCTCGGCTGAAGTAAGCACGTAAGCGCCGTCTCCGAGCAGCCGGTTCGTCCCCTCGGAGCCGGGCCTTCCTATATCCCCCGGAACGGCGAACACGTCTTTGCCCTGCTCAAGGGCGCGGGCGACGGTTATCATCGTACCGCTTTTCTGTCTTGCCTCGACCACGGCGACAGCGAGCGAAAGGGCGCTCATGATCCTGTTCCGAACGGGGAAATTCTGACCCAGCGGCAGCGTTCCGGGCGGATACTCGCTGATAAGCATGCCGCTCCCGGCGGCTTGATTATAAAGCGCCCTGTTCTCCTTAGGATATACCACGTCAAGTCCGCAGCCGAGAACGCCGACCGTTCTGCCGCCTGACAGGACGGAACCCCACGCCGCCTCAGAATCGATGCCCCGCGCGAAACCCGATAACACGACGGCTCCGCTGCGCGCAAGTTCCGAACCGAGTGCGCGCGCGGCGCGCGCACCGTACCTGCTGCAATCCCTGGAGCCGATCAGCGCGACGACCACTTCCGAGTCAAACGATATCATCTCGCCTTTTGTGTAGAGAACGACGGGAGGGTCGGAAATATTCATCAGGCGCTCGGGATACTGCGAATCCTGTCTTGTGAGCAGGTCGATTCCGAGCGTCTTGCATTTGTCTATTATCATTTCTGCCTCGGACAGGTCTTTGTCTTTGATCGAGTCCAGGATCTTTCGGGGAAGACCGGCCGGACCACCCATATCTTCCGGCCTTGAGAGCCAGACGTCCTTCGGAGTGCCGAAGCGGTCCAGGAGTACAGACGCGGCTGCTGCACCCACGTTCGGCAGGCGGGAGAGCCACACCCAGTATTTCAGCATTGACATATTACGGTCCCCCCTCTCCGAGCGTTCACGCCAATACCTCCGGACACGAGATTATTTGAGCGGCCATAACTTCTTTTTCGCCGCTCAGTGGCGCTGAAAAGTTTATGTCGGCTGTCTTCGCATTCTGCTGTGCTCCCACAGGATGACCGAAGCCGCTGCCGCCGCATTCAATGACTCGCACCTGCCCGCCATGGGGATCTTCACGGAAAATGTCGCGGCATCCTTAAGTTCGCGGCTCACACCGCCGCCTTCACTCCCTATCACAACACAGGCAGTGTCCGGAATGTCTTCGACGGTGCGCTCCGCCAGGGAATCGGCCACGACCAGAACGATCTCCTCCCGGGCTTTTTTTGCAGCCAGTTCGCCGCGGCTTACCGCCATAAAAGGCTGCCTGAAAACAGAGCCCATGCTCGCTCTTACCGTCTTGTATAAATAAGGGTCCGCGCAGCCCTCCGTTAAAAGCACGCAATCGGCTCCGAACGCCTCGGCGCTGCGCAGTATCGTTCCGACATTCCCCGGGTCCTGCACGCCGTCAAGTACGAGCAGGAACCCGTCGGGGATCCTGACCGGCTCTTCAGGCATCCCGCAGATAAAGAGAACCCCCTGCGGCGTTTTCTGTGTGGACAGCGACTTCATCAGCTCGTCCGTCGCGAGCCTTATCTGAACGCTCTCCGGCAGCGGGGGCAGCGCGGCTCTCCGGGTGTGCACCACGTGGCTGATCTTTACGCCCGACTGTACGGCGTCCTCCAGCAGCTTGCTGCCTTCGCATACGAAACTGCGGCACTCATACCTGTACGCCGCGCTCGAGAGCAGTTTCCTTATGTGCGAAGCCAGTTTGCCGCTTTTACCCAGCAATTCATCCATACTTATCGATCTTGCCCTCCCGGCATCGTAATGCGAGTTGAATAAACCCGGCGCGGTCATCCCGTGCCGGGCCAATACGATCAGATCGGTTTCATCGTCGGGA
>JAAYAR010000097.1 GCA_012719235.1 Clostridiales bacterium
CCCCAGGAGCTTCCGTGTGCAAACAGGTCTCCCGGCTCGACTTCATCCTACTAGGACGCCTTCCCACCTGGCGGCAGTGGCTTCATTGTCCTTTCGTCCGTCTTACGGTTACTGGGATAGCCCGGAACTTTCATCCGATTCCCTCGGCATAACGCCGACGCATCGCTGCGTAAGAGCACACGTGATTTACTTATGCCGAAATGCTATCATATAATCGCAAATCTGTAAATATATCCACAACGATTTTTTTGCCGCGGGGTCGCCAGCCCGTATCAGAGGCAGAACCTGCGGATAATACCGCATGTCATGACATCCGCCATTTTCAGAGCCTCCGCCTGAATATCGTCGTATTCTCTTATGCTCTTTTCATATTGGCCGTTCAGGGTGAGGACAGCCTCGTTCTCCGTCATACGCAAATGCTCAAAAAGCAGCGCCCTCCACTCGCACTCGTTCCAGCAAGGGTTTACGGCCGCCAGGAACTTCGCTATATCGCCGGCGTTATCGTACCATCTTTTGCGCTGTTCGTCCGCAGCCGCGGCATCTCCCTCTTTCGCGGCGTTCACCAGTTCGGCCGCTATGAGCAGGTGATCCGTCAAAAGGCGCTCGAACTGCCCCGCGACCCTGTCGTCGAAAAACGGCCTGAGCGCACTGCCGAAATCCACGGGATTTCGCAGCAGCCTCTGCGTCACGCTCTCAAGATCCGGCAGCCCGAACGCGGTGCTCAGTATAAAGAAGCGGGTCCACAGCACGTGCTCTATCCACAGCCGCCTCATCGTATTTGACAGCTGCAGACGGCGGCTGTTTTGTCCGCTGCAGGATAATGCGCTTGGCATCATGGGTGACCTCCTTAACCAGGGGCGCGGTCGGCTGTTCTGTCTGCCGCGGCCCCCATTGCCATCGTATGACATCCGGAGGTCTTTTGTGTGTGCCCCTCCGCCCCCGGTAGGGCAGAAAAAAAGCGTCATTTCCGGTTCGCTGAAATGACGCTGCAATAAAATACTTATCGCATCATTAAATATTGCCCAAATTGCCTTGAATTTTACGAGAAAAATCTGTTACAATCGTATATATTATTCACTCGGGCGGCTCATCCGCCCGCGAGCAGGCTCATGACGGCATCGCGCCTTTCGAACAGGGCGCAGCCGCCCGTATGGCCTTGCGAGCCGAGGCCGCTCTCCCTTATCTTCGTGAACAGGTCCGAATCCAGAGCCCGCAATATGCTCCCCTCCGCGAGGCTCGTATCGGAGTACGGGGAGAACGGGCAGGGTTCCGCGCCGCCGAACGCGTTTACATGGAAAAACCCGCGGCCCGCCGCAAGGCAACCGCCGAGCTCCTGCTCGTCGCCGGGGAACGAGATCAGGATCATATCCTTAAAGCGCAGCCGGAGCTCCTCAAGCCGCCGCGCCGCGGCAAGGCGTTCCCCCTCCCCGGGAGCGAGGCCGTCTTCGCCGTCAACGGGCACATACTCAACGTATATGACAAGACGGCTGCCGCTGCTCCGCAGAAGGGCTACGTAATCATCGCCGAGAACGGTATCCATGTTGCTTTTGTTGACAGTGACGGAGCAGCCGAAAAAGATGCCGCGCCGTTTCATCTCGCGCATCGCCCGCCGGGTCATATCGAACACTCCGGCCCCGCGCCGCGAGTCCGTCTGGTGTTTGTCGCCCTCCACGCTCACGACCGGTATCAGGTTGCGGCTGCGCCCGAACAGCCCGAGGATATCCCCGCTCAGCAGCGTGCCGTTCGTAAAGACGGGAAATATTACGCCGCGCGTTTCTGCCGCGCGCTCCAGCACTTCCGGGCGTTTCAGAGGCTCGCCGCCCGCGAGCAGAATGAACGAGATACCCAGCCCCTCCGCCTCCGAGAAGATCGCTCCCCAGCGTTCGGCGCCGAGCTCACCCTTGGGATCCGGGTTCGCGCAGGCCCGGTTTGCTCGGTCATAACACCCCTTGCAGCGCAGGTTGCACTGCGTCGTTATGCTCGCGATCATAAATGGCGGTATGCCTCCGCCGTCACCGGCGGACAGCAGGCGTTTTTTCGCGGCCCTCCGTTTTATCTTTAATGCCCCTATCAGAAATCCCATCTCGCGCGGGTTTGTCAGGGACGAGCGGAGAGCGCGCCTGAACAGCCGGTCAATGGACTCGTTCAGGTATTTTGTCAGATTCAAATATCTCACCTCGCAACAAGGATCCTCACGGCTTAAAATAGACCTCGCAGCTTTTCATGTCAACAAACTTTTCAAAACCAGATTTTCGCGGCGCGCAGGCGGATCCTGTCCGGCTGCAGATGCCGGAGTTTCACTTACGGGGGTGACATCATGGACGAACACGGCGGCTTTTTCACCGGCAGCACAGGCGGAGGTGATCGGCCGGACCCTCTTGATTTCATGATATTCAAAGCTGTCACGGAGGATGAAGACGAGGAAGTTCCGGTTGAAGATCCGTTTGAAGAGTCAGAAGAATACTTCGGAGAGATATGTGAAGGGTATTATTCCGATTGCCCGGATGAACCGGAAGACGAGGATGAATACGGAGAGTATGAAGATGACGGCTGACAGCCGGGAACCCGGCTATTTCAGCATAGTTTACATAATTAAGTTTACATAATTATCAGAACTGAATATCGACCCATGACCCCGCGGAAGAAAGGAGCTATATGCCAGGGATTCTGACACAAGAGCGTTCAAATACGGGGCCTTCAATTTCTGACAGGGCTGTCACCATCTGTTTTTACGTCTTTGCCGCAATTCTGGCCGGCGCGGCGTTTCTGTTCAATACCCCGGCGGAGATCCTCCGCGGGTATATCGTCATTCTGACCTCATCGGCGAACCTCGTTACCGATTACTTTGAGATCGCCAATACAGGCGCGGCGCTCGTGAACGCCGCGATAATGGTCCTGCAGGCGGTCGTCATGATAGGCAGGTGCAGGATCAGGCTCAGCGGGCCGCTCGCGGCGGCTATCTTTACCGTAGCCGGGTTTTCGCTTTTCGGCAAAAACCCGTACAACTCCGCGCCCATCATGCTGGGCGTTTTCGCCTACGCAAGGCTCTGCAAGATACCGTTCAGCGAGCTGATACCGACGGCCCTGTTCGGCACGGCTCTCGCCCCGCTGGTGAGCGAGGTGTCCTTCAACTTCGGCCTGCTGCCCTATCACAGCCTGCTGCTGGGTATACTTGCGGGGTTTGTAACGGGCTTTTTCATGCGCGTGCTGGCGCTGCACTTCATCAACTTTCACAAGGGATTCAACCTGTACAATATCGGTTTTACCGCGGGAATAATCGGTACTCTCTGGACGGCGATACTCCGCTGCTTCGGGGTGGCCGTCGATTCCGTATATCTTGTCTCGCAGGGGAACAACCTTCCGCTGTCGATACTTCTGTTCGCCATGTTCGCGGCCATGCTGACGACCGGCCTCGCGATAAACCGCTGGTCGCTCAGAGGATTCAAAGCGCTTATAAAAGAGACGGGGCGCGGCGGCGGCGACTTTTTTGAAAGCCACGGCCACGGCCCCGTGTTCATAAATATGGCCCTTCTCGGGATCGTGTCGACCTTATACATACTCGCGGTCGGCGGGGAACTGAACGGACCGACTATAGGGGGAGTCTTCACCGTCGTGGGATTCGGCGCCTCGGGGAAGCACCTGAGAAACGTGCTGCCAATACTGGCGGGCGTTTTTGCCGTCAGCTGCTGCAGCGTTCACGACGTAAACTCCACCGCCGCCCTGCTCGCGGCGCTCTTCGGCACGACGCTCGCTCCCGTCAGCGGCAGTTTCGGCATCGTTGCGGGCTTCGTCGCCGGCGGGCTCCACATGATCCTGACGACGAACATCTCGTTCCTGCACGCGGGTATGAACCTCTACAACAACGGGTTCTCCGGCGGGTTTATCGCCGCCGTGACTCTGCCCGTCCTCGAAAAGATACGCGAGATAAGAAACCGCACGGAAGCGTGCGGGTGCGGCGATTGATCACAGGCTCTGTTTCTTCCTGACGGGGACCGGCTTATCCATTACGGCCTCACCGGGGACGAACCGTATGTCTGCCCGGTCAGGCCGCGGAAGATCGCCGTGAGCCGGGCGGCGGTCCCGGACATCCACGGCGGTGACGTAGAGACGGCGACGATAAGCGCGTATTATCCTCATCTTGCCGATACGGAAAAGGCAAAGAGCCTTCCGGACGTTGCGCAGGGCGAGGACATGGGCGCATCGTGGCTCTTTGGCGGACATGCCGGGGAACTCTCGCCCGAGGGATATCCGGGGGCGCCGTCATGCTGGGGCAGCGTCGACGTCCGGGCTGATATCGACGATGTCGTTATGAGGATAACGGAAGCCGTCATAAAACACGTCGAACAGCGCGTCAGTTGACATAATATTGGCGGGGCGCTATGTGACGAATCCACTGAGCGCCCCGCTTTGGATCGTCTTTTAAGCAGGATAGAACGACCGCGCGACATTTGCATTTTTACTCTTCTTTATTGACAGCCGGGTTTACCTGGTGTAAACTATCATCGTGGTCTACGTAATGTAAACCGAAGAAGGAGCGATTAATATGCCTGAGATAAAGCTTGGCGCCGTGGAGACACGGTTTGCCGATCTGATATGGGCCCGGGAGCCGATAGGCTCCGGCGAGCTGGTGAAGCTCTGTGAAAAGGAGCTGAACTGGAAAAAATCGACCACCTATACGGTCCTGCGCCGGTTGTGCGAGCGGGGCATCTTCAAAAACGAGGGCGGGATAGTGTCCTCGCTGATCTCCCGGGACGAATTCGACGCGCTGCAAAGCGAGCGGTTTCTTGAGGAGAGCTTCGACGGTTCCCTGCCGAAGTTTCTGGCCGCCTTTGCCAGGCGGAAGAAGCTGTCCGAAAAAGAAATAAACGAGCTCCAAAGACTGATCGGCGAGAGCAGGGGGTGACTGTATGTGGTACTCCGCGATCCCGGCGGTTTTGAATATGTCGGTCACGGCCGGCATCATCATCGTTGTTGTGCTTGTGCTGCGGCTGCTTTTAAAGCGCGCGCCGAAAGTTTTTTCCTACGCTCTCTGGGCGATCGTGCTGTTCCGCCTGCTCTGCCCCGTGTCGCTTCCGTCCGACATCTCGCTTCTTAGCGTCTTTGATACACCTGTGAGTGAAACGGGAAGCGCCCGGTATATCCCGCTGAATATCGTTCATACGGAATACCCGGCGGTCACGCTGCCTGTTCCCGGCCTCAGTGAGGCGATCAACAGGGCGCTGCCGCAGGGTGAAGAACAGCTTGCGGCAGACCCGCTGGAGGCCCCGGCCTCGCTTCTGACCTGTATCTGGTTATCTGGTATGGCGGCAATGCTCTCATACGGCGCCGTCCAATATCTCAGGCTCCGGAAAAGGCTGGCGGGCGCATTGCCTCTGCGGGACAATATCAGTCTTGCCGACCATATCGACGCTCCCTTCGTCATGGGACTGCTCCGCCCGAGGATATATCTCCCTTCCTCGCTCCCGGAGGCGGAGCACGACTATATAGTCCTGCATGAGCGGCAGCACATCCGCAGGGGCGACCACATTACGCGGATACTGGCCTTTGCCGCCCTGTGCGTCCACTGGTTCAACCCTCTCGTGTGGCTGGCCTTTGTCATCTCCGGGAACGATATGGAGATGAGCTGTGACGAGGCGGTCATGAAAAAGACCGACCGGGATATTCGCTACGATTACTCCCGGTCGCTGCTTCGCTTCTCCGCAGGCCGGCGCATCATCGCCGGTACGCCGCTGGCCTTCGGTGAGGGCGATACAAAGGGTCGCATTAAAAATGTTTTGAATTACAGGAAACCCGCGTTCTGGGTCGTTATCGCGGCGGCGGCTTTGTGCATCGTCGCGGCGGTGTGCCTTCTTACCGATCCGGGAGCGGTCGTAGAGCCCGGGAAAGTCGTATCTGTGTCATGCGGCGGCGCCGACATGACAGAGGAAGCTGCGGCAGAGCTGATCGCCCTGATAAACGGGCACAGGAGAACGGGCTTTCCCGTCGGCGCCGACGACCCGGGCGCACTGTCCCTTGCCGCCAGGATCGATTGCGCCGACGGCAGCTTCTATGTTCTTCACTATCAGTATTACAGCGGGTTTTCCTTCAATCCGGCCCACCCCGGCGACGACGATTACCGCAGCATTCTGACGTTTTTCGACACAGAGGGCAAGGGGCGGCGGGCGTGGAAAATGGAATACGACTTTGACGCGGCGTTCAAAGAATGGTACGATGCCGCGACAGCCGCAGCCGGGCAAAGCGCGCCTGTACTGTGGCTGGATCTTCGCGGCGGGGACGTCGACTGGGACGATGTGCGCGAGATCGCGCTGCCCGGGTTTCCCGGCGTCTCCTTCCGCTGGACCCATGATAAAGTGGAGGCCGTCACCGGGGAGAAGACCGAAGTGCTGTATCAGGGTATGCCGGTCTGGAGCGTCTACTTCTGCGACCTGAACGGCGACGGGAAACCGGAGCTCTGCTCCGACGCAAGCTTCGGCTCCGGTTTGATCGACGAGCGCATCATAGTCTTCGATTACGCAGGCGGTGCGATATACGAGCTCTCCGACCGGGGCGTGTACGACTACAGCCTGTCCCTGCAAAACGGCAGGCTCATGGTGGAAAAGAGGGCATTCATCAAAAGCGGCGGCATGGACGACGAGCCCGTGGAAACCGGCTATCTCTCCTTAGAGGGCAACTATATCCATATCGTTCCCGCCGGCTCTATTTCCGCCGACCTCGACCGTGACGGAAAGGCTTAGAAGTACTTCAGACCGGCGCCGACGGGATCTACGCCCTCAACGTGTTGAAAGACGACGGCTCCGTGCTCCGGAGCGAAGAAGCCGCCGCGGCTCACGCCGGGTGGAACTCGCTGTTACTGTGCGAGCTGAACGGGGAGTATTATCTGCTGCGTTATAACCCCTCAATATTTCGGGGGTACTGCAGTTACGAATACGTATTATTTACCCCGGAGGGCGGCGTCTTCTCCTCCGGCTCCGCGGCGGCCCCCTTCTATGAAAGATTTTCCCGGCTTGACGACATGCCGGGGCTCTACGACGAGGACG
>JAAYAR010000098.1 GCA_012719235.1 Clostridiales bacterium
GCAGCGCGCAGGCACGGCGGTCTCTGCCGATTATATATTCCTGAGGACAAATTATCCGGCGCGCGGAGTGTGTCCGGCACCTCCCCGCTCGCCGGGATGCGAAAACATATATTCTTCCCTATGCCACAGGCGCAGGTTCGCCGCTTTACGTTTCTTCAAGCAGCACGACGGCATGCGCCGCTATACCTTTGCCCTCCCCGGTGAAACCGAGCTTCTCTTCCGTTGTGGCCTTTACGTTCAGCCGGGACGCGGAACAGCCCAGCGCCGACGCAAGATTATCCAGCATTGCGGGGATATACTCCGCAAGTCTGGGCGCCTGAGCTACGATCGTTATATCGGCGTTGCAGAGGGCGTATCCCCGGTTTTTAACGAGCCCGGCTGTACGGGTGAGCAGTACCAGGCTGGATATGCCCCTGAGCGACTCGTCACTGTCCGGAAAGTGCACTCCGATATCGCCCAGCGCCGCTGCGCCGAGCATGGCGTCCATAAGTGCGTGGATCGCGGCGTCAGCGTCCGAGTGGCCGTCAAGTCCCGAACTATAAGGAATATCGACCCCGCCGAGAACCAGTTTTCGTCCCGGTACCAGCGCGTGTACGTCGTATCCGTGTCCTATCCTCAAATACCCATCCTCCCGGACAATACGGCCTCCGCAAACAGCAGGTCCTCCGGTGTCGTGATCTTTATATTCCGATGGCTGCCGCGGGTGAGGGCGACGGCGATCCCGCTTTTCTCAACAGCAGAAGCGTCGTCGGTCAGCTCCCAGCCGTTCTCCGCAGCGCTTGTAAGCACGCCCCGGATCATGTCATAGTCGAACACCTGCGGCGTTTGCACGCAGCAGAACTCGCCGCGGTCCGGCGTGTGGGTGACGTAGCCGTCCTTATGCTTCTTGACGGTATCGCTGAGCGGCACCATAGGCACGGCCGCTCCGCACGTCCTTGCTTTTTCGATCGCCGTAGTTATGACCTCGCCGGTGACGAGCGGCCTGGCCCCGTCATGTATCGCGACGAGATCCGCCTTTTCGGACACTTCGTTTATTCCCCTGAGAACCGACTCCGCGCGGGTCTTGCCGCCCGAAACAACTACAGACACTTTTTTTATTCCGGCATCCTTGCACAGCTTCGCCGCATCCGGGATCTTTTCGGAGCGCACCACGAGAACTATCTCCCGTACGGCGTCACAGTTTTCGAAGGCGCGGATCGTCCAAAGAATGACAGGTTCACCGCACAGCGGAACAAATATTTTGTCTGTGCCTCCCATCCGCTCACCTGAGCCCGCGGCGGCTATCACAGCGCTGCAGAACGGTTTCTTATTCGGTTTGAGTATTTTCTTGAGGAACAGCTTCGACAGGATCTTACCCAGCACGGACGACATGAAGACCTACCTCCCGAGATTACGCAAATTGTACGCCGCTGCTTCTGCTGCACGCCGCACCGCACGGCGACGCCCGGAGTCAGGGTCTGTACTATCCCGATATTGCCAGATTAATCCTCTCCTCAACTGCCTCGTACGTTGTCGACAGCGCCATCACGATCTCCGAAAGAAAAATCTGCTTTGCGCTGTGCAGCATTTTTCGCTCCCCGGTCGAAAGGCCCTTTTCCATGTCCCGTTCCATCAGACCTTTAACGACCTGTGCTACCTGCGTAAGATCGCCGCTCTTGATCTTGAGCATGTTCTCGCGGTAACGGTGGTTCCAATTGCTCGTCATACCTGTCTCGAGCGAAGCAAAAGCATCAAGGATGCTCAGCGCTTCCTCGGAACTCACGATGCGGCGAACACCGATTGTCTGGCACGAGTCCACAGGGATCATTACGACCATACCGCTGTTGGCGATCTTCATTATGTAGTACCGCGCCTTTTCACCCGCTACCGACTTTTCAACAACGCTGTCCACGTAACCGGCGCCGTGCATCGGATGTACAATTTTATCGCCGACCGCGAACATGCTGTTACCTCCTTTCGGTATGGTTGAATATCAGGATTAAATACGCCCCGCGGCAAAGAGCCCCAGGTCGGATATTGATATACATGAGACCGTATATAAATAATTACTTCTTAATATTATACCAATAATGCAAACAAAGCAACA
>JAAYAR010000099.1 GCA_012719235.1 Clostridiales bacterium
ATGAGGTGTTTTCTATCTTTCCGACTGAACGCCGCCTCATCCGCCTCACTTTGTTCGGCACCTTCTCCTCAAAGGAGAAGGCACGGGTGGTCGGCGGAGCCGACCGGATGAGGTGTTTTCTATCTTTCCGACAGAACGCCGCCTCATCCGCCTCGCTGCGCTCGGCACCTTCTCCTCGGGGAGAAGGCATGGGTGCGGCGAATTGTTTCAAACTCCTGCGGCTTGATGGGTAAATCGTCCGAGGCGTATTTTTCGCGGATTTGATCCTGCATCCGCGCCTTTATCTGTTGTATTGTCCGACAATTTTTGGTACGATAAGACAACGGTGGTGCTGAGTGCCTGTATACCGGATAAAAGTCCTCACAAAACCGTGCGGATATCCGCACGGTTTATTGCCGGGAAACACGTCGCGCAGCCCGGCCACCGTGCCCTTAAGTCAGTTATACGATTTTGAGGCAGGCAATATGAAACAAGGACGTATGTCGCTCATTTTCGGCGGCGATATCAGTATCGGGGAGGACCCGTTTAAGTATTTCTCCGGCGTTATCCCCATGCTGGAGGCTGCGGATGTCCGTATGGCCCAGCTTGAAACACCCTATGTTAAGACCGTATCCGAATTTGCAGGCGTCCACATGACGACCTCCGCTCTGGCCCCGCTCACAGGTCATTTTGACCTGATGACAGTATGCGGCAATCATTTTTACGATCTGGGAGAAACGGGCGTAAAGGATACTCTTGAATGGCTGGACGAGCATAAAATAGCCCATGCCGGCGGCGGCAACGATTATAAATCCGCAAAAGAACCCGCTTTTTTTGAAAAAAACAGGGTGAGGTTCGGCGTTCTCGGCTACAACGCGCTGGGCCCCAAGAGCTCTTTCGCGAACGAAACAAAAGGCGGCTGCGCATCTGTGAACTTCACTCGCGCCATGATACCCGTCGGGGAAGACGTCTCAAGACACGAGAACGACACGTATGACTACAAAAAACCGATACATATCGATTCTGACGTCAACATTTGCAATTTTCCGGACGCTTCCTCCCTGATGAGCATGCAGAGCGATATCTCCGCCCTGAGGCCGCACTGCGACGTCCTTATCGTCTATTTTCACAAAGGGATGGTACACAAGCCCGTGGAAGTGGCCGACCATGAGCGCATGATGTGCCGCATGGCGATAGACGCGGGAGCCGACGTCGTTTTCTCATCCCACTCGCATCTGCTGCGCGGCTGTGAGGTCTACAAAGGCAAAACCATCTACCACGGACTGAACAATTTCGTAATGTGGGCTCCGGGCCTGTCACCGTTTTATAAGGGGAAAAAAACAAAGACCACCGAATTTTCAAGCGGCGGCGGCGAAGAATGGGTAAAAAAGAGAGTGGAGCGTTTCGGGTTCATACCGGACATCGAATATCCGACATACCCGTTCCACCCAGACTCGATCTACACGATCGCCGCAAAATGCGTGATCGAAGACGGTATGATAGCCGAAACGAGATATATCCCGCTGCTTGTAAATAAAGAAGGCATTACAAACGTCGTCGGGCGCTTGGACGGCGGTCAGGCGGTTTTTGATTACATGGTGAAGATCACCGAGGGAGCCGGCCTCAACGTGCGCTACGAGTGGGACGGCGACGAAGTCCTTATCATTGAGAAATAGTTTGGCCGACCGCCCGGAGCGCAGCCGTCAGATCTATCCGGCAAGCTCCAATACTTTAACACACGAGGTGGAATTGTGTTCCGAAAACTCCTGACAAAAAAGTTTTTCAAAGACAATCCGGGTCGGGAACACTCTGTTCAGCAATTTGTGTACAGCGTGTTTTTATCCAAGGGTATGGAAAAGGCTGCCGGTGAGATTCTGGAGAAGTACGGGTTACTTGACGACGACCGTCGGGAGACCATCGCCCGCGAAAAGAACATGATCCTTTCGGAGAAGGATCCCGGAGCGATTTTTCAACTCCTGCGCAAAAATGTGGACGGAGTGAACCGCGCCGTGCTCGTTGACAGGGCGCTCGAGTTCGAAGACGAGATCCTTCCCATGGTGGTCGGGAAGCTCGTCCGCAGCGGTCACGACACTTTTATCGATAACGCGGTCCGGCTGCTGGCATGGAGTGAAAAGGATTACTCCCCGCTGCTGTTTGAACGGTTTGAGGAGATCCGAAGTCCTTATGTGCGGTCGATCGTATGCATCATTCTGGGACTTCGCGGAAAGGAAGATATCATCCCGTGGATGATGGACAGATACTTTGAAATGAAGAGGAGCTATCCCGAAGAAACCTATGACGAGGGTCCCCTGATAGCCCTGCAAGAGCTCGACGCCCGCTTTTATGCCGATTGATGTCCCCGGCGTGTATTTCATAACCGGTTTGCCTGTGTTAATAAGGGCTCCGCTGAAATTCCGGCGGAGCCCTTTTGTCGAATGACGGAAAAATCGGCGGCAGACAGATGGAAAAATCCCTGACATTACCACTACCAAAGGAACCACCGTTATTGTGAAACTGCCGAAAAAACGGTGACAATAAGTTGCACAGCGCGATATCTCCGCTCATAAATAGCATTACAGGCTGCGGCAAAAAAGTCGCAGATATCTCGTTTATGTCTTAATTACTTGCATTACTACGACACATATTGGTATAATCAGACAACGGTAGGCTTGAGCGCCCGTTTTCAGATACAGCCATGATAAACCGTGCGGAATGTCTGCGCGGTTCTTTTTGAGCATACATAAACCGGGAAAGATCGATTATACCGAAAAATTCAAGAGTTTGGCCGACGCATCTCAAGCACCTGAAATACCCCAGCCACCCGGAGCTACTATACCCGCAGCGACCACGCTCAAAAACGACGAGCAGATTTTGTGCCCCATATGCGGTGCCGTTATGGTCCGCCGAACGGCAACAAGAGGAAAAAACGCCGGCAATGAATTTTACGGCTGCTCCAACTTTCCCAAGTGCCGCAGCATCATTGCGATCCAGTAAGCCAAGCCGCAAACCTTCAATGAATGGAGGCGTCTTTCGCGGAGATCGATCGCGGGTTATAATAAGAGCAATCTAAAAATGCCCTTTTCCGACCGAAGAGGAGAGAATGAATCATGAGAAAACGTTTTGATAGCCGGATCGCCGTGATCACGGGCGGTATGCACGGGATCGGCAAGGCGATCGCCGAACGGTTTACGGAGGAAGGCGCGACAGCACTCGTGATCGACCGCACGGAAGGCGGTTATTACCAGGGGGATATCTCAAAGAAAGACGTCCTGGAGGCGTTTGCCGCCAAGGTGATCGGGCAATACGGTCATATCGATTACCTGATAAACAATGCCCCGCCGCTGATGAAAGGGATCGATGAGTGCAGCTACGAGGAGTTTGAGCTGGCGCTGAAAGTCGGCGTTGCGGCGCCGTTTTATCTGTCGAAGCTGTTTGCCCCGTATTTCAGCGCCGGCGCATGCATTGTCAATATATCTTCGTCAAGGGACAGGATGAGCCAGCCGCAGACGGAGTCCTACAGCGCGGCAAAAGGCGGTATCTCCGCTCTGACGCATGCCACGGCAAGTTCCTTTTCGGGCAGGGTGCGCGTGAACTCAGTGTCCCCCGGGTGGATCGATACGGAATACCGGGTATATTCGGGACCCGATGCCGACCAGCATCCGGCAGGCCGGGTCGGCAACCCGGACGACATAGCCGGGGCGGTCCTGTTTTTATGCAGCGATGAGGCCGGGTTTATCGACGGGGAGGATATCTGCATCGACGGCGGCATGACGAGGCAGATGATCTACCACAACGATTGCGGATGGTCTTACGATAAGAACAAAAGCTGAACGCGAGGGCAAAATCCGGTTTGTGAATATCTCATTTATTTGAACCGATCACGGGAGCTTTGATGAAAATACTTATAGATGCCGACGGCTGCCCTGTGGTGGATATCGCCGTGCGGCTGGCGAAGGAAAACGGCGTTGACTGTTATATTCTCTGCGACACCTCCCACGTTTTCGAAAAAACCGGGGCGACCACGATGGTTTTTTCCAAAGGCGCGGACAGTGTGGATTTTGCGCTGGTCAACCGCGTATCGGCCGGCGATATCGTCATCACTCAGGACTACGGGCTCGCGGCCATGTGCCTCTCAAAAAACGCCGTCGTTATCGATCAGGACGGCATGGAATATACCGCACAGAACATCGATCCCCTGCTTAACGCCCGCCATACGGCCCGCAGGATTCGCAGCTCCGGCGGGCGGCTGAAGGGCCCGAAGAAGCGGTCCGCGGCTCAGGACGAACGATTCAAAGCAAAGCTTGCCGCCCTGCTGTATAATAGGAGCATCACGTGAGGCCGGGGGAAGAAAGATAAATGCTGTTATCGGCGGAGCATATTTATAAGAATTACGGAACCAGGCAGCTGCTCGACGACGTCAACCTGACCCTGAACGAGAGGGAACGGATCGGCATCATCGGCATAAACGGCACGGGCAAAAGCACGCTGCTAAAAATACTCGCGGGCAGGGAGACGCCGGACACCGGCACGGTCACTGTCCGGAGAAACGGGCAGATAAGCTATCTCCCGCAAAACCCTGATATGAACGACGATCTGACGGTCGTAGAGCAGATATTTGCGGAATGCTCGCCGCAATTCCGTGAGATACACGAGTACGAAGTGATCGCAATGCTCACGCGCCTCGGCATAATGGAGCATGATGCCAAGATCGGCACGCTCTCCGGCGGGCAGCAAAAACGGGTGGCGCTCGCGGCCGCGCTTATCCATCCGTCGGACATCCAGATACTCGACGAGCCGACAAACCATCTCGACAGCGATATGGTGGAATGGCTCGAGCAGCGGCTCATCCGCTTTACGGGGGGCCTCATCATGGTGACCCACGACCGCTATTTCCTTGAGCGGGTCGTCAACAACATCACAGAGCTGTCTCACGCAAAGCTTTATTCGTATGAAGCCAATTATTCAAAATACCTGGAGCTCAAAGCGCAGCGCGAGGACGAAACCCAGGCGTGGGAGAGGAAAAGACAGTCGATCCTGCGCATGGAGTACCAGTGGATCATGCGCGGCGCCAGGGCGCGAAGCACGAAAAACCGCGACCGCATCGAAAGGTACTACGCGCTTAAAGATCAGCAGGCGCCGGTTTCGGACAACACCGTTGCGATGGCGGCCATATCAAGCCGCCTGGGAAAGCAGCTGATCGAGCTCAAGGGCATCTCAAAAAAGTTCGGCGATACCTGCGTTATCGACAACTTTTCCTACAACATCCGGCGTGACGACCGCATCGGTATCGTCGGAAGAAACGGCGTAGGAAAATCGACGCTGCTGAATGTTATCGCCGGGCGTCTACAGCCGGATTCGGGCAATGTGGAAGTGGGCTCCACAGTCAGGATCGGGTATTTCATGCAGGAGAACAGGGAGCTGGAGAGCGGTAAGCGTGTCCGTGACTTTATCAGCGAGATCGCGGGCGAAGTGAAGACAAAAGAGGGGACGTTCACCGCTTCGCAGATGCTGGAGAGGTTTTTATTCACCCCGGACCTTCAATATGCAGCAATAGGGAGCCTCAGCGGCGGTGAAAAGCGCAGGCTCTATCTTTTGAGCATCCTGATCGCCGCGCCGAATATCCTGCTGCTCGACGAGCCCACAAACGATCTGGACATTGAGACGCTGACGATCTTTGAGGATTATCTGGAATCGTTCCCCGGCGCCGTCATCACGGCCTCCCATGACCGGTATTTCCTTGATAAGACAGCAAGCTCTATCTTCGAGGTGAAGGACGGCGGGAAGATCACGGCTTATTCGGGAAATTATTCTGACTACGCCGAAAAGCGCCCGCCGGACCCGGAGATAAGCGAAAAGAGGGAGGAGCCGCAGGCCGGGCGCGCCGCGCCGGAAAAGGGCGGCACGAAGGAAAAGCAGAAGAAGCTGAAGTTTACCTTCAGGGAGCAGCGGGAGTTCGAGACCATCGACGAAGAGATCTCGGCGCTTGAAGAAAAGATCGCGGAATGCGGCAGAGAGATCGAGAAGGCTGCAAGCGATTATGTGAAACTGATGGAGCTCACGGCGCAGACGGAAAATCTGAAAGCGGAGCTTGAGGCTAAGACCGAGCGCTGGCTCTGCCTGAACGAACTGGCCGATCGGATAAACGCACAGAATTAAGAACGCCGATATGCGTTATGTTAACTGCAGGAAGTAACGTCGGATCATAAGTGTAAAGCAGGCCGCCCACCAGAGCCTTCGCCTTTGAGGAGAAGGTGCCGAGCAAAGCGAGGCGGATGAGGTGGCGTAATCGTAATGGACGGAATCCACCTCATCCGGCCGGCTCCGCCGTCCACCTTCCCCTCGGAGGGGAAGGCAGTACCTCATCCGGCCGGCTTCGCCGCCCACACGAGCCTTCTCCCTGAGGAGAAGGTGCCGAGCAAAGCGAGGCGGATGAGGTGGCGTTGAAGGCTTTTGCCGCAGCGACCAAACGGAGATACTATGGAAAGATTCAAAATAAAAAACATACCCGCCGTTGTATACGGCGGCGCGTCGGATAAAGTATACATATACATTCACGGCCGATTCGGGAGCAAGGAAGAAGGGGAAGATCTCGCCGCGCTCGTCTGTCCGCTGGGGTATCAGGTCCTGAGCATTGACCTGCCGGAGCACGGCGAGCGAAGCTGCGAAACAGGCACTTTCAACCCGTGGAATGCCGTCCCGGAATTAAAGCTCGTTCTGGCCGAAGCAAGAAGAAGATGGGCGCATATATCCGTTCGTGCAAACAGCATCGGCGCCTGGTTCGCGCTGCTGAGCTTTGCCGGTGAGGAGCTCGGCAGGTGCCTTTTCGTGTCGCCGATACTGGACATGGAGAAGATGATCCTCAATATGATGGCGCAGGCCGGTGTAACAGAGGGCCGCCTGAGAGATGAAAGCATCATCCGTACGGACTTCGGGGAGACGCTCTCCCGGGAGTACCTGAGCTTTGTGCGCGGGCACGGGATCACGCGGTGGGATGCGCCCACGTACATTTTATACGGCTCGAAGGACGACCTGACCGATAGGCCCACACTGGAGGCTTTCGCGAAGCGGTTTAGCTGCAGTCTCACCGTGATGGAGGGCGGCGAACATTGGTTCCATACGCCCGGGCAGCTGGAAGCGCTCAGGCGGTGGACAATAGACTCGATCCGGGGCTAAGGCCGGCGCGGCATTTTCCTGCCCCCGGGACATAAATAAATGGAACAAATAATGAATCAAAAAATGCGCCCTCCGGGGCGCGTCGTTTCTGTAACACACTGTACTGCGGGGATATTGTGCGGTAGAATAGTTCTGTTCTCGCTCCGGTATAGGTCACACGCGGAGTGCGCGGTCGGCATGACCGCAGGAGAACAAATCGGATGTGAGCGGCGTGCAAGGTGTCGTATGCGATGCGGCGGGCGTTCCCGTTCCTGAGCCGGATACGCGGGACAACAGGCGCACAGACAGGCATAAAAGGGCGCTTCGCCAAACGGAGAAAGAATGAACAAACTCATTATATTGAAGATCGAAATGTCCTGCGGGGACGTGAATGACTGTATCAGTCCCGCGGTCCTGTGTGACGAAGAAAACCGCGTACTTGTGGACTGCGGATATGTCGGTTCACTGCCGAAGATCGAGGAGGCTCTCCGGCAGAACGGGCTGACCCCCGAAGAGATCACCCACATTATCCTCACGCATCACGACCACGACCATATGGGGGCCGCGGCGGCTTTCAAACAAAAATATCCGGACGTGCTGATATTGGCTTCCGCCGGAGAAGAGCCTTACGTCTCCGGTACCAAAAAATCGCTTCGTCTTGAGCAGGCGGAGCGGCTGCAAAGCGGGCTGCCGGAAGAGGAGAAGGCGTTCGGCGAGGCTTTCTGCGAGCTCCTCCGCTCTGTTGAACCGGTCCCGGTCGATCGGGCGCTTCGGGAGGGTGAGCTGCTGCCTTTTTGCGGAGGATGTCAGGTGCTCGCTACCCCCGGCCATACCCCCGGACATATCTCGCTCTGGCTCAGGGAGTTTGATACCATCATTTCCGGTGACGCCGCAGCGATCGAGCAGAGGCGGCCGGTACTGCCGAACCCCCGATTCACTCTTGACATCAAGAGAGCAGAGGATTCCATGCGGCTTTTGCTCTCCCATCCCGCCAGGTACGTTCTTTGCTATCACGGCGGCCTGTTTGAAAAAGAAAATAATTCCGAGCCTTTGTAACGAACTCCGTTTTTTCGGCATTAACAGTCAGATAAGAAGAAAGGAGGCCGCAGGATGCTGTCGATGGAAGAGACGTACAGAGCCCATTCGCAGACAGTGTACCGCTACCTCCTTTCCCTCACGCGAAACGCGGAGCTTTCCGAAGAGCTGACGCAGGAGACCTTCTATCAGGCGATAAAAAGCGCGGAGCGGTACGACGGCAGCTGCAAGGTGTCGACCTGGCTGTGCGCGATAGCGAAAAACGTGCTGATGAGCTACAGGCGCAAGAACGCGCCGACGCAGCCGCTCGAGGAGATCCCCGGAACGGCGGAATCGCCCGAAGAGGCGGCGCTCGCCGGCGCCGGCCGGATCGGGATCATAAAAAAGCTGCATGCGCTCGACGGAGAACTGCGCGAGGTCATGTACCTGCGGCTTTTCGGCGGCCTGTCCTTCCGGGAGATCGGCGATATCCTCTCCAGAACGGAGAACTGGGCCAGGGTGACCTACTATCGCGGCAAGGAAAAGCTGAAAAAGGAGTTGGAGGCAGATGGATACGAGGCTTGACTGTGAGATCGTCCGCGATCTTCTGCCGTCTTATGTGGACGGCCTGACGAGCGGCGTTACGAACCGGGCGGTCGAAGCGCATATAGAGAGCTGCTCCGGCTGTACGGAGGCCCTCCGGCGCATGAGGGAACCGGAGCGCCGGGGACCTGCGCCCCCTGCCGAGCTTGACTACCTGAAAAAAGTGCGCCGCCGCTCCGGGCGCAAGGCGGTGCTGAGCGCGGCCGGCGCGGCCGTGCTGATATTGGCGCTGATTTGTATATGGCTGTTCGCCCTTGGAAACGAGGCGGGGCCGGCGGGGGTAAACTACAGCGCTTACGCCTCCGGAAACGCCGTATATTTCAGCGGAAGCCTGCCGGACAGCGGGAACGGCGTGTCCCGCGTCACGTTCGCCGAGGAGGAGGGCACGGTGACGGTCCGCCTGTATACGGCGCCGAAGACGTTTTTCAACAGCAGAGAGTTCAGCGGGAAATACGAGGCGAAGGGCGAGGTAACTCAGATCCGTTTCGGCGGCCTCATCGCGTGGGAAAACGGCACACAGATCAGCCGTCTGACGGCGCAGCTATATGCCGCGAAAAATCCCTACGTCGGCGATATGCCGGCAAACGGCAGGATCGCGGCGATCCTGGGCGTCGGCGACCGGTTTCAAAACTACACGAACGAGCTGCAGACTTCCGAGGAGCCCTACGGCTGGAAGCTGATTCTCGGCGATCCCATCGCAGCGGAAGAAGAAGAGCCGGCCCGCAGCTTCATGAAGGCGAGCTCCTGTGCGATGCTGGCCTTGATAGACAATTTGGGCTATGTGACGTGGGAGTACCGGACCCCGAGCGGGCCGCAGAGCTATACGGTCACGGCTTCGGATGCCTCCGCTTTTGCGGGTACGGACATCAAGCTGTGCGCCGTGACGGCCACGGACCTGCAAAAACTGATGAAGCGCCTGAGCACCGATCGGCCCGGCGTAAACGAGACCCTGCAGGAAGAGGGCACGTTCCGGTTCTCCGTCACGAACAGAAGTGACTCAGACCTTTCCGGCATAGTGATCCGCTATTATCTTGACGGCAACCTGACAGGCACCGCGAGCGGCGGAAACGCGGACGGCTCCGCTTTGGCTCCGGGCGAAACCATTGTGATTGGGTTCGAACCGAAGGATTTTCCCGAAGGAACGGGAGCCGGGAGCTTGTATTCCGGGTTCTCCTTCGATCTGGCCGTGGTAGACAGGGACGGTAGAGAAACGCTCGTCAGGCAGGGCCTGAGCGTCGCCGCAAAATACGCGTGGACTTACTTCTTTACGCTCACCGGCAGCTATGAGGACGGCTTTGTGCTCAACGAGGGATAGTGAATAATTCGAATCTGATGGTGTTTAATGAGAAAAGTAAACGGCAGAACGATCCTGTTGATCGTTGATGTAATAGCAGGTACAGCGACCGGAATACAGTTTTTCGATTGTTATTTGCAGAGCGGATGCAGTTCTGGCGCGGGGGTGGGGCACAGGAACCGGACCGATCGCGCTGCGCCCTCCGTAGCGGAGCTCTGACTGGTAACATACCGGCGTCACGGTGTGCGAGATTTGAGAGAAAAAAATAGAAACGGGCTGCGGTAGAGTAAAGCCGCAGCCCTTAGTATATTTTTTAAGAACACGGGATAACAGCGTATTTGGGCAAAAAGCGCGATATTGAGGTTGCAGTTTATAAAAATAGCCGATTATTGGTCATATGTTCCTGATTATATGTCTCAATTCTTGCATGATTCGACATATATTGGTATAATCGGACAACGGTGGGCCAAAGCGCTAGTTCACCAAATAATTGCCTTGACCAAACCGTGCGGAATATCTGCGCGGTTTATTTGCTTAACGCAAGCAGCGCGGTACGGTCAACCGTACACAATAGAAATAAGATGATTTTCACAGAGGCGAGCGGGGAATAAACGACTGAAAGTCAGGAGTGAAGCAAATGTCTTTCTTGATCGCGGTATATGTTAATGAGGGCATCGTTCTTGCGGGTGACCGCCGGACCACGTACACGAACACTCAAAAGGTCGGGGGCGAGACGATCCAGCGCATTGGCGTACATACAACAAACTCGACGGACAAGATATTTCTGTGTCCGAACGGGGCGGGAATATACACCTGCGGCGATTCCACGCTCCTCGGAAAGCCCATAACCGGGTTTATTCAGGAACTGATCCGTACCAGGATCGGCAAAGACTGCCGCGTGAAAGACATGCCGAAGATGATAATCGATTTCTTCAACGGTCTGCCTGTCGTGCCGAACACAAGATTTGTCGTCGCGGGCTATGATCCGAGCGGGTCCGGGAAACAGCAGTTGCTGTACAGAGTCGTGGTAAAGAACAAAAGCGTAGAGATGATCGACACGACAAATCAGGGCGCCACATGGGACGGTGAGATCCTGACCCTGACAAGACTGATCCAGAATGTCGCGGTCAAAAACGGCAACGGATATACGGACCTGCCTGCAGAGGATATCCTGTGGGGCTATTTCACCTTGCAGGACGCGGTAGACTTCGCGAGATACGCGGTGGAAACGACCATCAAGACCATGCACTTCAAAAACGTTATAGAAACGGTCGGCGGCTCCGTCGATATACTTGTGATCACGCCCGACGAGACAAAGTGGCTGCAGAAAGAGGAGCTCAAGTAGTCAAAGCATGATCCCCGGTATGTTCAAGCCGGGATGCGCGCCCGCAGCTGCTCGAAGCCGATCGTTATCGGGCATTTTGTTGCACATATCGGCAAAATTTTGTGCAAAATCCTGCCTTATTCGGCCCCGGATAGGCGCAGAAAGGCAAAAAAGCAGCGCGGAGGGCCGATTTGCCCGTCTTAGCGTCTAGATCGCTTGTATTACCCGTCGCTTTTTGGTACGATAAAAAAGCGGTAGGCCGATGCGTCTGTAAACCGGATAAAACGCCTTGACCGGACCGTTCGGGATGTCCGCGCGGTTTCTTTTCCCGGTACACGCCGCGGGGGCGGCCGTCGGCGCGTCGCAGCAATTGCGGGGCTTTTTATATGCACCGCGGCCGACCCGGACGTCTTTTTAGTCAAGCATGATTCAGGTGTGAGTTATATCGATATTAGGGGTCCGAAAGTGACATTTCCGGAAATACCGGATATTGCCGACGCAAAGTCGGAAAAGCGCAGGTGAATTGATATGATAGACAAAATAGGCCTCGATAATTACAGGTTTGCCTTATCTCAGGACGGCGGCGTTGATATCCCGGAGAACATACTGCAGGAATGGCAAAGCATACTGGACCTTCTTGCCCGTATAGAAAAGGTCAAAGCAGCCCTGATCATGAGAAAGTCCGGGGAAGCACTGGAAGTGTTCCTGTCCAGCAAAACTAAGGGCAATCCCTATAAAGTCGGCCAGAAAGAGCGCTATATCGATTCGGGCCTCAATTGTGAAAGGGTCATAAGGCAGGGAAATATGCTGCTGGTGCCGGATGCGTCGAAGTCCCCGGAGTGGATGAATAATCCCGATATGAAATTCAACATGAAATGTTACCTGGGGTTTCCCATCAAACTGCCGAACGGGAACATCTTCGGAACGATCTGTGTGCTCGACAACAAAGAAAACGACTTCTCGGAAGACATGATCGAATGCATGAGCAGGATGAGAGACCTGATCGAATCCAATTTGCTGCTGTTCCATTTGAGTATTACGGATCAGCTGACAGGCGTGTATAACCGCACGTTTTTCAATGAAAAAATCGAGAAGGAGACGAAAAACGCGGCTCAGAAGGATCAGCCGATCACGGCGATGATACTGGACATCGACAATTTCAAAAACATAAACGATACCTGCGGCCACCTGTACGGTGACGCGGTGCTTGCGAAATGCGCCGGGATCATATCGGATACCCTGCGGGACCGGGATATTGCTTTCAGGCTCGGAGGGGATGAGTTTTTCGTCCTGATGCCGAATACGGCGATCGATGAAGCTTCCGCGGTGGCGGAGAAGATACGCGCCAATATTGAAAACAGCGGGATCGGGCAGGACATTCCCGTGACGACAAGCATCGGTGTAGCCGAGCGTGTCTGCGTCGAATCGCTCGATAATTGGTTGACGAGAACGGACAAGGCACTGTATAAAGCCAAGATCCGATCGGGCAATCAGGTCGCGAGTTGATCCCGGAATATTAAAAGCTGAATACTGCGGCCACGGACCTTTCGCGGCGCGGCTTAGGCCTTACAACGCCACCTCATCCGCCTCACTATGTTCGGCACCTTCTCCTCAAAGGAGAAGGCATGGGTGGGCGGCGGAGCCGGCCGGATGAGGTATTGCCTTCCCCTCGGAGGGGAAGGTGGGCGGCGGAGCCGGCCGGATGAGGTGTCAACCTTCTGCTTCAAACTGCGGTTGGTCGAAAGTCGTAGTGCCACCTCATCCGCCTCACTGTGTTCGGCACCTTCTCCTCCAGGAGAAGGCATGGGTGGGCAGCGGAGCCGGCCGGATGAGGTGTCAACCTTCTGCTTCAAACTGCGATTGGTCGAAAGTCGTAG
>JAAYAR010000100.1 GCA_012719235.1 Clostridiales bacterium
GGCATCAGGGCAGGCGATCTTGTCAAAAAGGCCTGCGAGGCCTCCGGAGGCAGCGGCGGCGGTAAACCCGACAGCGCCATGGGCGGCATCAAAGACCCTCAATTGCTCGGCGCGGCATTTAAAAGCGCCGCTCAGTTCATAAAAGAAAAACTGGGCTGACAAACAATCTTCGAAAGGGGCGAAGCAATGAGCGGCTGTCTGTTTTGTTCTATCATAGCAGGCGACATCCCGTCCGAAAAAGTATATGAAGACGATGCGGTCTATGCCTTCAGGGACATCTCTCCCCAGGCCCCGGTACACATTCTTGTGATACCGAAAGAGCATATCGAGTCCGCCGCGCGCGTGACTAAGGACAACTCAGCCTGTGTGGCGAGGTGTTTCGAGGCCATCGCCCTCCTTGGCGAAAAACTGGGGCTCGGGGACTATCGCGTCGTATCAAACTGCGGGGCGAGGGCGGGGCAGTCCGTGTTCCACCTGCACTTTCACGTGCTCGCGGGGCGCGACATGGCGTGGCCTCCGGGCTGAGCCTTTGCTCAGGTGGACGGCGGTCCGGACGGGGGACAGTCTGCCGGAGGAGGAGTACGGGCGGCTGCTCGATCTTCTCCCCGTCAAGCGCCGCGCGGAAGTCCGGCGGATAAAAGACAAAAAAAGCGCCTGCGGGATACTGACGGCGTACGCGCTGCTCCGCAGGGAGCTGAAACTGTACCACGGCATCTCCCGCCCGGTAATAGCGTATGAGAAGGCGGGAAAGCCATATCTTCCCGAGTACCCACGGCTGCATTTCAGCATAAGCCATTCGAGGGAGTACGCAGTCTGCGCCGTATCCGACACGCCCGTGGGGACGGACGGGGAGACGGTGCGCGCCCTTCGTGACAGCCTGTGGAGGAGGGTCCTGACGCAGTCCGAATACTCGTGGGCTGACGGTGACCCGGGCAGGCTCTTCAGGCTCTGGACACTGAAGGAGAGTTATTTTAAGTTCACGGGGACCGGGCTTGCGGCCCCACTTAAAAGCGTGGAGTTCACGTTCGGCGAAAACGGACCGGTGGTGAACAGACCGGGTGTGTTTGCAGCCAGCGCTCTGATCTCGGACGCGGCTTTCGGCCTGTGCTCCGCGGCTGACGCGATGCCGGCCGGGCCTGAGATCCTTCCGGTTGAGGAGATTTTATCGGTATTTTGAAAAATATGACCGCCCTGACTCCCTAACGGGAGACAGAGCGGTCAGTCTGTCAATAAGAAGATAATTTCGACAGCCGCCCCTTCGCAGGGCGGCGATGTCTTTTCCCCGGTCCGTTTCAAAGAACACCGGTTCTGTGAAACGCTCCGGTTACTGTGTGTCGGGAGGGCTGTACATCGGATCGCCCTCGGGACCGAGGATGGAGTGGAGGTCCTTCAGGCCTTTCAGGAGGCTGTTATACAGGGAGCTGCTGATGGGCGGCTCCCCGTCCGTTTCATAGGACGTTATGCCATCGTGGATAGGGAGCACGTGGTAATCGGAGCCCTCGGAGGCTTTCACTGTATAGATCGGGATGTACGATACTTCCGTGAGCACCACCTCCCGCGTCAGAGGGTCCATCTCAAACTCGAGGTTCAGCATGGCGGACAGATTCGTGTAGTCATAAGTCTGGGCCGAGATCAGATTGCCGAGGCAGAAACTCACGAAAACGTCCTTCGTTTCGCCGTCAACAGTCGTTATCGTGCGCCTTTCATATGGCTGGGGGACGTGGCAGTGGCTTCCCAGAATGACGTCGACTCCGTTTTCAAACAGAAATTCGGCCGCTTCCTGCTGAAACTTGTTCGGTTTTGTTGCATATTCGGAACCCCAGTGTGTGATCGTCACGATCAGGTCCGGCTCCATCGCCTTGGCGGCGCTCAGGTCGGCAAGTATCAGGTCCTTGTTGAGCACTGAGAGGTTCGTGAGGTAGTCGGTGTAGAGCAGGTTTGTGACGAACGGTTTGTCGGAGGGCAGGGGGATGCCGTTCGTGCCGTAGGTGTATGCCAGGAAAGCGACCCGGATCCCGTTTTGCTCCATCAGCACGATGCCGCTGCTCTTGTCGCGCTCCTCCTGTGTGGCGTACGCGCCAATGGGAGTCATGCCCGCGGCTTTTACCGTGTCAAGCGTGCGTACCATGCCGGAATAGCCCTTGTCGAGCACGTGGTTGCCGGCAAGGCCAAGAAGATCTATTCCCATGTCGGACAGGGCGCAGGCCATCTCGTCGGGCGTGTTGAAATTCGGGTAGCCGGCGAAATTCGGTCCTCCGCCGAACGTTGTCTCAAGCTGGCAGAAGGCTATATCGGCCTGTGAAACGTGCTCTTTTATGTAGCGGAAACAGTGGGTGAAATCGTAAGTCCCGTCCTCGCGGTTATAGGCGTCGGTCAGCTGAGTGTTGTGCACGAGCACGTCCCCCAGCACGCACATTTTCAGCGTGGCGGGCGGCGGCGGCGTCGGCTCGGGGGTAGGTTCGGGTGTGGGTTCGGGTGTCGGCTCCGGGGTCTTGATAACCTCCGGGGAGACCGTCTGAGCGGGTGGCGATTGGGTGGCTGTCGGCTCCGTCGGCCGTTCGCCCGGCCTTTCCGGGATCCCGCAGCAGGCAAAGAGCGCCAGAAATATTACCGCGGCGATTAAAGTCGAGAGCGTTCTTTTCAGTACACGCATATCATGTCTCCAGAAGGGCCTTAAGCACCGCGTTGTATATCTTCTCGGCGTTTTCCCTGAAGTTGGATTTCATCTTTTCGGCCTGCTGCGCCGAGACTACCATCATATCTATCGCCAGAATGTTGTCCTCGAGGTCGTTGAGCCTGAGGTGGACCGTGTAATCTCCGTTCTCGCGCTGCTCGCTTGAGCAGTGGATGAGCTCATTCCGCTGGCGGCGGTTGACGACGTCGGCTGCGAGCAGCTCCGCTTTTCGCCTGACGGAGGGAAAGAACGTGCTCTCGCAGACCTTATAGTTCTCATACCCCCTGGGCGCGATCCTGTAGTGTCCGGAATCGTCCTTTACGACCTGTCCGCCCTCGACAAGTTCAGAAAGGCAGCTGCAAAAATCAAAATAGTCGACGGCGCCGTCGATTATAGACAATTCCGTGAGATCATCGAACGAGGCGGACTGCGCCTGGAGATTTGAAAGAAAACAGAGAATGAGCAGCTTGATATCAAGCTTTGTCCTGATATACCCGTACCGTGCCAAGCGACATCCCCCCCCGGCTTTTATTCACAAATTCATTATAAAGCGCCGCCGGACAAAAAACAAGTGCCCGCGCTTTTCGGGCTCTGCGGGCAGTAGCACATTTCGGGGTATTCGGCATAGATTGTTATGGAAGGAACGGTGGCTCGGCTTATAGAGGTGAGTAGGGCCTTCCATAAAAAAATAGGAGGTATTGCAATGCCTGACAGGGTATCGCCCGGACCGGTCTGCGGAACCTGTGACATAAGCGAAGCTGTCTGTATCCATACAAAGAAGGTCTACTCCTCTTGCAGGGATAAAGACTGTATAGAGGATCTCAGAGTATTCCTGACCCGCAGTTCACAGGCAGCTGTTGACGCGGCGGTGAGCGTCAAAAACGAGAGCGCAGAGATTCTGTGCGTGTTGATCGACGTCGAGCCGGTCCCGTTTAACAAAGGATTTTTTACGGTAGATATTACATACTTTTATCGCATCAACGCCGACGCACACGGCGCGACAGGCAGGCCGTGCCGGATCACAGGCGTGGCTTCCTTCTCCAAGAAGGTGATCCTATTCGGCAGCGAAGGCGGAGTCAAGATCTTCTCCTCGGCGTCTCGCCAGGGAGGCGCAGACGAGCAGCAGCGGGCCAGGACCAATATGCCCGTCGCGTGCGTGGAGACGGTCGATCCGGTGGTACTCGCTTCGCACGTAATCGATAACTGCGACTGCTGCCGCCGCGAATCCCCGATGGTGGACCTGCCGGATACGGTGTTGTGCTGCTTCGACGAGGAGATCGTCATCGGCAACGAGGGCAAGCGCATGTTTGTGACCCTGGGACAGTTCAGTATCATCAAACTGGAGAGGGATTCCCAGCTGCTGGTGCCCTCTTTCGGGTTCTGTATCCCCGAGACAGACTGTTCGGCGGGTGATCCGACGTCGCCGTGCGACGTGTTCGAAACGATAAAATTCCCGATCGACGAGTTCTTCCCGCCCACACAGACGTGCCCGGCAGACCGCAATGCTGAAAGCGCGTCCTGCAACTGCAAAAAATGACCGCCA
>JAAYAR010000101.1 GCA_012719235.1 Clostridiales bacterium
CACGGGTTGTGGAGAGAACTCATCGGTGTCTATATGCCGTGGGTGAGGCTTGACGGCGAGATACCCTTCTACGGAGAGGGGAAGGGCTGGCAGCGACAGATGCACATATACGAAGAGCCGTTCTACTATATTGATTACTGTCTTGCGCAGACGGTGGCGCTGCAGTTCTGGGCAATGATAAACGAGGATATCCGTGCGGCCTGGGACACATATATGGCGTATACGAGCCACGCGGGTACAAAGACGTTTACCGAACTGCTCGATATTGCAGGTCTGCGCAGCCCGTTTGAAGACGACTGCCTGCGGAGCGTGTGCGACGCGGCTCATGGCTGGCTGGATAAATATGACCTGAGAGGTATTATTTAGTAATTGCGAAAAATATCAGGTCATTGACAAAACATAGTCTTTGACGATAAAATAAGCGCGAATATGCACGATATGCGAAAATTGGTATTTTGATCTGCCGGAGAGCGGTGAAGCTGATGTTTTCTAGGAAATATATCTCCGACTACGGTGTGGAATACGACAGAAATCCGAACGGCAGGATAATCTCCCGCCCTGTTTATAAGGGGAAATATTTCGTTTTCTCCTCAGATCTTTCGCGGGTCCGTGCGGCGGCCAATCTCCTGATTGCGCTGTGCGCTGTAAGCTGGCCGGCGTTTTTTTTGCCGCTCTGTTTTAACCTGAGTGCGGCACGCGTTGTATATGCGGCCGTTCCTTACGTGTGCTGCGCTATCCCGCTGTTCAGCCTGACAACCGCGGCTTTCAGCCTGCGGACGGTCAGGCAGCCCATGAAGCGGGAAGTGTCCGACAGGTTCTTGCTCGGGCTGCCGAGATCCGCGCTCTCCATGGCAATACTGGCGGCGATAGCTGCCGCCGGTTTTATTTATCGCCTGATCACCGATAACGTCGCGGTTTCGACCGGCGACGTCATTTTCGGCATCTGCGCCGCCGTGCTCATCGCCGCGTCGGTCATCGCGTACCGCAACAGACGCAACGCGGAGACCCGGGAGAGCGAAACGACCTGATTGACCAGCGATCGGAGGATCGTACATGTATAAAATATTACCGAGAAACACAGCGAAACTCCTGGCATTGGCACTTGCGGTGATAATGATTCTATCGCTCGCGGCATGCAGGAAGGAACCGGCCAAGGAGCCTGAACAGTCAGCCGCTCCTACCGCCGTCGCGGAGCCGTCAGCCAGGCCTACAGAATCGGCGCCCGTCGAGACAGTCAAAGATCAGACCCTGGTAGTCGGTTATTCAAACTTTTCCGAAAAGTTCAGCCCGTTTTTTGCCTCTTCCGAGTATGACAGGGACGTCTCGGAGATGGTTCACGTCCCTCTTCTTGAGTATGACAGAGAAGGCAACATGATCCTGAAAGGCATTGAAGGGCAGACGATCCCGTACAACGGAGCGGACCATTATTATCAGGGGATCGCCGATTGCGTAATCACCGGGAACCCGGACGGCACCGTCGTCTATGATTTCAAACTGCGCGAGGACATCGCATTCGCAGACGGCGAACCTATGACTGCAGACGACGTCATTTTCAGTATGTACGTGCTCTCAGACCCCGCCTATGACGGCAATTCCACATTTCACGCTCTGCCCATTTCCGGAATGGCGGCGTATCGCGGCGGCATGTGCCCCCTGTGGCAGATCATATTTGACGATTTAGCGGCAGGAAACGATACTTCGGCCGGTACATATTACACAGCCGAAGACGCGGCTAATTTCGAGAAAGCTTTTAAAGAGGCGGGCATCAAATTCACTCAGGAAATAGTCGACTATTGCACCGCGAATTTCGCCGAAGAATATGCCGTGGAAGCCACCGGCTTTTCGGCCGGGGAAGTCGCGGCCAATGAGGGCCTGCAGGTCGCGCTCGGCGAGTGGGCCTGGGGCTATGCCGAGGGGATCGGCGATGACGGCCTCTTCCGCGACGCGGCCGGCAACACATTTGATTTTGCGGCGGGCCGGTATCCGACCGTCGAGGAGTACTGGAACATGATCCTCGATACTTACGGATACGATCTGAGCGACGAAGGGATCAACTACGATTCGACCGGTACCGCTATCAGCACGTTTATCGGAGATACTATTATTGAGAAGTATCCCGATCTGGCTGCTGTCGTCCGGACGGGCGACTCAGCGCCCAACATCTCGGGCATCGAGAAGACCGGTGATTATTCCCTGCGCGTAACAATGGACTCCCTTGATGCGGCCGCGATACTGCAGTTCAATCTGTCCGTCGCGCCTTTGCACTATTACGGCGACAAGAATCTGTATGATTACGAAAAGAATATGTTCGGTTTCAAGAAGGGCGATCTCAGCATCGTGAAGTCCGTCACAACGAAACCGATGGGCGCCGGACCCTATAAATTCGTCTCATATGACAAGGGAGTCGTAACGTTCGAAGCAAACGAGCTCTATTACAAGGGCGCTCCCAAGATCGCTCATATCCTTTTCCGGGAAGCGTCTGACGCCGACAAACTCACGGGTGTCGCGACAGGCATGTTCGATATTGCCGCTCCGCCGATCAACGAGGCGATCGTCGCATCCATTAAGGAGTACAACGGCGGAGGACTGACTGGAGACGTCATCACGACTGTCACTGTAGACAACCTCAGCTACGGATACATCGGCATTCAGGCCGACGTTGTCAGCGTCGGCGGAGACAGCGGTTCCGAAGCCTCCAGGAATCTTCGCAAAGCTTTTGCTACGCTGTTTTCCGCATACAGGGACACCGCTATCGATTCATACTACGGCGAGCGCGCGACTGTGATCCAGTACCCGCTCTCCAACACATCATGGGCGGCACCCAAGCCGGCGGACAAAGGTTTTGCGATCGCCTACTCAACCGACGTTGACGGAAACCCGATCTATAACGACACCATGAGCGCTGATCAGAAATA
>JAAYAR010000102.1 GCA_012719235.1 Clostridiales bacterium
AAGGCGCGACGCCTACAACCTCATCAAGAGCGAACTGTCCAAGCTGCAGAAGAGGGGAGCCATGAGGACAGCGCACCTGTCCACGGCCGCGTTCACCATTTTTTCGGTCACGACGTGGTTCGTAAAATGGTATAATCCGGAGGGCCCTCTTGCAATAGACGATATCGCGGACGAGATGGCCGACGGCCTTTTCCACGGGATCCTGAGATAGAGCGGTCCCGCGGCCGCCGGCGCCGCATAACAGCCTTTGATCGAAGACACGTTCGATTGAAGGCTTTGTTCGTTTTCGCACACCCCGCGGGCAGCGGGGAAGATACAGCCGGGAGGAGGAAGACAATGGAGCACGGCCCCGGGCGCAAACTCAAGTGCGCCAGATGCGGAGAATACCTGCGCCCACGTAAAACGCTTCTCGAGTATCTGGGGCACCGTATGACGTACGAGCTGCCCGGATGCCCGGTGTGCGGCCAGGTGTTCGTCCCCGAGGAGATAGCGAAGGGAAAAATGCGCGAGGTGGAGACCACGCTTGAAGACAAGTGACGGCCTGAGGCCGGGCGCTTTGAAGGGGGGTAATTGTTGTTTAATAAGTGCTTAATAAGTTCATCATTTCTTCTAATTGACATGGCAGAAAGTAGATGATATGCTCGTATTAGTAATCGTTCGTTAAGTAAATTTGCCGCGTAATGTCGAAATTTCTGTTTTATCCAGGATCCGTTTCTCGTTGTTCATTAAAATGTCAGGATATTGTAACATTATTACAGGAGGAATGATCATGAAAAAGCTGCGCGCCGCCATTTGTATTCTTATCGCACTCGCTATGGTCCTTGTATTCTGCGCGTGCGACAAGAAGGAAAAAGAGCCGCAAGAGCCCGGAACAACAGTGACCGATACCCCGAAGACAGCAGCCCCGGATACTTCGTCCGCCCCCGGGACGGCAGCCCCCGAGGAATCCACAGCTCCGGAATCCCAGCCCCCCGCAGGGGAAGATATGGTATTAAAACAGAACCTCATCATTACGAGCATGAGCGATTTCGAAGCGAGTCCCCATGAGATCCAGCCCGGGACCGTCCTCAAGTGGCTCGCCAAGGCGGACGTCCCGTCCCAGCTCCCGTGGAACTGCGGGCCCGAATCCTGGTTCTGGACGAACGTATTCGAAGGTCTCTCCTATCTCTACTTAAACGACCCCAAGGACATCCGCGGTGCGATCGCCGAATCCTGGGAACACTCGGATGACTACCTGACCTGGACGTACAAGATCCGCGACGGCGTGAAATTCACCGACGGCACCGTCTGCGACGCTTTCGCCCTGGCGAGGTCCTACGATTACCGCCTGGAGGCCTCCCCGGCCACGTTCGGTACATACAACATCACCTCCTGGGAGGCTCTGGACGCGAACACCCTCGTATTCCACCTCTCCGCCCCGTGCCCGTACTTTGAGATCGGCATCAGCGGCATAGGCGTCGTCTCCCCGGACGCTCTCGACCTGTACGGCATCAACGACAACAAGGCCGCCATCGGCACCGGGCCCTACTACATCGACAGCTACACCTCGGGCGTGAGCATCGAGCTGAAAGCGAACCCCGACTACTACCTGCCCGACAGGAAGCCCAGCATCGAGAGAGTCAGCTACCAGATAGTCAAGGACGCGAACACCGCCATCATGGCCCTCATGAACGGCGACCTTGACGGCGGCCTGATCAGCACGGTGGAGAACTACTACAACATAGAAGAGAGCGGTTTCGACGGCTACCTGATATCCACCTACGACGTCGCCAGCGTCTTCTGGTTCAACGCCAAGTCGGTGCCCGTGTTCCAGACGTTTGAGGTCAGGAATGCCATGTCCAGGTTCATCGACTGGCCGGGCGTCAACGAGCTGATCTACGACGGCATGGGCAACGTGCAGGACGGCATGTGGCCCGAGGGCACGTCGGGATACGTCCCGTTCGATGAAAACTACTACGCCCCGGACGAGGGCCTCGAGCTGCTGGCCTCAGCCGGCGTTGACCCCAAGAGCATAGAGTTCAACGCCACGATAGTGGACTTCTACAAGGACGTCTTCGTGTCGATACAGAACGAGCTGTCGAAAGTTGACGTGACGATGAACGTCGAGTCCATCGAGGCCGCAGCCAACTTCACCCTGCTGATGAACGGTGAGTGGACGGTCTCCATCGGCGGCTTCGGCTACACCAATGCCGCCCCCTACGCGCCCTGGACGTTCATACTGACACCCAACGCCATGTGCAAGATGTGCTGGCAGGACGTCTACGATCCCGAGCTCTATCAGAGCATGCTCGACGAGTACGATGCCGTGAAGACAGCCGCCACCTGGGACGAGATGATCCAGCACCTCAAGCAGCTGACGAAATACCAGCAGGATGACTTCGGCTGCGTGGGCGCCGTGCAGGCTCCGCTGTTCATAGCGCTGAGCAAGGAATTCAAGTCCGGAGTCTTCGTGTCAGAAGACCACGCGATCCAGGTCTGCTACATGTATAAATAATTCCCCGGCGCAGCAATAACGGCATAACATATCAGCCATGACGCGATCACCCGTGCAGGGCCGCAATCAAGGCCCTGTACGGGCGCGTGACGGCATTTTCGGCGCCCCGGGCGGCTTTTATCGCCGCCTGGGCGCTCGTGAGAGACGCCCGGCGCCCGGGGGAAATATCGTATAATTTTTGGAGGTTTAGCGCATGTGTGAAAAAGAAAAGCCCGTGAAGCTGGAGATCCTGGAACCGAAGGGAGTGCTCTATGACCCGAAGAGGGAAGGGTTGTCAAACCCGCGCCTCGACACTCTCGACGGGAAAACGATCGCCCTGCTGAGCATACACGTGGACGATCTTGTCACGTTCGGATCCGACCTGTTTTTCGATATTCTCGGCGAGATGCTCAAAGAGAAATATCCGACCGTCAAGATCATCCGCGGCCTGTCCTTCGGCTCCCCCAACGCTGTCGACAACTCCGCCGAGATAGCGGCGTCCTGCGACGCGTGGGTCGAGGGCGTCAAGGACGCCATAACCCAGGGCAGGCGCGATGTCGGCGTGTATATGGAGCGGGCCGGAAAGCCCGGCGTGTCCATCTGCTCAGAGGTGCTCGAGCGCTCGAAGAGGGCCCTCGCGGACCTGAACGGCATGCCCGCGGCGCGCCTCGTGACAGTCCCAGCTACAGCCTACTGCGTCGCGAAGAGGGACCCCGTGCTGATGAGGCCCGTCGTCGAAGCGGCGTTTGACGCCATCGTAAAGGCGCTCACGGCCCCCCTCACCGAGGAGGAGAAGCGCAGCTACGAGATGCAGTACGACTACTCGCCCAAGACGTTCGAAGGCGAAGATTATGCCGAGGCATACGAGAAGTTCATGCAGTACTGCGCGCAGAACGCCCTGTCCGACGGCCTGCCCGCCGTGCCGCCCACACGCGAGGCTGTCGAGAGGATGCTCACCGGCACCAGCTACCCGCGTGACAAGGTCATAGGGCTGATGTACCCGAAGAGGGGCATCGCCACGGTAGAGAAGATAGCGATAAGCGCGGTGATGGCCGGTGCGAAGCCGGAGTACCTGCCCATCATCATCACGATGGTCGAGACGATCACCGCAAAGGATTTCAACCAGTTCCACATAGTGAACGAGATACTGCCCATCATCTTTATCAGCGGGCCTATCATCAAGGAACTGGGCATCAACAACAAGGTCGGCTTCCTCGCCCCCGGCCACAGGATAAACAGCACGATAGGCCGCGCGCTGCTCATGTGCATGATAAACATCGGCTGGCGCGACATGACGATATACGCCTCTCCCGGCGGCCCCGGCAGGCCCGCCGCCTACGCGAACTATTTCATCGTGGAAAACCAGGATGAGAGCCCCTGGGAGTCCTGGGCGGAGCAGAGCGGCTGCGGACCGGACGAGAGCGTCATCACGGTCTGCGAGGCCACGTCCGAGATCCGCGGACCCGCGGAGGTCATGTCGAACGCCGATTTCCAGGAGAGACTTGCCACGGTGAGCCGCATGTTCTCGCGCCACGGCGAACTGTTCTCGACATTCGGAATGCCGAAAAACGGCGAGAACGTCCGCCATATGGTGGTGCTGCACCCGACGCTCGCGCACCAGATAGCCAACGCGGGCATGTCAAAGAGGGATTTCATCCGGTATCTGTACGATCAGAACGTCATCGACTGGGACAGGATGACGCCCGAGCAGCGCGAAGAGCTTAAAGCACAGCTCGCCAAGGAGAACATGGAAGCCCACAAGAAGATGTACGTCATGACGCCCGACGAGGTAGTGCCCGGTCTGCACCGCGAGCCGTTCAGCGTACCCGAGCACGTGCTCGTGTTCGTCGCGGGCTCCGGCGCCGGCAACTCGATGGTGTTCCAGACCGTCTACGGCTCGACGTCGCACGCGGAGGACGTCACCGAGACGAGGCCCTATATGACCAAGGTCATCCACGGGGCCACGCTCACGAAATACGGAAAGTAATCGCCCCCGCCCGGTCGAGCCCGGGTAAATACAGACCCTCGCCCGGCCGTGATGTATATTTGAGGTTTCTCCAAATACCGTCATTGCGCCGGGCGTATTCTATAGTCGCGGTCACCGGCCGGACGGAACGGCATAATAATTCGGAAACAGGGAGGTATTAACATGTGCGGAAAAGATAAAGAGGTAAGGCTCGAGATCCTTGAGCCTAAAGGCGTGCTGAACGACCCGAAAAGGGAGGGGCTTTCAAACACCCGCCTCGACACTCTCGACGGAAAGACGATAGCGCTGATGGGCATACACGTGGACGATCTCCACAGCTTCGGCTCCGATCTGTTTTTTGACATACTCGCGGAAATGCTCACAGAGAAGTACCCGACAATCAAAATAGTCCGCTTCTGGTCCTTCGGGTCGCCCAACGCGCGGGTGAACGCGGACGAGATCGCCGCGGCCTGCGACGGCTGGGTAGAGGGAGTCAAGGAGGCCATCACCCAGGGCAGGCGCGACGTGGGCGTGTTCATGGAGAGGGCCGGCCGCCCCGGCGTATCCATCTGCTCCGACGTGCTCGAGCCTGCAAAGAGGGCGCTTGCCGACCTCAACGGCATGCCGGCAGCCCGCCTCGTCACGGTCCCCGCTACAGACTACTGCGTCGCAAAGCGCGACAGGGAGCTCATGATGCCCGTAGTGGCCGCCGTGTTCGACAAGATCGTCAGCGCGCTCACAGACCCCCTCACCGAGGAGGAGAAGCGCAGCTTCGAGATGCAGTACGACTACTCGAACAAGGTGTTCACCGGATCGAGCATTTTTGAAGTGAACGAGAAGTTCCAGCAGTACTGCGAAAAGAACGCGCTCTCGGACGGCCTTGCGGTCCTGCCGCCTACGCCGGAGGCAGTTGAATGGATGCTCACCGGGACTACCTACCCCCGGGACAAAGTCATCGGCCTGATGTACCCGAAAAAGGGCATAGCGACGGTCGAGAAGATAGCTATCAGCGCCGTGATGGCCGGGGCGCGCCCCGAGTATCTGCCGGTCATCATAACGATAATCGAGACAATAACCGCGAAAAACTTCAACCAGTTCCATATAGTCAACGAGATTCTGCCCGTCATTTTCATCAGCGGCCCCATCATCAAGGAGCTGGGCCTGAACAACAAGATAGGTTATCTCGCCCCCGGCCACAGGATAAACAGCACCATCGGCCGCGCCGTGCTCCTGTGCATGATAAATATCGGCTGGCGCGACATGAAAATATACTCCTCTCCGGGCGGCCCCGGGCAGCCCGCGGCTTACGCGAACCAGATCATCGTCGAAAACCAGGACGAGAGCCCCTGGGAATCCTGGGCGGAGCAGAACGGCTACGGGCCCGACGAGAGCATCGTCACGGCCTGCGAGGAGACGGGCCGCTTCGGCTTCGCCACAGAGTGCATGTCGAACGCCACGTTCGAGGAGAGGTCCGCGAACCTCAGCCGCCTGTTCTCGCGCAAAGGCGGGATATTTACGGGCTTCGGCATGCCGACGGACGGGAAGGACGTCCGCCATATGGTCGTATTACACCCGACGATGGCCCACCAGATAGCGAACGCGGGCATGTCAAAGAGAGATTTCATTCAGTATCTGTACGATCAGAACGTCATCGACTGGGACAGGATGACGCCCGAGCAGCGTGAGGCCCTCAAGGCGGAGCTCGAGCAGGAGAACACGACGGCCCACAACAAGATGTACGTGCTCTCCCCGGACGACGTGAAGCCCGGCCTGCACCGCGAACCGTTCAGCGTCCCCGAACATGTGCTCGTTATGGTGGCGGGCGCCGGCTCGGGCAACTCCTTTGTCTATCAGACGGTCGTCGGCTCGACGTCCAGCCACGCCGAGGAAGTCGAAGAACCGAGGCCGTATATGAACAAGGTGATCCGCGGCGCCGCGCTCACAAAATACGGGCGCTGAACCGACAGAAAACATATTCCTCCGAAAAATCCGGCGGCGGCCGCCGCGCTCGTAAGAAGCGTGGAGCAGATCGCCGCACACGAGCCTTCTCCCCGGGGAGAAGGTAGTTGAGCGCAGTGAGGCGGATGAGGTGGCGCTGAGGGATAAACACCCCATCCGAACGTCTGCGCCGTCCACCTTCCCCCCTCGGGGGGAAGGTTTTTTGTCGCTGCATATCCGCGTTTCCCCGATATTATGTAAACGAAAAATATCGAAAATCGTGCTGCTTTTGACCGGTTTTTGACCTGTTTATGAGCTCATAAATAAAAAGGTTTGAAAAGGGCAGGGCGTTTATATATAATTAATGTACGGTCCGGTTTACCTCGCGAACAGGGCCGAGTGCTTTGAAAGGATGGATGCATATGGCGCAAAATCTAGTGCCCGTATCGGAAGAGTACAAGAAGCTACCCTACTACAAGTACTATCTGGAAGAGATGGTTCAGGCATCTCCGGAACACTACGCGAAGGTGCTCAACGGCCCGATCGACAGCTCCAAAGCCCTGCCCGTCGAGGACAGGAACCGCCTGTTTGAACCCGGATATTTTGAAGAGGAGATAGGATACTGCGTGATGCCCGACGGCACGGGGTATGTCTCAAATCTCACAAAGATGCCCGGGGTAACGGCCGAGATGTTCGATTGGTGGTTCGCCTGGCACGGCCTCGGCGGCCTCCGCTACACCATCTGGGATCGCGAGGACCACTTCAGCGCCGAGTCCATGCAGAAGGAGAAGGGCAGAGACCCGATGCTCAGCTACAAGGAGAAGTACTGGGACACGACCCATATCGTCAAGGAAGACGTCGGCATGGGGCCGGAGGACATCATCATCAATTTCAAGAACCCGGGCGATCTCGGCTTTGATACGTCAAAGATCGGCACGGAGGCGTGCTCGACGATCGTATGCGCCCACGGCATGTCCCACGGCGCCCCCGGCACGATAATGTGCCACTTCGTACGCGACATCGAGGGCGGCATCGAGCTGCGCACGCGATTCTGGATGGGCGTGGCGTATATCAAGGGCCGCATAGTCAAGATGCTGCCCGACGGAGTGCGCATGCCCGAAGCCCCGCTCCGCGCGCTGAACCTGCACAACATCAAGGAGTTCACAAACCTGGCGGCTCTGTTGCCGAAGATCTTCCCGGAACAACGGGACAACTTTTAAGGAGGTCCGTCTCATGATAGACACCGCGCATGTTATTAAGTTTGACCCGGAGAACTGCGTCGGATGCAAACTGTGCTACAAGGCCTGCTTCGTGGACGTGATAAGGTGGGACGAGGAGAACAAGAGGCCTATCTTCAAATACGTTGAAGACTGCGAACACTGCTTCTATTGCCAGGCCATGTGCAAAAAGAACTGCATCGAGGTCATTCCGGATTATTCGAGCGAAAAGCTGCTGCAGACTTTCGACCGCTATCTGTAAGGGGGAAGATTAATGGATACAAAATACGGCCGCGAAGACCTTACTGCCGACGTTCTTGTGATAGGGGGCGGTATCGCCGGGCTTACAGCCGCGGTCTCGATCAAAGAGAAGAACCCTGACCTTGACGTCCTGATTGTTGAAAAGCAGACGTGCGGCTACTCCGGCAAAGCGAACAAGGGCGGCGGCGTTCTGCAGTATTTCGATCTCAGCCGCGTGAATCCCGTGGAGTTCGCCGCGTATCACGCGAACGTGATCGGATGCTTCCTGGGCGATCAGGAGCTGATGATCAAATACGTGCAGATGAACAACCATATGTTCGACAAGCTCGTCGAGTGGGGCGCGAACGTGCCGAAGCGCGAGGACGGCAGTTACGACGTCATGCCGACGGGCCCGATGACCGCGATGATCGGCATCGACCTCGACGTCACCCTGAAGGTCCGCCGTACGGCGGAGAAGCTGGGCGTCAGGATCATGGACAAGACTTCGGTGACGGATCTGCTGACGTCTGACGGCAAGATCGCGGGAGCCGTGGGCTTCAGCATACTCGACGGCAAACTCTATACGTTCAGAGCCAAGGCCGTCGTTCTCGCCACGGGCAGCCAGAACTACCGCATCGGCCCGATGTGGGGCAGCGGACGCGGAGACGGGATAGCCGCCGCGTACAGGGCGGGAGCCGAGATGAGGAACACCGAGTTCGGCAACTTCGCCCAGCTCGTGAAGGTCCGCAGCCACGAAGAGGTCGTTTTCGGCGAGAACTTCATGTACAACAAGGCCGGCGAACACGTGACGAAGAATTTCCGCACGGGGCCCGAGCCGGATATCAGCGGTTCCGCCATCGCCGAGTGGTACAACCAGATGGCGGCGAATATGGGGCCGATCGTACTTAAAAGGGAGATGCCGGAGGGCGGCGGCCCGCTGAACATGCTGTGGAAGCGCCCCTACGGCCAGCGCTTCTGGGAGCTGAACAACGAACACGCCCACGCCGTCGACGGCGACGACATGGAGGTCTGCCCCATGCTGATAGGCGAGCAGTCGCCCGTGAAGGTTGACCACGATATGCAGACGACGATACCCGGCCTGTTCGCGATAGGTGACGCCAGTTACTGCGGCTCCGCCGCTCCGGGCGCCGTTCCCGCGCCTCCGGGGAGAAACCGCGGTTCGGGCATACTGAACGCCGTCTTCGCCGGAATCATGTGCTCCGACGCGGCCTCGAAGACAGGAGCCGGCGAGACTCTGCCGCCCGTCTGCGACAAGCAGATCGAGGACTGCGTAAAGCGCCTGTACGCGCCTCTGGAGAGGGAGAGCGGCTGCAAGTCAAAGGACATCATGAGGGTGATACACAAAGCCGTAGGGCCGATGGAGAGGTCCGTGTATATGAGCGGCCACCGCATCGAGACCGCGATGCGCTACGTCGAAAAGGCGAAGAGCATGCTCGGCGAGCTCAAAGCGGACGATTTCCACGAGCTGCTCAACGCCCACGAGGCCGAGGCCGCGGTGTTGTCGGCCGAGATGCAGTTCAGGGCTGCCGCGATGCGCAAGGAGTCGCGCGGTTGGTTCATACGCGAGGATTATCCCGAGACGGACAACAAGAACTGGCTCAAATGGATAATCGTAAAGAACAAAGACGGCGAGATGGCACTGAGCACCGAGGACGTGCCCTGGGAGAAATGGCCGATCAAACCCCCGATAGATTGAGCAAAAGGCGGCGGTACAGATGATAAGAGTAGATAAGGATTTTGCCCTGAATATGTTCAGCATCGACGGCAGGACCGCGCTCGTAACGGGCGCAACGGGAGCTCTGGGCGGCGCGGTGGCGAAGGCATACTGCTATCAGGGCGCGAACGTCGTCATGACGGCGCGCAACGAGAAAAAGCTCAAAGAGCTCGAGGCCGAGTTCAAAGCGGAGGGCCTCTCCTGCGCGATAATCGCGGGGGATCCCGCGGTCGAGGAGGACATGAAAAAGGCGGTCGGGTGCGCGGTGGAGAAATTCGGAGAGCTGAACATACTCGCCGTATGCCACGGCTTCAACTCCCCGAAGGGCATCCTTGAGCAGACCCCGCAGGAGTGGCAGAAGATACTGGACGCCGACCTCAAGAGCGTCTATATAGCCTGCAGAGCCGCTGCGGAACAGATGGTCGCGCAGGGCAAGGGCGGCAAGATAGTCGTCACATCCTCGGCCCGCAGCAAGATGGGAATGAAGGGCTACACGGGTTACTGCGCCTCCAAGGGCGGCTGCGACCTGATGATCCAGTCTATGGCTTCCGATCTCGCTCCCTACGGCATCAACGTCAACACGATAAATCCGACGGTTTTCCGCTCGGACCTCACGGAGTGGATGTTCGACCCGCAGAGCGAGGTCTACAAGAACTTCCTCAAACGCCTCCCGATAGGGCGGCTCGGCGAGGTGCAGGACTTTATCGGCCTTGCCACGTTCCTCGCCTCCCCGGCTTCGGACTTCCTGACGGGCGGCAACTATGACGCCACCGGCGGCTACTGGGCGAACTAGGGCGCGATGAGGGATATAAAGAACGTATTGGTCGTCGGCGCGGGGCTAATGGGCAAAAACATCGCCTTTGTGATGACCGCGAACCCCGCGCTGAACGTGACCGTCACGGACGTCGCCGAAGTCGACGTCCGTGCGGGGATAATCGAGAACTGCCGCCAGCTCGTCGAGAGAGGCGTCATCACCGGGGCGGAGCTGGACAGCCGCCTTGAGAGGATCACGTTTACGACGGACAAGAGCGGTGCGTGCTACGAGAACGCGGACCTCGTCATCGAGGCCGTCTTCGAGGACATGGAGCTCAAGCGCACCACGTTCGCGGCGCTGGAGGAGCAGTGTCCGCCCGACGCCATATTCTGCACGAACACGTCGGTCATGAGCCCGACCGAGATAAGCGCTCGGCTCATACACCGCGGCCGCTTCGCGGGCACACATTTCTGGAACCCCGCGCACCTGATACCGCTCGTGGAGGTCGTCAAATCCGACGCGACCACGGACGAGACGGCGCAGGCCGTTATGGAGCTGCTCAAGTCGGCGGGCAAGGTGCCGGTGCTGTGCAAGCGCGACGTGCCCGGCTTCATAGCCAACAGGATGCAGCACGCCCTGTGGCGAGAGGCCGTCTCGATAGTCGAGAACGGCATAGCGGACGCCGAGACCGTGGACATGGCCGTCAGGTATTCTTTCGGCCTGAGGCTGCCGCAGCTCGGCCCGCTGGAGAACGCGGACATGGTCGGCACCGACCTCACTTACAGCATACACGAGTACATACTGCCCCATCTCGAGTCATCCGGGAGCCCGTCGCCGCTGCTGAAGAGCCTGCGCGACGCCGGCGACCTGGGCTTCAAGACCGGGAAAGGCTTCAGGACCTGGACCCCGGAGGAGTCCGAGCGGTGCAAGGAGGAGCTGTACTCGTATCTGATCAGGGCGCTGTACGGAAAGTAAGCGCTCCCGCGAACGAAACCACAAACAAAGGTAGGAGTAATATGGGCAAGAAAGTTTTTGTAGATCTGTCACATCCGTTCAGCGCGGAGATCCCCCGCTGGCCGTATTTTGACAAGCCCGTCATCGACAACACGCACACGATGGCAAAGGGCGGCGTTCTGACGCAGAAGGTCACCTGCACGATGCACACCGGAACGCACGCCGACGCGCCGCGCCACGTTATGGAGCGGGAGTTCGACGGCAGGAGGGCGCGCTACACCCACGAGATGCCGGTAGACGCCTATACGGGCGACGCCGTATGCCTCGACATAAGGATCGAGCGCTGGGGCCTCATCGGCCCGAAGCACCTCGAGGACGCCTGCGAGAGAGCGGGCATTAAACCGAGCGAGCTCGAGGGCATGGTCATTTGCCTGAACACCGGTATGCACCGGCTGTTCGACGACTCGAAGGAATACTATCACTACTCCTGCGGCACGGGCGTAGAGGCGGGCAAATGGTTCGTAAAGCACAAGGTAAAATGCGTAGCCATGGACAGCCAGGCCCTCGACCATCCGCTGCACACGGCGATGGGCAACAACGGCATGACGCGCATGAACCTGCTGGGCGCCTCCGGCAAGCCGATCACCGAGGAGTACATCGAGATGTTCGGCGAGGAGGCTTACGCCGAGTTCGACAAGGAGCTGTATATCAAGCTGCACGGCAAAGAGGCCTATATGGAGAAATTCGGTGACCTCGAGGCCATAGGCTGCTGGGGCACCTGGGAGCCCTGCCACAAGCAGATGCTGGGACACGGCATAGTCGGTGTCGAGAACCTCGGCGGCGACCTCGACAAGGTGACGAACAAGCGCTTCAGATTCTACTGCTTCCCGCTGCGCTGGTACCTGGGCGACGGCTCAATGGTGCGCTGCGTGGCCGAGATAGACGAGGACGACCTGAACGACGTCCCGACGAGGACGTACACATACGGCGGAAACATATGAGCGATCTTAAGAACAAACGCATAATAACCGTCGCAACGACGGGCGCGTGGCCGACGAAGAAAGACACGCCGAACGTCCCTATCGAGCCCGCGGAGATAGCCCGGGAGATATACGACTGCTGGAAGGCGGGCGCCGCCGTGGCGCACATCCACTGCCGCGACGACGAGGGCAGGGCCGCGATGGTCTTCGAGAAGTTTGAGGAGACGGTCCGGCTCATCCGGGAGCGGACCGACTGCGACATCATACTGAATATCACGACCTCCGGAGGGGTCAACCTCAGGGAGGAGGACAGGCTCCGCCCCTTCTACGAGCTGAAGCCCGAGATGTGCTCCTATGACTGCGGCAGCATGAACTGGCAGCATAACGCCGTGTTTGAAAACAACCCGCAGTTCCTTGAAAAGCTCGGCCTGATGGCGCAGGAGGCCGGAGTGAAGCCGGAGATTGAGGTATTCGACCCCGGCATGATCTACAACGCGGCCTATTATATCAAAAAGGGCATACTTAAGCTGCCCGCGCACTTCCAGTTCTGCATGGGCGTCGCCGGAGGCATAGCGGCCACGACGAAGAACCTCGCCTTCATGAAGGATATCCTCGATGAGACGGTGCCCGGCAGCACCTGGTCGGCGTTCGGCGTCGGCAAGGGCGCGATGGAGATAATGTACGCGGCGATCGCCATGGGCGGCCATATCCGCGTCGGCATGGAGGACAACGTGCTGTACAAAAAGGGCGTCGTGGCCGACAGCAACGTGCAGTTCGTCGAGCGCGCAAGGCGCGTCATCGAGGAGTTCACCTGCGAGGTCGCCACACCCGCCGAGGCGAGGCAGATACTGGGCCTCAAACCCAGGGCGTAACCGAGCCCGGGACCGCGGACACGGCGAAAACCGCCGCCGCGCCTTGACAATTGACCTGACATTCGAAAAGCCGTCCGCACATGCGGGCGGCTTTTCGCCGCACCCATGCCTTCTCCTTGAGAGAAGGTGCCGAGCACAGTGAGGCGGATGAGGCGGCGCTGAGTGATGTACCATATCCGGGCTGTTTGAGGCGAGGCCATTATAGATCCATATCGACGAATATTTGTTCTTTGACACGCCCGACCCGACCGCGTATAAATCAACCCCGACTGCTTGACTTATTGCGCGCGGCGTGTAATTATCAGAATATACAAGTACAAGCATTGTTTTTTCGTTGACCGGAGCCATGTGCGGGGGGAGGCGGTTTTTTGAATTCGATGCAGATCCTGTGTTTTCTTAAGGCGGCGCAAAACCTGAGTTTCACGGAAAGCGCGTCGGAGATGTTCATCTCGCAGCCCGCGTTCAGCCACAATATCATGTCCCTCGAGAAGGAACTGGGCGTCGAGCTGTTCGTGCGCAGCAACAAGCGCAAGGACACCGTTCTGACCCCTGCCGGGGCCATCATGTACGAGGGCCTTAAAAGACTGAAGGAACAGTTTGAAAACCTCGTGCAGCAGGCGAGGATAATCAGCCAGGGAAAAGCGGGCACGCTGCGCGTAGGTCTGAGCGGCGCAGACAGGATTGACGAGCGGACGCTGATAATGTTCGATAAGTTTCAGCAGCAGTATCCGGATGTGGAACTGCTGATGCGCAGGGGCAGCCACAGCGAGCTGATACGATGGCTGTACGAGAAGACGCTCGACCTGTCGTTTTCGCTCAGGATCGACGTGGCGGAAAGACAGCAGCTCGAATACATGAAGCTCTATGACGTCGAATCCGTGCTGTTCGTTAGCGCCGCGCACCCGCTTGCGGGCAGGGACGGCCTGTCGCTTGCCGATTTCAGGGACGAGACATTTATAAATATCTCTGCGAGCGAATCCCCGGTCCTCAACGCTATGCTGGTGCAGGAGTGTAAAAAGGCCGGTTTCAAACCGAAAGTTCTGGACGCCCCCGACGTCTACTCCCAGACTCTGTATCTTGAGTCGGGCAGAGGGGTGGCGGTCGGCAGCGAAAACAACACTGCCGCGTTCAACCCGCGCGTGGCGACGGTGCGTATAAAGGAGCTGATCCCTCTGGAGTTCGTCGTGGCGTGGAACCGCGACAACGACAACCCGTGCAAACGGCTGTTTTTGTCCGGGCTTGAACACGGGGAGGAGAGCGAAGAGCAGTAGAACACAAAGCGGCGCTGCCGCAAATAAAAACGCCGGGCCCGCGCGGTCCGGCGATTCCCGGTGAAAGCGAAGGGGTCAGTATGGCGTGCAGGCGATATACATGTTCCGCGCAGCGCTCACAGACCCCGGCTACGGGGGGCGAAAGCTCGGCGCCCGCGAGACAAAGCTGGGGGAGGTCCTCACGGAGGAGACCGGGGTTTTTACGTTCCGTTACGGAGGCGGCCTCGAGGTCCTGTGCGAGCTCGAGAAGATATTCGTCGAAAGGGAGCTGCCGGACGGGAATTGCCGACGGCGCCCGAGGACAGTGAGCCGGACTTTGCCTGCGGCCCCGGCCAGGCAGATCGAAGTTTTATA
>JAAYAR010000103.1 GCA_012719235.1 Clostridiales bacterium
CTCCCGCGCCGGGCGGTCTGAGGTAAATACCGGTTTTGACCTGCGAGGCATGAGCCGCGCAGGTTTTTTTCGCGTCAGCCCCGTCTGTGCCAGGTCGACGGGAGGAAGAGCACCAGCACGGGGTACAGTTCGAGGCGCCCCGCTATCATTCCGAACGAGAGGACGAGCTTGATAAAAGGGGAGTAGGCCGCGAAACTGGACATCGGCCCGACCATGCCCAGACCGGGCCCTATGTTGTTGTAAGTCGCTATGGTTGCGCTTATCGCAGTCTGAACGTCCGGGGATTCGAAGCTGACCAGCAGGACTATAATAACGAATACCGACACGTAGACGGCAAAATAGCGGCTTATCGCTCGCATTTCGCCGTCCTGAAGGGCCCTTCCTTCAAATTTCACTCTGACGACCTGCCTGGGTTCCTTGGATTTCTTTGTTTCGGCGATGGCCGTCTTAACAAGGACGATTATTCTGGATATCTTAAAGCCGCCGCCCGTCGAGCCGGCGCACGCGCCGAAGAACATCAGCAGCAGAAGGACGATCTGGGACAGCGCGGGCCAGGCGGCGAAATCCGCGTTTGCGTAGCCCGTAGTCGTGATAATCGAAGAGACGGAGAAAAACGCGTCGCGGAGCGTGCGCGAAAATGAATCGTAACTCTTGAAAATATTGATGCTGATAAGCGCGATCGCGGCAAGTATTATCGCCAGATACCAGTGCAGTTCCTCGTTTTTCAAGGCCCTTTTGACCTGTCGGATCAATATATAGTAATACAGATTGAAGTTCACGCCGAAAGCGAGCATAGCGAAACCGAGAACAACGTCAAAATAGGTGTTGTCATAGTACATCAGGCTTGTCGCCTTGTTGCTGAACCCCCCGGTGCCCGCCGCTCCGAATGCGTGGATGCACGCGTCAAACCAGTCCATGCCCCCGGCTATCAGCAGCACGATCAGCACGGCGGTCATTGAAAGATATATTAAGTATAATATTCTCGCCGTATCCCTGATCTTGGCTACAAGCTTCCCGAAAGTGGGGCCGGGCACCTCGGCTTTCATTATCAGGGAAGATCCGGAGGCTATTGCGGGCAGCACCGCAAGAGCGAGTACCAGAACGCCCATGCCGCCCACAAGGTGGGTGAAGCTGCGCCAGAACAGCAGAGAGCGGCTCATCGCCTCGACGTCGGTCAGGATAGATGAGCCTGTCGTGGTGATACCGCTTGCGGTCTCGAAAAACGCGTCCACAAACGAGGGTATCTCGCCGCTGATAATGAATGGCAGGCATCCGAATAAAGACAGGACTGTCCACGTCAGCGAAGCGATTACGAGGCCCTCTTTCGTATAGAAGTGGGTGTTCGCGGGCTTTTTTGATCCGAAAACAAGACCCAAAGCGGCAAGAGCGCCGATGACGATCATGAAGCTCCCCAGCGTCCGGATGCCCTCGCTGTAGATTAAGCCTACGATAAGAGGAAAGATCAGCAGCACAGCCTCGACAAGCAGCATACGCCCCAGGACGTATCGGATGATACCGCGGTTCATTTTCTCGCCCCGTTCTCGAGGATGTCGTCGACCTCGTCAAAATCGTGTTCGAACGTCACGGCGATGACGTGGTCGCCCGTATGGATCGTATCGTCGCCCGTCGGGTATATCAGCTTTTCGTCCCTGACGATATAAGCGATCAGCAGGTCCTTTTTTATCTTCAGGTCCTTCAGGGGTATACCTATCACGGCGCTGCCGCTCAGAACCTCGAACTGCAGCAGTTCCACCCGGTCATCAAGAATTCGGTAAAGGGCCTCCAGCTTTGAATCGAGCGTAGCGCTCATCGCCCGGACAAACCTGATTATGTTGTCGGAGACGATTTTCTTCGGCGTTATGATCGTCTGAAGCTTGAAGTCGTCGACAACACTGAGCAGCTGGGTCCTGTTGACCTTGGTTATGATCTTTGGCACCTTTTTCTTGTAGGCGTAGAGCGAGGCGATAAGGTTCTCCTCATCGATGCCCGTCAGCGCGATCATGCAGTCGTACCTGTCAAGATGCTGCTCGTCCAGGAGGGACTGGTCGGTACCGTCGCCGATTATCACCTTGACGTCGTCGAATTCGGCTCCCAGCGCTTCCGCGACCGCTTTATCATGCTCGATAACGCATATCTCAATATTCTTGCGGTCGGTCAGTCGCAGCAGATAGCGCGCCACGCGGCTGCCGCCGATGATTATCATCGAGCGGGTCTTTTTTGTGAAGCTGCCCGCGGCTTTGCAGACCTCGGCAAGGTTGCTCAGCGGTCCCGTAATGTGGATCAGATCCCCGCCCTTCAGGACGAAACTGCCGCCCGGAATATATATCTCATCGCCTCGCTGCACGATGCAGACAAGCACCATGCCCAGGACCCCGCGGACCTCGCTGAGCTGCATACCGTCAAGCCGGCTGCCCCGGGCGACGCTGACTTCAACCATGTGGACGCGTCCGCCTGCGAATGACTCGATACTGATGGCGGACGGGAAACGGACTATGTGCGCTATGGCCATGGCCGCCTCCATCTCGGGGTTGATCATCATGGAGATGCCCAGATTCTCCTTCAGGAACGGCAGCTGGCTGGAGTAATCGGGGTTCCTGACGCGGGTTATCACCTCTTTCGCGCCAAGCTTGTGCGCTATTACGGAGGATATGATGTTTACCTCGTCTGACTCCGTTACGGCGATGAAGACGTCGCATTCGGGAACGCCCGCGGACTTGAGCAGCTCGGCGTTAGTGCCGCTGCCGACGCAGCCTGTGACGTCGGCAATGTCGATGAGCCTTTCGACTACCTGCGGGTCGATGTCGATAATGACGACGTCGTGGTTTTCCCGCGCGAGATCCTGGCAGAGCGTGCTGCCCACTTTCCCTCCGCCGGTTATAACTATGTGCAAGACAGAAAGCCTCCGAATACTGTATATTTTTGTACTGTTGTACAAGAGTATAAACCTCGGAAACATTTATTGCAAGCCGTTGCCCGGGCTTTGCCGAGGAACAGGTCCGCGGGCGCCCCGAAAAGATCAGGGGAGGTCAAACTCCCTCTCAAGCGACTGCGAGACCATCCGGAGGTTTTCGTCCGTGTACTCAAGCTCGCCGTTATCGAACATGAGCGCCGCCCCGTATATCAGGGATCTGACGATAAAAGTCTTTCTCTGCCTGACGTCCGGGGGCATGTTGACCTCCTCGCAGTATTTCGAGACGAGCTGGTATGTCTGCCTGCTGAGCTGCCCTCTCAACAGATTGAAGCGCTCGTCCCTCTCGTCGTGCCTGAGCATGATTATCGCCCGGTACTGGGGGTTTTCCACAAGAAAACGGATGAACTCCATACATACGGCGATCAGTTTCTGTCTCGTCTTCTCCGCCGTCTGCGCCGCCGCGCGCTGCCTCTCATCCCACTTTCTGTTGATATATGTGATGATCTCGGCTATGAAACTCTGTTTGTCTTTGAAGTGCTTATAGGGCGCGGCGCATGAGACGCCGCACCTGTTAGCCGTCCTTCTAACCGAGAAATCGGCTATGCCGCGCTCGCTGAGTTCACTGATGCCCGCCATGATAAGCTGTTCACGCGTGTTTTTTTGTTCCGATTTTTGTTCCGTCATGCCGCACCGACCGTTATTGTCTTATACCCGTATTCTATTTGAATATTCTTCTTTGTCAATTCCAATATGGTATCCCGTTTTCGATCAGAAAGCGCGCGATACCGTGCACGATACTTTTTTACCCCCTCGCAGGCGGCGGAGCGCGGCATATTGACAGGGGGGCGGCAATAAAGTATAATCGCAGAAGGTTATCACTGTTAACCTGGGTTTGTATCGTCACTATATTGAATTAAGTTGGAGGCTGCCTTAAATGATCTTTGAAACGATTGCCGAACTCATAGCGGAAAGAAACGGCTGCGACGCCGCCGGGATCACACCGGAAACAAAGTTCGCCGACCTTGGCATAGACTCGCTCGACACGGTCGAGATGCTGATGAATCTTGAGGAGAAGCTCGGGATAGAGATCGATATGGATCAGAAGGTCGAAACTGTCGGGGACCTTGTGGCATATATAGAGGGGAAGCTGAAATAGCGCGATGATCAATTCAAGAATCTGTGATCTCCTCGGCATCGAGTACCCGGTGTTTCAGGGCGGTATGGCGTGGATATCGGACGGAACACTGGCTGCTGCCGTGTCTGACGGCGGCGGTCTCGGCATTGTCGCCGCGGGCAACGCGCCCGGGGAGTATGTGCGCGAGCAGATCCGTATCGCCGCTTCAAAAACGGACAGACCGTTCGGCGTGAACATCATGCTGCTAAGCCCGTTCGCCGACGAGGTGGCAAAGATCGCCGCGGAAGAAAAGGTCAAAGTTATCACGACCGGTGCGGGTAACCCTTCAAAGTACATGGAGATGTGGCATAACGCGGGGATACGCGTGATACCTGTCGTCGCGTCCGTGGCTTTGGCGAAGCTGATGACAAGGGCGGGGGCGAGCGCCGTCATAGCCGAGGGCGGCGAGAGCGGCGGCCACGTCGGTGACCTGACGACAATGGTGCTTGTGCCACAGGTCTGCGACGCGACAGATCTGCCGGTCATTGCGGCCGGAGGCATAGCCGACGGGCGCGGGGTGGCCGCGGCGTTCATGCTGGGCGCCTGCGGCGTTCAGCTCGGTACGCGGTTCCTAAGCGCGTTCGAGTGCCCTGTACATCCTGTGTACAAAGAACGGGTATTGAAAGCCAATGACCTTTCGACTATCGTGACGGGGAAAAGACTGGGGCACCCCGTCCGCAGCCTGAAGACGCAGTTTTCCAGAGATTACTTCAAGGCCGAGTATTCGGACATCCCGGACGAGGAGCTCGAGAAGATGGGCGAGGGGGCTCTGCGCCTCGCAGTTCAGGAGGGCGACCTGAAAAGGGGCTGCTTCCTGGCGGGGCAGGCCGCGGCCATGGTCAACAAAGAGCAGAGCGCCGCGCAGATCGTGCGCGAGATCATTGAGGAAGCCGAACCTATCCTGAAAGGAGCGGCAAGGTGGGTAAAGTAGCCTTCGTCTTTCCCGGCCAGGGCGCGCAGTACAGCGGCATGGGGAAGGACCTCTACGACTGTTCGCCGGCCGCGAGGGACGTTTTCGGGAGGCTGGACGCCATCCGCCCGGGCACATCGGAGCAGTGTTTTTCCGGCGGCAGGGAGGAGCTGGAGATGACCGGCAACACCCAGCCCTGCATGTACGCGGTCGAGCTTGCGGCCGCAGCGGCGCTTGAAGAGCGCGGCGTCCGGTGCGATATGGCGGCCGGGTTCTCCCTCGGCGAGATAGCGGCCCTGGCTTATACCGGAGCGGTCTCGCCAGAGGACGGCTTCAGGCTCGTGTGCAGGCGCGCGGAGCTGATGCAGAGCGACGCAGAGAAAACCCCGAGCGGTATGGCCGCGGTGCTGAAGCTGGGGGATGAGGAGGTCGAGCGGCTCTGCGCCCGTTTCGGGAACGTCTACCCCGTGAATTACAACTGTCCGGGGCAGGTGGGGGTCGCCGGCCTGAAGGACGAGCTCGGGCGCTTCTGTGAAGAAGTGAAAGCGGCGGGAGGGCGCGCCGTGGCGCTGAAAGTGCAGGGCGGCTTCCACTCGCCGTTTATGGCGGCAGCAGCTTCGGAGTTTGAGCGCGAGCTGTCGAATTACGGTTTCGCGCAGCCCCGGGTCACGCTGTATTCCGATTACACGGGTCTGCCCTACGGGACAAATTTCACGGAGCTGCTGTCAAAGCAGATCTCGGGGCCTGTAAGGTGGCGGGATATAGTGCGCCACATGGTCTCAAGCGGCGCGGACACCTTTGTGGAGCTCGGCCCGGGTACTACGCTGTGCGGGCTGATAAAGAAGATCGAGCCCGGCGCGCGCGTATTCAACGTCGAAGACGGCGCGAGCCTGAGCCGGGCGGCGGAGGGGGTTTTTGAATGCTGAGCGGGAAAATAGCCGTGATAACGGGCGGCTCAAGGGGCATAGGCGCCGCCGTGGCGGATAAGTTTGCCCAAGCCGGGGCCGATATAGCCGTGATCAGCTCGGGCAGCGGGGAGCTCGCCCGTGAGGTCTGCGGCATATGCTCCGAACGGTACGGCGTTAAAGCGCTGCCGTACCGCTGCGACGTCGCGGATTTTGAAGCCGTCGGGAGCACGGTCGCAAAAATAAAAGAGGATTTCGGAACTATCCATATCCTCGTGAACAACGCGGGCATCACGAAAGACGGGCTTATAGCGACGATGAAAGAGCGGGATTTCGACGCCGTGATCTCGACGAACCTGAAAGGCGCCTTCAATATGATCCGGCATTGCAGCCCCGTCTTTATCCGCAATAAATACGGCAGGATCATTAACGTCGGTTCTGTCGCAGGCCTGATGGGAAACGCGGGACAGGCAAATTACGCGGCCTCCAAGGCGGGCATCATAGGCCTTACGAAGTCCGTTGCCAGGGAGCTCGCGTCAAAGAATGTGACCTGCAACGCGATAGCGCCCGGTTTCATACGGACAGACATGACGGCTGATATCGACGAGTCGGGTCCGCTTCTCGCGAGCATTCCTCTCAGGCGCATGGGCGCTCCGGGGGATGTGGCCTCCCTGGCGGTATTTTTAGCCTCCGGCGGCGCGGACTACATCACGGGGGAAGTCATTCGCGTCGACGGCGGGCTTGCGATGTAGACAGAAATTTCTTTGTGAGTGTTGAGATTATGGAACTTATGGATATCCGCGGTTACGCGAACTTGATGGCGGAACTCGGCCTGACGGGCCTCGAAATAACCGAAAACGGCAGGACCCTGCGCCTGGAGCGCTCCGAACACGGCAGCCCGCGGGAAGAGCGGCGGCCCGTGCCCGAACTGCCCGCGCCGGTGTGCGCCGACGAGTATATAAACGTTACGTCCCCCATGGTCGGCGTGTTCTACAGCTCCCCGGCTGAGGACGCCGAGCCCTATGTTAAAGTCGGAGACGCTGTACGCGCGGGAGACGTGCTGTGTATAATCGAATCGATGAAGCTTATGAACGAGATAACGGCCGAAACGGACGGTATAGTCGCGGAGATCTGCGCCGGAAACCACCAGGTGGTGGACTACGGCCACGTGCTGTTCAGACTGAAAATGAGGTGAGCGCTGCGGGATGAACAGGGAAGAGATAAAGGCGATACTGCCTCACCGTGACAACATGCTGCTGCTGGACGAGGTCGAAAAAGACGGCCAGGCGGCGCGGGGCCGCTACCTCGTACGGCACGACGAGTGGTTCCTCAAAGGGCACTTTCCGGGAAACCCGGTGGTCCCCGGCGTGATATTGCTCGAGATCCTCGCGCAGTCGGCGTGCGTTCTTCTTCAGGGCGCTCCGGGGGAGAAAATAACGCCCATGTTCACCGGGATGAACAACGTGCGCTTCAGGCTGCCTGTCAGACCGGGCGACACGTTCGAAACGGAGTGCAGGATCCTGCGCGCAAAGAAACCATTTTACTTCGCTGAGGGCAGGGGGACGGTAAACGGAAAGCTCAGCGTGAGCGCCGAGTTTTCCTTTGCGGTCATCGGTGAATAGCATGTTTTCAAAGTTGCTGGTCGCAAACCGCGGCGAGATCGCCGTGCGCATAATCCGCGCCTGCAAGGAGATGGGCATCTCTACGGTCGCCGTGTTTTCCGAGGCGGATTCCGAATCGCTGCATGTTGCGCTCGCCGACGAGAGCTACTGTATCGGGAGAGCTGAGGCCTCGGACAGCTATCTCAACGAAGAGCGGATCATCAGCGCCGCCCTCGTTTCGGGGGCGCAGGCTATACACCCCGGATACGGCTTTCTGTCCGAGAACGCGCACTTCGCGCAGCTGTGCAGGGATCATAAGATCGAGTTTATCGGGCCCTCCGCGGCCTGTATGAGGACGCTGGGCGACAAGGCCGAAACAAAGAGGATAATGGCGGAAGCCGGGCTGCCGGTAATTCCGGGCTCCGGTGTCCTGGGCACGCTCGCAGAGGCGGAGGCCGCTCTGCGTGAAACAGGCTGCCCCGCTATGCTGAAAGCCCGCTCGGGCGGCGGGGGTCGCGGCATACGCCTGATCTCACAGCCGGAGCAGCTCTCCGCCGCGTTTACGGCGGCACGCGCCGAGTGCGGCGCCGCGTTCGGGGACTGCGCGGTCTATCTGGAAAAATATATCCACCCCGCCAGGCATATCGAGATCCAGATCCTGGCCGACGGGGCGGGGAACGTGGTCTGCCTGGGGGAGCGCGACTGCTCGATCCAGAGAAACAATCAGAAGCTGATAGAGGAGTCGCCGTCGCCGGTCGTCGCGGACCGGCAGAGGGAGAAGATCTTCGCTCAGGCGGCGCGCGCAGTCGGCTCGCTGGGGTACACGGGAGTCGGTACGCTGGAGTTCCTGCGCGACGAGGCCGGGCAGTTCTATTTTATGGAGATGAACGTGCGTCTCCAGGTCGAGCACCCCGTCACGGAGGCGCTGACGGGCATCGATCTTGTGAAGTGGCAGTTTCGCGCGGCAGCGGGCGTAGAACTCGCCTTCGCGCAAAAAGATATAGACCTGAGAGGCTCGGCTATAGAGTGCCGCATCAACGCCTCGGCGCCCGGGAAGGTGGAGTTCCTGCATGTGCCCGGCGGCCCTTTCGTGCGCTTTGACACGTACCTGACTCTCGGGACGGTCGTAACGCCGTACTACGACCCGCTGCTCGGAAAGCTCGTGATATACGCGGCTTCCCGTGAGGAGGCCCTAAGAAAGATGAAAGCCGCGCTGTGCGAGCTCGTTATCGAGGGGGTGCCGAACAACATCGGGGAACAGCTCGAGGTCATCGGGAGCGACGACTTTATGAGCGGGAATTACGATCTCGATTTCTTTCGCAAGTGAGGTGAATCGCCTTGTCGTTTATAAATTTTCTGAATAAGCCGAAAAACGAGCTGGAGAGCGCTTCAAAGCTGCCGCCGGTCGCTTCCGACGAGAACGAACCCTCGAAGGCCTGCCCGGAGTGCCACAGGCAGATCCCTCTCAGCCAGCTGTGGGCCAACTGCAACTGCTGCAGAGACTGCGGCTATCACTTCAGGATGAATGCCCGGCAGCGTATCCACTGTTTCACGGACGCGGACAGCTTCAAAGAATTCGATCCCGAACTGCAGTCCGAGGATTTTCTTGCTTTCCCCGGTTACAAAAAGAAGCTTGAGCTGACCGAGACCGTCTCGGGGGAGAAGGAGGCCGTCACCTGCGGCACGGCCCTTGTGCGCGGGCTCGAATGCTGCCTCTTTGTAATGGACCCGTATTTTATGATGGGGAGCATGGGAACGGCGGTAGGGGAGAAGATCACGCGCCTTTTCGAGTACGCGACCCGGCACAGGCTGCCCGTCGTGGGCTTCACGGTCTCCGGCGGGGCGCGCATGCAGGAGGGGCTCCTGTCGCTGATGCAGATGGCAAAGACGAGCGGGGCCGTGCAGCGCCACAGCGACGCGGGCCTTCTGTATATAACGGTGCTGACTAACCCGACAACGGGCGGAGTGACGGCAAGCTTCGCTATGGAGGGCGACATCATCCTCGCGGAACCGAAGGCGACGGTCGGATTTGCCGGAGCTCGCGTGATAGAGCAGACTACGAGGAAGAAGCTGCCGCAGGGGTTCCAGACGTCGGAGTTCATGCTGGAGCACGGTTTCGTGGACGCGATCGCCCCGAGAGACAAACAGCGCCAGATCATCTCGACGCTGCTGAAAATGCATTCCGGAGGTGGGCAGGATGCCGGATAAAGCTGCTATCGACAGAGTAAAGACGGCCAGATCGAACAACAGGCCGACGGGTGTCGATTTTATCGAGAACCTGTTTTCGGACTTTATCGAGCTGCACGGCGACAGGCGCTATGCCGACGATCCCGCGATCGTCGGGGGGATTGCCTATCTGGGCTCCATGCCCGTAACGGTGATCGCGATGGAAAAAGGGCACGGCGCCCGCGAGCGGATGAGCAGGAATTTCGGAGCTCCGAACCCGGAAGGTTACAGAAAAGCCTGCCGCCTGATGAAGCAGGCGGAGAAGTTCGGGCGCCCCGTGGTATGTATAGTCGATACGTCCGGCGCTTACTGCGGCATCGAAGCCGAGGAGCGCGGCCAGGGGCAGGCCATTGCCGAAAACCTCATGGTAATGATGTCGCTCAGGACCCCCGTGATATCCGTCCTGATAGGCGAGGGCGGCAGCGGGGGAGCGCTCGCTCTTGCCGCGGCCGACGAGGTGTGGATGCTCGAGAATGCGGTCTACTCCGTGATCTCGCCGGAAGGCTGCGCAAGCATTCTGTGGCGGGACGCTTCAAAGGCGGCCGAGGCCGCACAGAGCCTGAAGCTGACGGCACAGGATGCGCTCGAGCTTGAGGCAATCGAGCGCGTGATACCCGAAAACGACCTGGGAAAGGACGCATTCTATTCGGCTCTTAAAGAGCAGCTGATCGCGCGGTTCGGGTCGCTCTCGGAGCTGACGCCGGACGCCCTGACCGAGAGGCGCTACATGCGATTCAGAAAACTCGGTACAAAAAATCTTAAGGAGGCTGATCATGCCGTTTAACGTTGAGCCGTATAAAAGGCGGGTGCACTTTTACGAGACGGACGCCGTGGGCGTCGTCCACCACTCGAACTACGTCCGCTGGATGGAGGAGGCCCGTATCGACTTCATGCGCCGCGCCGGGCTGCCGTATTCCGATCTGGAGCGCGCCGGGATTCTGACGGTCGTCACCGACGCGGCCTGCAGGTTCGTTTCCTCCGTCCGTTTTGACGAGGAATTCGAGGTAACTACGCGCCTTGTTGATTTTAACGGCGTAAAAGCCGTGTATGAATATGTTATACGCAGCGTGACCTGCGGGGTTACGGCGGCCGAGGGCACGAGCGGCCACTGTTTCGTGGACGCCGCCACAAGGCGGCCTGTCAGACTGAAAAAGCGCTGCCCGGCCTTCTATGAAAAGGCGCTGAGCCTTCTGGACGGTCCGGCCGCCGGGCGGGCCGGATCGGGATCCCCAATCTGAGCGCCGAGGCGCATGGGAGGTTTTATATGAACCGTGTTGTAGTTACCGGTATCGGAGTAGTGTCGCCGGTCGGCTGCGACGCCGCGTCTTTCTGGGAGAGCCTGAAGAGCGGCAGATGCGGCATCGGGCAGATCACAAGATTCGACACCGCACAGCATAAAGTGAAGATCGCAGCCGAGGTGCGCGATTTTGATCCGCTGAAATATATGAGCAGGTCGGAGGCGCAGCACAGCGACCTCTTTACGCAGTATGCCATGGCCGCAGCCTGCCAGGCCGTGGAGGACAGCCGGATAGAAGGCACCGTTGCACCTGAGAGGATAGGAGTATATTTCGGAACGGGCATCGGCGGGATAACCACGCTGATGGCGGAACACATCAAACTGCTTGAAAAGGGCCCGCGGAGAGTTTCCCCGTTCTTTATTCCGATGATAATCTCCAACATGGCCTCGGGGCTTATCGCGATCCGCTTCAACTGCAGGGGGGCCGCGAAACCCGAAGTGACTGCCTGCGCTTCGGGCAGCAACGCGATAGGGGAGGCTCTCCGGGCCATCAGGCACGGATATGCCGACGTTATGATAACGGGCGGCTCCGAGGCTTCGGTGAACGAGCTTGCCGTGGCGGGCTTTGCGAATATGCAGGCGCTCTCGAATTCGAACGATCCGCTCTGCTCTTCGCTGCCTTTTGACTTAAGGCGCACGGGATTCGTGATCGGCGAGGGTGCCGGCGCCCTCGTCCTCGAGGAATATGAGCGCGCGAGATCCCGCGGGGCACATATATACGCGGAGGTTTGCGGCTACGGCTCCACCTGCGACGCGTACCACATGACTGCGCCGCACCCGGAAGCGGAGGGGGGCGCTGCGGCGATCACTTTGGCGCTGGAGGAGGCCGGGACGGACACCGACAGGATATACGTCAACGCGCACGGGACAGGAACGCCGCTCAACGACAAAGCTGAGACCCTGGCTATAAAAAAAGCGCTCGGGGAGCAGAGGGCGAGAAAGGCGCTGATCAGCTCGACTAAGTCCATGACCGGGCATATGCTCGGCGCGGCCGGCGCCGCGGAGGCCATCGCCTGCGTGTTCGCACTTAAGGAGGGGATCGTGCCCCCTACTATCGGCCTGGACGTCCCGGACCCCGAGTGCGATCTTGATTATGTGCCGCACAGTGCAAGAAGAGCGGACCTGGATGCCGCGATATCGGTCTCCCTCGGTTTCGGCGGGCATAACGCCTGTCTTGCATTCAAGAAGGCCGGGGCTGAGAAATGAGAAAAAGGATAGTCATCACGGGCATGGGCGCCGTCACACCGGTGGGCGTCGGCGCAGAGAAGTACTGGAGCGGCCTTGTCAGGGGCGATTGCGGAATAGGCGATATAACGAGGATAGACGCTTCACGCCTGCCCGTCAAAAAAGCCGCCGAGGTCAGGAACTTCGACCCGAGGGAGCACCTCCCGGCCAGGCTCGTAAAGGATCTTGACACGTTTATGCAGTATGCCTTCGTCGCAGCCGAGGAGGCCATCTGCCAAAGCCGCATCGATATCGACCCGCTGCGCACGGGCGTCGTGATGGGGACCGCTCTCGCGGGCCTGGCCCTCATCGGCGCGACGCAGGAGGGGCTGATCGAAAGAGGAAAACAGGCGGGGCCCAGGTTCGTATCGCAGATACTCGGCAATATGGCGGCGTCTAATCTGGCGATAAAACACGGCATAAGGGGCCCGAGCCTGACGGTCAGCACGGCCTGCTCCTCGGGCGGGGACGCGATCACTCTCGCGGCGATGCTCATCGAGACAGGCAGCGCGGACGCCGTCGTCGTCATGGCCGGAGAGAGCGCCCCCAGCCCGCTCTTTATCCAGAGCCTGTCGCTGTGCGGCGCCATGTCCTCAAGCGGCAGGAGCCGGCCGTTCGATAAAGACCGCGACGGGTTCGTAATGGGCGAGGGCGGAGGGGCCCTCATACTGGAGACGCTCGACAGCGCGAGCCGTCGCGGAGCCGAAGTCCGCGCCGAGCTCCTGGGGTACGCAAACAATACGGACGCCTACCATCCCGTCGCGCCCAGGGAAGACGGCGGAGGGGCGGCGGCGTGCATGCGCACGGCCCTCAACATGGCGCGGCTCGAACCGCGCGATATTGACTACGTCAACGCCCACGGCACGGCGACCGTGAAAGGGGATTTTGCGGAGGCCGCGGCGATCCGCGCGGTTTTCGGGGATATTGGCGTCCCCGTCAGCTCCACGAAGGGCGCAACGGGGCATATGATGGGCGCCGGAGGCATCACGGAGGTCATCGCGTGCGTCAAGGCGATAAATACGGGCCTGCTGCCCGCCACGCTGGGCTGCACCGAAAAAGACAATAAGTGCGACATAGACGTCGTGACGGGCGAGTTCCGCCGGGCGAGAGTCAGGGCTGCGATGTCAAACGCAATGGGATTCGGGGGGCAGAACTCAAGTATCATAGTAGGGGAGTACACCGGATGAGAATAAAGCGTTTCAAAGAACGTTCGTTCTTTGAAACGGACGGGAGAAGGACCTCGCCGCTGCGGCGGCTCGAAAGGTGAGCCGTCCGACGCACATGTCGCCGGACGGCTCGGTATCTGACAAATTTTTAAAAATCGGTCACGCTAACGCAACGCGATTTAAAAATTTCTTTCGCGCTGCGAAAG
>JAAYAR010000104.1 GCA_012719235.1 Clostridiales bacterium
GCCGCGCCGGGTCCGAGACCGCTGGTTTCTTCATAAACTTGAATTGAGGCGGAATCTCCGGTCATTGTCAGTATCTCGCCGATGAGCCGCTCTTTGCCGACACGGACGACGTCGGCGATGTTTGCGTCCGACAAACCTTCGGCGACGACGAGAGGACCTGATACTTTGACGATTTTACCGCTCATTAGGTAACCTTCTTTCCCGTAAAATGCCTATAACAGGATATCTGTGCCGACAGCGCGTTTCACGGCCTCGCTCAGCGCGGTCAGGCTCTGTCCCGTCGAGCCGTCCCTGCCCGGGATCAGAACAATTGCTGGTCTGACGCTGTTTTTGTATTTTTCGATCTCAGCGGACAGGGCAGGGGCGAGCGTCTCCTCGATGTATATGATCGCCACGTCCTGACATTCGGCTGCAAGACGATGGAAGACGAGTTTGGCTTCATCGGAGTTGCCGACGGGATATGTGTCAAGTCCGAGGGCTCTGAACCCCATGACCGTGTCTGAGCCGCCCAAAACCGCGATCTTATACATAGCCGTCACGCAGCCTTTCTCTTATAATCTCCGGCCTGATACCCGTAAGTTTGCCGGTCAGGATCATGCGCAGGGTCGTTATCTCCCATTCGAGTTTTGCCAGATATGTTATCACAACGGCGGGTCCGAAAGAGGCATATCTCTTTTTGACCAGATAACGCATCGGCGCATCATCGCACGCGCGCTCAAACGACAACTGGGCTCCGCCCTGCATAGCCGTCTTGGCGAGACTCACGGCCGCCTCCAGTTCGGGGGTTATGAAAACGTTGGACAGGCCTTCTCCCGCGGGCAGCAGATTTAAGACAGCCGACACGTCGGCATTTCCGCCTGAAAGCAGCGATGCCTGCAGAAAATCAGTGTTCCGATGTGTGCGGATGGAACGAACAAAAGTGCGCAGATTCGCAATATCGATCAAAAGACTGATGTAACCGCTGATGAATTCTCTGCCAAGCTCGCTTGACAGCGTCGACAATTCTCCGAAATAAGCGCGATCGATGGAGACGTCGGAAAGCTGGGGGTCTTTTGTCCGGGAGAGTATGGAAATACCGTCATTTATAGCTGTCCTGACAGCCGGCGGAAGATCCCCCCGGGCGCCGCTGTTGAAAGCCTCTGTGAGCACTTTAACGTTGATCCGTCCGGACTGCGAAAGGATACGCGTGGCGTCCACATTTGCGCCCATGGATTTGACCAGGACTTTGACGTTATGATAATCGAATTTCATTCTGAAAAGATCGACAATGGGGCGCGCGTAAGCTTTTGCCGCCAGCTCTTCGAAAATGGCAGTTCTATGTTCTGAAAGCGCGGCGTCCACCTCAAAAACGTCCATACCGGACATGTCGCGGTAGCCGCACTCCTCGGCCAGTTTTGCGGCGTCTTCAAAACTCCCGGCATCGATCATGCGATTGGCCTTCTCGGGAGTAAGCATATTCGCTTCCTTCGCCCAAAGAGTCGATGTCACATATAGAAAGTCAGCATCACGGAGTTTCGGCTTCGACAAGTGACCGCCTCCTTAAAAAACCGATGTCTGCCGCAGCGGTTCAGCCGAACAGCTCAGCGGCGACCACGCCCGAAAGTGTTCTGAACTCCATTGCGATAAGGGCGTCGATACTGCAGTTCGTCTCTATATCGCCGCTCTGGACGATTACGCCGCCCCGGATAGGGCGCGTTTCTGCAGAGACCGTCAGGTCAGCCGTCTTTCCCGCCCGGCGCAGGAGCGCATTAGCCTCATCTTTTACGGCGGATCCCACACGCCGGGCATCCCGCTCCGAGAAGACCAGTTTCTCGGTGCCGGTCCTGGAAGCGCGTGACGCCAGCCGCGCGAGAAAGGGTATATACCGCTCGTCGGGGAGTTCGGATATGATCTGAGCAGCTCTATCAAAAGCAGACGAAAGTATCTCCTGTTTGACCGCCAGCAACTGCATTTTTATTTCGGTAGCCGCGGCGCCTGATTTGCGTTCCAGCCGACGCTCCGACTCAAGGCGTGCGTCGCTGATGATTTTCCGGTATTCCGCCTGCGCTGCGGCTGAATATGCCGCTTCGATCTCTGCGCAGCGCGATTCGGCCTCCTCCGCAATCTGAGCCAGTTCGGAAGCCGCGTCGGCTTCTATCCGATCTATGATTCTCTGGATACCGTTCATTTGAACACCCCGTATTGCCGCTTCAGCACCGGCTTTTTTTCGTAAAACCGAAGGCCCGTTCAACAGCTGTTTTCAAGGTGTTGCGGGTCCGGCAATTTCGCAAGTGTGAAAGCTCATATTCACAATCCGTGCAGATTATGTGCCAATGTCGTATAAAGATTATCACTGTAAGCCAAGCAGCATAAACAGGGAGACCAGCAGTGACAGGATCGCATAGAATTCCACCGTGATGCAGAGGATCATGCCCTTAGCCCAGTCGTTGGGCTTCTTGGCGAGAATATTTATGGCGCTGACGGCGACGCGGCCCTGAAATATTGCGGACACCCATCCGCCGATCGCGATCGGCAGGCATGCCACGAAAAAGCGAAATCCCTCGGTTATTGTCATTCCTATTGCACTTCCGTCCAATACTCCCATGAACAGGAGCGCCAAAAAACCGACTACGAATCCGTAAATTCCCTGGGTTCCCGGGATGACCTGCAGTATGAGGACTTTGCCGAATTTGCCGGGGTCTTCGCTCAGAAGGCCTGAACCGGCCTCACCGGCCATGCCTGTTCCCTTGGCGCTGCCGATACCCGCCAGGACCACGGCAAGCCCCGCGCCGAGGCAGCCTAACGCCATGCCGCCGAAAGTTTCTAAGAATGACACCATTTTTGAGTACCTCCATCATTGATCTTTACAGACAACGTCGACATATTTGGTGTTGATGCTGAGGGGGTTGAACGGCCGCCCGCCGTCTTTATAAAACTTACCAAAATACTCCAGACACTGCAGGCGCAGGTCGTGTACGTAGCAGCCCAGCAGATTCAGTCCGAGATTCATCGCATGCCCGACGAGGAAGATCGGGATAAAAAACACGATGCTTCCCGTTAAAGCCGCGATAGTGTTGAAGACCTGCGCGATAACGCCGCCGGCCAGCATGAGTGCCATAAGCCGTGAATAGGAAAGGATGTCTCCGAAATATCCGGTGATATTGTAAAGGCTTGCCAGGCCGCTGATGAACTTTCCGATGATCGTCGGTTTTGAGCGCCCTTGGGTCAACACCAGTGCGGCTGCTCCCGCTGCAGCCACCCACCAGGAGCCGCCAAGGGCTCCGACCGCTATCCCGGCAAAAAGGAGCCACCAGGAGCCTACGTCAAACACGGCGTCCGGAAAGTGCCCGTCGATTGTCTGCTTTATGAAACTGATCGCCATTCCGACGATGATCTGGATCCCGCCCAGTGCCAGAGCTCCGATCAGGATCAGCTGTGTGTCGGCGATGGGGTTGAGCAGGGGGGTATACGGCAGAACGAACTCTCCGCCCAAAAGACCGGCGATCTGCTGGAGCGCGTCTCCGAAAAAACTGCCGGTGGCAAAACCCAGGACCATCGTCGAGATACCGCACATCAGGAGCAGGTTGAAAAAGTTTTTCGCGGAGCCACGAGGTTTTTTACGCTTAACGATCAGCGCTGCCAGCACCATAATCAGCCCGTAGCCCACATCCGACATCATAATTCCGTAAAACAGCACGAAGAACGGCGCAATAAGAGGATTCGGGTCTACACCGTCGTATGCCGGCAGGCTGTACATTTCGGTTACCATGCTCAAGGGGCTTGTCAGCGCGTTGTTCTTCAGTTGTACGGGGACGTTCTCATATTCTTCCGGAGCAGGCTCGCTGAGTTCCCAGGCGCATGTAAACCTGTCCATCACTTCACTGAGCTTATTTTCGGAGGAGGCCGGGATCCAGCCGACCAGTGTTACGGTTGAGGATGTCGCAACGAGTTTTTCACCGGCCGCCGCCCGGGCGATTTTTGTTTCGAGATAATCGGAAGCTCGCTGCAGATCAAAGCGTCTTTGGCATTCATTGATGATTTTTTCTCTGATGCTTTCCGATTCCGCACTTATTTCTTCCAAGTGCCTTTTGACCCGGGCGATGTTATCCCGCGGCACGCCTGATAAGGTCCGGAGCGATGAGGCCGAAAAGTTGACCGTGCGCAAAAATTCATAGAAAGCTGATTCTTTTTCCCTGAGATAGACTGCGGAGATGCACAGCTGTTCGTTGTCGCGCGAGATCTCAAATATCTGTGCCTCCGGAACTGCTTCCTCCAGCGCACGATCAAGCTCTGCCATGTCCGTGGAGGGCGGTATCGCGCCGAATACAAATCCCGTAGTTCTTGTGCCCGCGCTGTTCAGCGGAATATCCATGTTCTCCCAGGGAAGGAGAGACTCGATCACAGAATTCTCGCGGGTTTCCAGGACAGCCAGGCGCTTTAGTCTGCTGTCATACTCAATGAGCCTGTCAGCAAGGCCCAGGCAGTCGCTCAGAGCATCCTCGCGCAAAAATTCCGCGACAGGAACTTCGGGGCGTGATGAAAAAAGCGAGGTCTTATAAGGAGCATATTGCCTGATTATATTCAGCGCCTGAGTTATTCGCGCGCTGTAATCGCGGTATTTTTCGAGCTCGCTTGATTCGGGGCGTGCGATCATGGCGACCCGGGGATCACTGAGCAGGGCCTCGGGTTCCGCAAGTTCCAGACAGCCCAGAAGCATCAGTTCGCGCAGCAATTCATCCTTTTGAGAGCGAACGGCGGTCAGCACTATCTTTTTCATTTTGACGATAGACATCAGCCGTTCACTATCCTTTCTGCGATCATATGGGCCACATCATCCAGACGGCTTGCCGACAGGCGCTTTATCTCTTCCTGAGTTTCCTCGACGGACTTCTTAAGCTCGGCCGTAATGGCGGCCGCTCTCTGATCCGCTTCATCCAGGAGCTTCTTTGCATCCTCCTCGGCACGCAAAACGGCAGCCGCAACTTCGGCCTGCCCTTTTTTTTCAGCTTCTGCGATCATGTTTTTCGCCTTCGTCTGCGCTTCGGCTTTTTTTATCAGTATGTTCTCTTCGACATTCTTTATCTTGTTCATTACATCCGAAAGCATCGTGTGGTACCCCTTAAGCATTTGTAAGGACCCGGCAGGCGTGAAAGATCGTACTTCAGTTATAACCGGGTCGGGCAGCGGCGTATCTCGCTTATCCCGGACGACCGGTGCGTTTTTTCACGATCGCACAGATCGGCATTGGAATCACCGGGAGTTTTTCAACCTTTGGTATTTCTTTGTATAAACAGACGAAATATCGCCGTTACTGATTATAACATGATTTTTGGGAGTTTGACTTATCGTTTTTTATGTTGTGTAAACCGGGATAAATACGGTTTGTAAGATTTCACCGGCCTGCCGGGTATCCGGCGCGAACCCGTCCTATTTGCCGGCATGCCGATGATCTTCTGCTCCTAAGCCAAATTATTACACCGCACTTCGCTGCTGCCGTCGGTTCCGGCTGAATTTCCTTTCCTGTGTTGTCCGGACATTTATCTCACCGCAGGTCTGTGCGGTGGCTTTTGATCGTACGTTTGCCGATCGAAATGAGTGGCCGGCTGTTTCCGGTCTTCCGGCTAAAAAGGGCCTCCCGTGTATATTGTATCACAGGAGGCCTCTAAAGCAAAATATTAACAGGTTTTTTCGGGGATTTCAAATCAAAACGGGGCTCAGGCAGATCGCCGGACTGAATCCCGAACGGAATGACAAGAGAAGAAATACCTGCATTTATCCGGACTTGTCCGGGGGCGTTTTCATCCGGCGCCGTTCTTCAGAAGTTCAACGGTCCCGTATGAGCCGGCAGATTCCCCGGTTTGACCGGCTGTCAATCCTCGTACAGGGTTTTTGAGCCGTCCCTGTTTTTCCAGGGTGAATCGTGAGTCCCGTCATTATTCATGACGATGAACCCGAAGGCCCTGTCAGCCCATAGTGTGATCTCCGGCAGATGCGAAAAGCCCTTCGGACAGATGTATACTGTCGGAACGGTGCAGGAGTACCGCTCGTCTTCCTCGCCCATTGCTATCTCGACGCAGGCTCCGAGGTTGAAGGGGTCGTCCGCGTCAAGGCTGGTGAATATCAATATCTCCTCATTCGGGTGGCTGTGCGACTCGCCCGCGCGGTGCCATACGCCGGTGCCAGTATAATGGCCCCACAGGAAGTTGAGCTCGAAGTTTTGAAGATCATTGCCGTACAGCCACACAAGATTGTCCGCATTTCCGGGGCCCATCTCCCCCACGTTCTTGGAGTGCATCACGCCGCGCTCGTCTGTCGTGTTTATGTAGCCCATCCCGCTTCTGTCCTGCTGCTCGGGAGTGATCTCCCGCTCGGCCAGGAACCTGTCGCGCAAAGGCGCATTTTTGGCGCCTCTGTACTTGCCTGTCTTCGGATCGACGTTTGTCGCAAAGATACGCGCGTATCCGTCATATTTGCTGCTCCCCGGTACCGGGGGCTTCAGAGCTGACTCGGGGATCAGTTCGCCGCTGTATACCGGGTCGAGCGACAACACAAAATGCGCGAAAGGCCGTTTGACGTTTCTCACCTTTACGTGGCCGTGAGGAGTGCCTTTGGGGATGCATACGGCGTAATTCTGGTTGAACGTGTACAGTTCCCTCTCCTCGCCGATCTCAATGGAGATCTCTGCGCCGAGGTCGATAATATCATCTGTGTTCGTCGAAGCAAATACCAGGACCTCGTCGTACGGATGGACGACCATGCCCTCTACGGGATGGAACTGCGTCTCCTCCTTTATGAAACAATACGCGAAACAGCCTCCGAAGCCCTCCATATCCTTGTTTCCTTCCATCCAGAAGAGCTCGAACGGATAGAGGCCTTCGGGGCCCTGCCTCCATGCCAAAGGTTTGACAAGATGCTGATGTATCCTTGATTTCTGCATATTGCGGATCTCCAATCGTTTTTATTTATTGTGGCGTTTTATGCCTTAATCGGCTGTTTTTTGAGGGGCCACGCGGTGGCAGGCAACAAAATGGTTCGGAGAGACCTCGATAAGCGGAGGTGTGCCTTTATCGCAGTCGGAGCAGTAATAGTTGCAGCGCTTTGCGAAACGGCACTCATCGGGCGGGTCTACGGGGGACGTTATCTCGCCGCGCAGCTGAACGCGCGCCTTGTTCGCGCCTACTTTGGGGACCAGGATAGCCGACAGCAGCGCCTTCGTGTACGGGTGCAGCGGGTTCGCGAACAGTTCCTCGGCGGGCGCTTTTTCGACAGCCTGACCCAGGTACATGACCATGATGTTCTCCGAGAAATGATTTACGACCGAGAGATCGTGGGTTATGAAGATATATGTCAGATCCTTGTCCCGCTGGAGTTTCTTGAGAAGATTTAGGATCTGCGCCTGGATCGAAACGTCAAGCGCCGAGACCGGCTCGTCACATACGATGAACTTCGGCTCCATGGCCAGAGCTCTCGCTATGCCGATCCTCTGCCTCCGCCCGCCGTCCAGCTCGTGGGGGTACGCGTTGTAAAGACGTTCGGCCAGCCCCACCGTATCCATAAGTTCCCGGGTCCGTTTTTCAATATCCGCTTTTGAGGCGCCCGGCATTATCTTGCTGAACTTTATCGGTTCGGCAATGATCTCCTGTACCGTTTTTCTGGGGTTCAGGGAAGAGTAAGGATCCTGGAAAATGATCTGCATATCATTCCGGGCCTTTTTTAGTTCGCGTCTGTTCAGCTTGAGTATATTCCTGCCGTTGAATATGACCTCTCCCGAGGTGGGTTCAATGAGGCGGAGGATACATCTGCCGGCGGTCGATTTCCCGCAGCCGGATTCCCCGACGATCCCCAGGGTCTCGCCTTTGTCGATCGTGAAGGAGACGCCGTCAACCGCGTGAACCGTACCGGCGCCCGTCTTGAAATACTTTTTCAGGTTCTTTACCTCAAGGATCTTCTCAGCCATTATTCTCACCGCCCCGCAAAAGATCGATGTTAAAGCCGGGTTCGTCGTAGCGCGCGCACAAAACCGTATGCGTGTCGCTGACGATGTGGTTGTTGAGCCTCTTATCCCGGCAGACGCTTGTGGCATATCTGCAGCGCGGTTCAAAAGCGCACCCGACCGGAAGTTTGGTCGGATCGGGCATCAGGCCGGGTATCGGGATAAGCTCCGCTTTTCTGTCCTCTATGTTCGGAAGCGAGCCGAAAAGACCCTCGGTATACGGGTGTTTAGGGCTGTTGAAGACATCCTCAAGCGTACCGTACTCCACGATGCGGCCGGCGTACATGACAGCGACCAGGTCGCATACTTTCGCCACGACCCCGAGGTCATGCGTGATCATAACGAGAGCCGTACCCAGTTTCTCTTTGAGCTCGCTCATCATGTCAAGCACCTGGGCCTGGATCGTGACGTCGAGCGCCGAGGTGGGCTCGTCCGCGAGCAGGACCTTGGGGTTGCACGCGAGCGCGATGGCGATGACGACGCGCTGCTTCATTCCGCCGGAGAACTGATGCGGATATTCTATAGCGCGCGCTTTCGGTATGCCGACCAGTTCGAGCATTTCTTCGGCTCTTTTGAACGCCTCGTCATTTGTTACGTTCTCATGGTATTTGACGCTCTCCGCTATCTGAGCGCCGACTGTCATGACCGGGTTGAGGGATGTCATCGGATCCTGAAAGATCATCGAGACGTCCTTGCCCCTGATTTTTTCGAGCTGCTTCGTGCTCATCTTTAGAACGTCGGAGCCGCACACGGAGATGCTCCCGCTCTTGATTACGCCGGGCGGGGAAGGCACGAGATTCAGAACAGCCAGAGCCATTGAGGTCTTTCCTGCCCCTGTCTCGCCCACGACCCCGATCGTCTGACCCTTTTTCAGCTGCAGGCTGACGCCGTTTACAGCCTCGACGGTCTCGTTTTCAAGGACGTAGTGGACGACAAGGTCCTTGATATCCAGCACGATCTCGTCATTAGCGGTTTCCGGAGGCGCGACTATTTCATGCCTGGTAATTACGTCGCTCATAGTCATATCCTCCTTTACTTCTTGAGCTTCGGGTCAAGAGCGTCGCGGAGCCCGTCCCCGAGCAGGTTGAAAGCGAGAACAGTTATCATAATGAACAGACCGGGGAACGACATCAGATTGGGTGAGGTCCGTATGTAATTCCTGCCCGCCGAGACAAGCGTCCCCCATTCCGGTTTCGGCACGGGTACGCCGAATCCGAGGAAGGACAGCGAAGCCGCAACGATGATCGAAAGGCCGAGGCTGGACGTGAAGGTCACAATGATCGGGGACAGGCCGTTCGGAAGCACCTGAGTGAATATGACCCTCAGGTGGGACATACCGATAGCCCGCGAGGCCTCGACATACTCCTGGTTCTTGATAGTGAGCACCGATGCCCGCGTTATGCGCACAAAGATAGGCACACCCGTCACACCGACTGCGATTATCAGGTTCTGCAGGCTTTGGCCGAGCACGGTTATAATGACCATGCCCAGAAGCATCCCGGGTATGGATGCCAGAACGTCCGAAGCGCGCATAATTATGTCGTCTACCAGTCCGCCGTAGTATCCGGCGAGCGAACCCAGAAAAACGCCCAGGACAGTTGATATCGCTGCAGCAAGGAATCCGATGGACAGGGAGTAGCGGGAACCGTATATCGTGCGCAAAAACACGTTGCGGCCCATATTATCCCCCCCGAACGGGAATTCCAAGTCAGGTGTTCTGAACCTGTTTGCCGTACTTGTCGCGGTGACCGTTTCATACTTTATGAACAGTGAGCCTATTAAGATAAGCAGCAGAAGTGCGATGATGATGAGTCCGGCAACGGCGCTTTTGTTCCGTTTGATGCTGTGCACGATCTCGCCGAAACGGCTGCGCTTTTTTTGTTGTTTTGCTTCCGGAACGGTTTCGCTGGCATTTGGTATCTTGCTCATACCGCACTTCTCCTTTTCTTCTTACGGTTTGTATACTGGGCTCTGATCCTTGGGTCGACGAAAGCGTACATCAGGTCCACGATCAGCTGCAGAAGGACGTATATAATCGTGCTCATTATTATCATTCCGCAAGTCTCGGTAACGTCACGCGCCAGCACGGCGTCCACCGTGGCGCGCCCGACTCCCGGCCATGCGAAAACAGATTCTATAACAGCGGAGCCGGCAAGCGAAACGCCGAGGGATGACCCTATGGTCGTCAGGATCGGTATCCACGCGTTGCCGAGCGCGTGCTTTCTTATGACGACCTTTTCGGGTACGCCCTTAGCTCTTGCGGTACGCAAATAATCCGAGTTAAGGACCTCAAGCATGCTCGACCGGGTCTGCCGCGTTGAATTTGCCATCAGCAACAGGCCGCTGCATACCGCAGGCAGTATAAAGGCGCTGAATCCTTTATTGCCTCCCGCCGGAACCCAGCCGAGATAATAAGAGAAAAGGAGGATCAGCAGCAGCGCCAGCCAGAAGCTCGGCATCGACATGCCGATAAGAGTAAAAGTCGTCGTCGCGGTATCGGTTATCTTTCCCGCGTGCCGCGCCGCGTTGATACCCATAGGGATCGAGATCGCCGAACCTATCACGAGAGCTGCCAGAGACAAAAGCAGTGTATTCGGCAGTCTTGTTATGTACTTGTCCCACACGCTTGTCTGACTGACGTCAGACAGGCCCAGATCCCCCTGGGCAAGCCTGAACATGTACTTGCCGTACCTGTATATAAGCGGCTTGTCCAGGTCGTATTTTGCTCGCAGCGCGGCTATGTCCTCGGCTGTTGTGGCTTCAGAAATCATCGCGTCGATTATAGTGCCCGGCGCCAGGTCCATCAATGCGAATACGATAAACGAAACGCATATAATGACCGGTATCAGCCATAGTATCCGTTTCAACACATAGCGAAGCATTTCTGTATTCCTCCTTGTAGCCAACGGGAGTTCGAATTTGCAGCGGCCGGAGTGCTTCAGCACTCCGGCCGCTGAAGTGTTACCTCTTTAACGGTGGATCAGTCGATGATCTTATATATGTATCTGAGGTCGAAATAGGAGTCCGCGGACAGCACCATGCCGCCAACACCCTTGACGCACGCGGCCATATGCTGCAGCCAGTACATGCTGAAGTACGGGGGATCCTGGGCGATGATCTCCTGCATCTCCATATAGAGTGCCTTGCGCTCTTCAAGATCTGTCAGCGTGGGGGCCCTGTCGAGCATCTCGGTGATCACGGGGTTATTATAGGAGACTCTGTTGTAGCCCGCTCCCGGATAATAGAGGTTGCGGTAGGAAGCCGCGGACAGTGTCTGCGGGCCGACGTGGACGAACATCTGGCTCTTGTTGTCGCCGTACGCGCAATACGCGCCCATGCTGGGAGGATCCATCTGCTTGATCACGGTCTTGAGGCCTATCTTAGCCAGCTGCTCCTGGATGACCTCTGCGGAGATTATATAGGTCGCGATGGCGCAGGCGATCTCGATCTCCTCGCCGTTGTACGGGGAAGCCGCGAGGTATTCCTTTGCTTTTTCGACGTCGTACGGCACTTTCGGGATGTCGTGGTTCCTGAATTCGGTCTCGTAGCCGTATACGGTGCCTTCCGTCTCGACGATACCGTAATCACCGCAGCTTGCGATCGTGATCTCCTCCAGGTCGAGAGCCGACATAACGGCCATCCTGAAGTTCCAGTCGCCGACGATCGGGTCCTCCATATTGAATCCGATCAGGTCGATGTTGTTGTAAGTATACTTATAGCACGTATAATTCTCGGTGTCGGCCTCGATCATGGGCATGTCGACGGGGTCGAGCGAGAAGCAGACGTCGGTCTCGCCGTTCTGCAGCTGCATCAGTTTTGTGCTCATCTCGGGGACGTACCGCAGTGTTATACGCTGCGTAAGAGCTTTATCGCCCCAGTAATCATCATTGCGCACCAGTTTTACGTAATCGTTCGGCGCGAAATCCGCCATCTTCCAGCAGCCTGTCCCGATCCATGTGCCGTTCTCGGGGTCCTCGGTCATGGCTTTCTCGTTGACGATACCGGACTGCGGCTGTGAGATATTGTAGAAGAAGTCGACGTTTACGGTCTTCAGTACGATCTCAAGGGTGTAGGGATCCACGGCGGTCGCGGTTTCAACATCAGCCCATCTGTCATGGACCGGCGCTCCCTCGGCAGCACGGGCCTGTTCGATCGTATAGATAACGTCATCGGCCGTGAAATGCTCGCCGTTATGGAAGTACACGTCGTCGCGAAGCTTAAAAATAAACGTCTTGTAGTCTTCGGTGTCCCAGGACGTCGCCAGGCCGGGGCCGTATTCGCCTTCCCCGAGTCCGTAGACGAGCTTGTCGTAGATCATGTTGAATACCCAGGTGGTTGGGCTTGTGTTTGACGCTGAAAGGAACGGGTTGATAACAGCTATCTTGTTGTTGTCGATGATAACGTCAAGTTCTTCCGCATATTTGACGTTTTCATCATCCGGCGGGGGCGGCGGTGTGTTCGGTGTCGGTGTCGCTGAGGGTGCACTGCTGGTAGACGGCGTGCCGGTTTCGGTGCCCGGTTTTTCGGAAGCCTTCTGCCCGCAGGATGCCAGGATCGTCAGCAGCATGGTTATGCTCATGATCAGGCATAGTGTTCTTATGGCTTTTTTCATTTTTACACTCCTTTTATTATTTTATCTCCGGCTTTTTGCCCGTAGGTGCCTGTAACATCTATGGTACGATTAGGTACCGCATGGGTGAGAGACAGCGGGGATACTGGTTTTGACTCGTCTGAACACAGAACTGAGCGGTATTGAGAGGACTGCAAAATGATGTTATATTAAGAAATATAACGGACGAAAAAAGGTGCATTTATGGACAGTCAACGCCTGAAATATTTCATCTCGGCTGCAAACTCGCTGAATTTTTCGGAAGTGGCCCGGAGCAATTTCGTTTCCCAGCCGACGATAAGCCACCAGATCAGCCTGCTGGAGCAGGAGCTGGGTATAGAACTGTTTTCAAGGCAAGGAAAAAAACTGCATCTGAGCAAAGGCGGAGAGTTCTTTCTTCCGATAGCGAACAGGGTCCTGGCCGAGCATCACAACGCGGAAATCGAGATAAAAAGATATAAACAGGGAGAGCGCGGAAGCGTGTCCGTCTGTGTCGCCGAGACGTGCAGGGTAGACTTTATGCGGTGCCTGGCAGAGTTCTCAAAGCAGTATCCGGCGATTCCTGTAAACACGAACGTCGCGCTTCTGGGGCTCAGTGAGGAATATCTGGTCAAAAGCAACTTTGACGTGTGTTTCGTGGCGGAAAAGACTATAAACGGCTCCGATCTGTTTGATTACGTCGTGACGAATCAGGACAGGCTCTGTCTGGTCATCCCTGAGAACTATCCCGCCCCGGATGATTTAAGCGATCTATCTTTCCTGGACGGACTCCAGTACATCGGGCTGAATACATACGGAACGCCCCTGCTCATGGAGAATATACAGCGTGTGTTTCTGACAAGAAACTATGTGCCTCATTACGGGCACACGTGCAGCCATATGCAGGACGCTCTCACGGCGGTCGACTCCGGGATGGGATTTTCTATCCTGCCTTACTCGATCGTGCAGTATTACCCGCGGGAACACATCAGATGTCTGCTGTTCGGGGCGGAGGAATTCCGGGTGAACTGCGTAGCCGCCTGGAGAAAAGGCAGGGATAACCGCTCGGCCGACTTCTTTATACGGGTGATCAAAGAAATTTACGGGAACAGCTGCCCGGTCATCCCTGAGGACAATAACGGTCAGCGATAGACGCCGCTTCCCGGATCGCGCTGCATTTGTTGGCAAGACACAGTCTCCGGTCCGATATGCTCCGGCACTCGGGCAGCTATTCGCATACTTAAATCTGCGTACATGTAACTCGCTGCCGCGGCTGAAGTATCAAAGGAAAGGATCCTGCGTTCTTTAATATTCTATAACGAAAGCGGAGAAAACGGAAATTGTAATATTTTTGGGGCTTATAAGCAAATTAAATAAGGGACAAAGCGACGATAATATATTCTATAGCCGGGTTTCAAAAATTGCCCGATAATCGCTTGCCCCGTGCGCATTTTTCAACGAAACCCATTTCATTATTGCTCCGATACATACCGGATGATGCCGGAGGCTTCGCGTCCGCAATGCGGTCCCGGCGGGCCCCGGAGGCGCGAAGTATGTCATTTTCTTAATATTGCCCGATATCCAGCGCTGTCTGATGCGCCATGCGGGTGGCCTCATATATGTTTTTTGCAGCGAGGCAGTCGCCTATCTGGTGGAATACCGGGGCGCAGAAGCGCAGTTCTTCGGCTTCATCATGTCTCGGCAGCATCCCGAGCGCATTGACCACCGTGTCGGCTTCGAAGAGCGTCCTTCCGTCTGAGTTCTCGCCGACGACGCCTCTGTCGTTAATCTCTACGGCCCTTGTCCCGAGCGCAAGAACAGTGCCCAGGCGGTTCAGCTCGATACCGATAGCCATACCGTGGAGGATGTTGTCGCCGACATTATAATTCGGCAGCATCTCTACGATGGAGACGTCGCGCCCCAGGTCGCCAAGATAGATCGCAAGCTCGGTGCCGACGAGTCCGCCGCCCAGGATAACGACTTTTTGCCCCGCTATGCCGGGGTTTTTGTATACGTCCGCCGCTCCGACCGCGTGCCCGATACCCGGGATTGCCGGTACCAGCGGTTTCGCCCCGATCGCGGCTATGATCACGTCAGGTTCCATGTCTTCGGCAAATTTCTTCGTTACCTCCGTGTTCAGAAGCACCCTGATGCCGCGCTTTTCGATATTTCTGGCCTGCAGATCGAGGTACTCGTGCAGATGTTTTTTAAACGGCACGTTGTCCTCGCATCGCAGAATTCCGCCGAGCGTGCCGGACTTCTCGCACAGGACGACATCGTGCCCGCGGTCCGCGCAGGTTATCGCGGCCTCCATACCGGCTATCCCGCCTCCGACGAC
>JAAYAR010000105.1 GCA_012719235.1 Clostridiales bacterium
CTGCAAGAAAACGCACCTGCCGGCTCCGGTTTGACGGAGAAAGCGGGTGCGTTACAATTATATGTATGGTGTATGGTCGATAGATGCGCCTGCCTAATGCGGGTTGTCGTTACGTGCCGAGCAGCTCGTCGCACCGGCTGAAGATATCGGCCGAGCGTTTCGCGCCGAGAGCTTTTTCAATGACCGCTGCGGCGGCTCCCATATTCTGCGGCCTTCTTTTGATGCCGTGACAATCGGATCCAAGCACGCAGAGTCCGCTTTTGAACAGCTCGAGAGCGCGTTTTCGCGTACGGGTGAAAGCAAAGGCTTCCGCGTTGATCTGCAGCAGGGCGCCTATCTCAAACAGATCGGCCAGCTTATCGTCGGACGAGAATTCCGGATAACGCTCTATATGCGCCAGGATCGGTATCAGCGAAAGATTGGTCGAAAGCGAATATATCTCGGTGCGTATTCCCGCTGTCCATGTGAAATAAGGCATCTCTATAAGCAGACACCTGCTGCCACCTATGCAGAGACTTGAGAGTTCATCGTTCCCGCTCATTCCGACGAAAAACGAGACTTCGGCGCCCAATACGAGTCTGGGTATCTGCAGTCCGGCGCAGCTCTCTGAAAGCGCGGTGTGCGCGGCCGCTCTTCTTTTGAGAAAGCTGTCCGCGGATTCTATGTTGCTGTCAAAGTGCGGAGTGGCGCATATCACGTCGATCCCCTGAGCACAGGTGGATATGAGCAGTTCCTTTGATTCCTCTAAGCTCTTGCTGCCATCGTCCATGCGGGGCAGGACATGCGCATGAAAATCTGTCATTTCTCTTCATCGGCCGGGGGTTTATCCCGGGACGTAAGCGACTGCCCGTAATACCTGTACCGGCCGTACAACCTGTATTTACCGTACTTGTACGAATATTTGCCGTACCTGCGCAGCTCCTTTTCGGATATTCCGTTCAATACAAAGCCAAGCAGATTTGCGCCGGCGTACTCCAGCTGGCTCAGCACGTTGCTCAGCGCGGCCTGTTCGGTCCTTCCGGAGCGCACGACTATTATGTAGCCTGTAAGCATCTTGGATAAGACCACCGCATCGGACACGGCGCCTACCGGCGGTGTATCGATAAAAATATAATCATACATCCCGGTGAGCGCATTCAGCAGCGAGGACATCTTGTCCGATCCGAGGAGCTCGGAAGGATTCGGAGGGATGTCTCCGGAGGGTATAACGTCGATGGCGGCCCTGCTGAGCTGAACATGCTGGACGGTTTCATCCAGGGTATTGATGTTCACCAGCAGATTGCTCACACCGGGCGTGCCCCGGATACCAAGCAGCCGCGATATCGTCGGCAGGCGAAGGTCGCAGTCAAGGACGATCACCTTTTTCCCCGCCTCGGCAAAGGTTATCGCTGTGTTCAGGCAGGTGATGCTCTTGCCCTCTTTGCTCTCCGCGCTCGTGATGCCGATGATCTTGCTGCCTTCTTCCGTTGTAGAGAATATCAGATTCGTCCGCAGCGTCTTATACTCCTCCACCGTGGTGAAAGACGTAGTCGAGCCGAGGATCCTTTTACGGTCCTGTTTGATGTCGACAGCGCTGTAGCTGCCGCCGGATCTTGACCTGTTTTGCCGCTTCTTCATTTTGACACCCGCCTTTGACGACCGGAGCTGCTGCCGTAGCCGTAACCGTATCCCGCATTATTGGCCGAACCGAATTCCGTGATAGCGCCGAGAACAGGCAGCGGCGAGATCATATTGAGATCGGCTTCGGTTTTGATCCGCGTATCAAGTAAAGCCGTGGCGATCAGTATTGCGCAGGAAAGTATAAAGCCGACAGCCAGGCCTATTACGATGTTTCTCATATAATTCGGTGATGACGGAGTCTGTGGCAGGTACGCCCTGTCGACTATCCTTACCGAGCTGCCGGATACGATGTCCGCCAGAACATCCGGCGCCGTATCCGCTATCGCGTTTGCTATCCTGTAGGCTTGCTCGGGGTCAGGCATCGTGATGGACACCTGTAAAACCTCGGTATTATCTAGCGCTCCCGCTGACAAAAAGCCGCGCAGCTGGCCGGGGGAATAGTCGGCGCCTGTTTTTTCTATCACCTTGTTGATCACGGTGTTGCTCTTGATTATGGTGATATAGGTCCGCACCAACGACTGGGAGGCACTGACGTCACTCGAGGTAATGTCGTATTTCGTTTCGCTGGTGTTGTTGACATACAGCTTTATCGATGCCGTATACAGCGGGGTTATCAGGTAGTGCGTTATTGCGAGCGCGGCAGCTCCCGCCACCAGCATCTTCAGGATAATGACCCATACCCTGCGCAGCAGGATATGCAGCACCTCGCTCAGATCGATTTCTCGCAAATCTTGTACCTCCAGATGGAACTTTATGACCTTAGTGATTA